>JBBQYR010000172.1:0-9052 GCA_038208565.1 Chthoniobacterales bacterium
TAGGTCCCGCCGCCAAAATAGTAGTTGGTGTTGTTCCACGCATCATTGGGATGGGGATCGAGCACTCCAGGAATGCCATCGCCATCGCTGTCGATGAAGAGGCCGGCGTAATACTGGCCGGGATAGGTGCTGTCTTCACCATTCAGTAAAAACGTGCCGCCGTCCCACCAGGAGGTGTTATTGGCGGCGTCCTGGATGTAGGCGTCGAGGGAATTGGGGAGGCCATCGCCGTCGGTATCGGTCGCGGTGCCGCGGTAATTCTGGGCGTTGAAAGTGATTGCTTCGCCATCCACCCAAAAGGTGCCGCCATTCCACCAGAAGGTATTGTTGGTGGGATCGCCGGGGTAGGCGTCCAAATCGTCGGGCAACCCATCGGTATCGGCATCCCCAGCGTTGGCCCGGTGATATTGACCGGTGGCCGTGACGCTGGTGCCTTCGATGAGAAATGTGCCACCGCCCCACCACGCGGTGTTGTTGCTCGTATCGGAGGGGTAGGGATCGGCTGCGTCCGGGAGGCCATCCCCGTCGCTTTCGCTCCAGGAGCCGTTATAGATTCCGCCACCGAAGGTGACGGTGATCCCATCCACGAGGTAAGTGCCGCCGCTCCAGGAAAAGGTGGTGTTGCCATTCTGGGCATCGGAGGGGTAGGGATCGGCCGCATCCGGGATGGTGTCGCTATCGCTATCGGACCACGTCCCGGAGTAGGATTGGCCGGGCAAAGTGACAGATGAGTTATTGATCGTGAATGTCCCGCCCGCCCAGTGGAAGGAATTGCCGGTGTTGCCATTGACGCCGTCGGCGGGATAGGGATCGGCCGGATCGGGGATCCCATCAAGATCGCCATCGGACCATGAACCCGGATAGTATTGGGCCCCCAAAGTGACCGGGCTGTTATTGATGTAAAAGCTGCCGCCCGGCCATTGGAAGGTGCGATTATTGAGATCGTCCGGGTAGGGATCGAGATCGTCCGGGAGGCCATCGCCATCGCCGTCACCGGCCGGGGCATGGTATTGGGGCGGGATGGTCTGCCAGACCGCATCAACGAGATAATCGCCCCCACCCCACCAGACGATGCCACCGGCGTCGCGCATGGATTGAAAGGAATTCCACCAAGCGGCATGGCCCATGCCGTCATCCGTCCAGTCCGGGCCCGAGGATGGCGCGGAGTCATTGGCGGAAAGCGGGAACCAATACGGATTGTTTCCGGAGTCAGGCAGATAGATTGCCCGCGAAACCGACCCCGGGTGCAGGATCAAAAAAAAGCGCCGACAACAACTGAATCCAGCCGAACACCGGCCTGCGAAAATATCCCAGAACCTCGCTTTGAGAGCGCCGCGACCAAGCCGTTGTTGTGGTGCGTCGGGGGGGGCCACCGCGTCGCGTTACGCAAAAGGCCGCAGGACGCCAAGAAATTTCTTGGGGTTGTTTTATTCCGCGGTTTTACCCGGCTGCGGAGCCGACGCCTTCTTCGCGTCGAACTCCTTCCAGAAGTCCTCCGCGGACTGGGTCATTTTTTGATAGGAGAGCCGCTTGATGCCGGGGTGGCCGCGCAGGAATTCGATGTCCTTGATGTGCAGCGGAATCACGACGCTTTCCAAAGTGGCGATGTCCACGAGGGGCTGCAGATCCTTGAGCGCAGAACATCCTTCGAGGTTGAGTTCGCGCAGCGGCGATTCCACGAGCGGCCGCAAATCGCTCACCGCCGTGCGATTGAGCGTCAGGGTTTGCAGCGGCAGACCGCGGAGCGGCGCGAGGTTCTTGATGTTGCGGGAACCGGCGAGGTAGAGCTGCTCGATCTTCGTCCCCGCGAGCGGTTCGAGATTCGTGACCCGCGTATTGACGAGCCGCAGCACTTCGAGCGGGAGCGAATGCAGCGGGGCAATATCGGTCACGGCGGAACCATCGAGACTCAAGCTCCGCAGCGGCATGCCGATGAGCGGCGAGAGGTCGCGCACGATGGTGTGCCCGAGCGAGAGGGTCTGGAGTTGCAAGCCGCGCAGGCCGTTGATGTCCGTGATCTTCGTGTCTTCGAGATTCAGCCCGCTCACCGGCAGGTCGCGGAGTTTCTTGAAATCGGGCAGCGGCAGCTTGCTGAAATCGACGTTGATGGTGTTGTCCGCGTTCGTCTCGAAGCGCTGCTGCTGCAGCCCGCGCTTGTCGAAAGCGTCCCGCCAGATCCTGACAAGCCGCTGTTTATCGAGGCCAAGCTGGCTTTCGATATTCTCGGCTGCACTGCGGCGGCCTTGATTGACGAGTGCGGTGTAGAGCTCGGCCACGATGGCCGGCTTGATCTGCTCGTCGCTGCCAATCTTTTTCAGGATGCGCCGGGACAGTTCGGTGTTGGTCTCCGCTTCCTTGAGCTTGGGATTGAGGCGGAACGCCTGTTCATGGGCTTCGATGGCTTCCTCAAGCCGGAGCATCGATTGCAGGATGTTGCCGCGGAGGTTGTGGTAGCTGGCTTCGTTCGGGACCTGCAGGATGGCGTAATCGATTTTCTCCAGGGCCTCGGGGAGATTGCGATCGTCGATGAGCTGCTGCGCCTCGGCGGCAAAGGTGGGCGCCGTGCCGCGCAGCTCCTGCAGCCGTTCCGCGGCCAATTGCTCCTGCACGATCGCGCGCTTTTCGCTGGCGAGCGCGCGTGCGCGGTCCCGCGTGAGCTGGATGAAAAAGCCGATGACCAGCACGTGAAAGATCACCGCGAAGATCGTGAAGATCGCGACTTCCTTTTTGTGCCGGCCGGCAAAAAGCAGGGAGTGCTTAAACCAGCCCGCACGCTCCGCCTTGGTCGCGAAACCGCCCTGGAAGGCCTCGATGTCGGCCTGCAAATCCTCGACGACCTGGTAACGATCCGCCGGGTCGAGCGAAAGCGCTTTCATGGCCACGGCGGAGAGGCTCTCGGGAATGCGCTTGCCGGGACAATGCGCGAAGACGATCGACTCCGGCTCGCCCTCGCCGAGCGGCTCGACGGGTTTCACCTTGGAGGGTCTTTTAGCCGGCTGATTGTGACTCGATGGCGTCGCGATGGCGCTGGTGATGATCTTCTCGACGACTTCATGCACCGTCTCGCCCTCGACGGGTGGGCGCAGCGCAAGGATCGCGTAGAGGATGCCGCCGAGCACGTAGATATCGGAGCGGGCATCGATCCGGTCGAGTTCGCCACGGGCCTGCTCGGGCGAGATATACGGCGGCGTGCCGACGATCAGGCCGTGCATCGTTTCGAAGCCGCGCAGGTTGTCAAAGGGTGCCGCGGTCTGCACATTATTCCCATCCACCGATGCCTCCGGCGGGGCCTCGCGCCGACCGCCGGTGATGTTTTTGGCGAGGCCCCAATCCATGACCAGCACCTCGCCGAAGGAGCCGATCATGATGTTCTCGGGCTTGAGGTCGCGATGCACCACACCCTTGGCGTGAGCGAAGGCCACGGCATCGCAGACCTTTTGGAAAATCGTCAGCAGCGTCCCGAGCGGATACTTCTCGATGATCTTCTCACGCCCGTGGCGGATGCCGCGCAGGACGTCGTCGAGGGTGGTGCCCTTGACGAATTTCATCGTGTAGAAAATCTCGCCCTGATCATCGATGCCGAGCTCGTAGACGGGCACGATATTCGGGTGCTCGAGCTGGCCGGTGAGCTGCGCCTCGTCGATGAACCGCAGCACGTTCTCGCGCGAGAACTGGTGTTTGGTGTTCATCACCTTCATCGCCACGGTGCGCCGGATGCGCAGGTCGCGCGTCTGGAGGATCACGCCCATGCCGCCGCGATTGATCGTGGTGACGACCTTGTATTTCTTTCCCTCGAGCTGATCGCGCACCGGCGCCAGCCCCAGATCCTTGTCCCAGAGCGCCTCGGCGAGCTGCTTGGCGGCGGAATCGCGCAGGCGGATGAAGAGCCGGGCGGCGCCAACCTGCACTTCCTGATCGAGCCGTACCCGGGTGGGAAGCTGGACCTGCACGCCGTCGATGTAGACGCCGTTGCTCGATCCGAGATCCTCGATCACCAGCTCGAAAGAATTGAAAGTGAGGCGCGCGTGATGCCGGGAGACAAGGTCGGCATCGACCACGACCGGGCAGGAGGCATCGCGCCCGATGATGTATTCGCCGTGCTCGATCGCGTATTTGGCGATCAATTCCCCGGCCACGAAGACGTGGATTTCCGCGAGCAATTGCTCGGGAGCTCCCGCCTCCTCGTTGGCTTCCGGCTCAGACATGACGGAGGGGAGTTCGCTCATCGCGTCGTGAAGTCAAGGGCGAGCCCACAGTCACAAGGAGGCGAACAAATAACGAGGTGGAACTCCATGGGCGGTGAAACCCAAGGGGCGCGGCGGAGTTGCGGGCTGGCCCCGCGACTGTTGGCGTGGGCAAATCAGAGCGGCGGCGGCGGCGGCAACGCCGGGGCCGGCGGCGCGGCGGGATCCGGCATCGCCGGGGGCAGGCCGGGAATATCGCCCGCCGGCGGCGGCACCGCGAGAGCATCGACCGGCATCGAACCATCCACGGGCGGTTTGTTGCCTTCGACGTTCTTGAGGATGTCTTCCGCCGAGGCTTCCTTGTTCTCCGCCGGGGGCTTGAAGTGGGTCTTCTTGTTCGAATACATGCGGTCGTAGACCGTCCCGACGCAGGCATTCAACCCGAGGGAAAGGACAGCGCAGGCAATCGGAAAAAAAAGGCGGATGGGGCGGGACATGACTTCGTGTAGGAGATTCGCGCGCAGGTCGTCAATGCCCGGCATGCGCCGAAGCATAATCTTTCGCGGGCGGGAGGCGGCGGAGGGTGAAAATACCGGTGTCGTAACTGGAGTCGTAGCTGGCCTGGAAATCGTCGCCCACGATCTGCGCCTCGTAGCGGTAAGTGCCGCCAAACATCTTCGGAAGTTCGTGCGTGCCGACAAAATCGCGCCCGGAGCCGCGACGGGGCGACGCCCCTT
The DNA here is from genome assembly GCA_038208565.1 of Chthoniobacterales bacterium. Taxonomy (GTDB): domain Bacteria; phylum Verrucomicrobiota; class Verrucomicrobiia; order Chthoniobacterales; family Chthoniobacteraceae; genus Chthoniobacter. The sequence goes on from JBBQYR010000172.1 coordinate 4,922, forward strand.
TCGGATTGAGCGTCATGGTGTAATCGCTGGAGAAGATCTGCCAGTTGGCGTGGAAGTGCGCGGTCAGCTTTCCTTCCGGGGCCGGCTCGATCACTGCCCGGAGGCGTCCCCCGGCAGGACCGGAAGGCGTCTGGTGCTTATGGCTCGTCCAGCGGCCCTCCCAGCGGGTGGCGGTGCTGCTGCTGGCCGCGGATTTCCAGCGCCCATCGAACGACGAGCAGGCGGCCAGCGACAGGCCGAGGATGAGCAGGAGAAAGCGGGCGATCATTTCTTGGGCAGCGTCTTCAGGAACTCTCGCATCTCGGCCTTGCTGCCGCGGAAGGCGATCAGGAAACAGTGATCGCCGCGCTGCCGGACCGCACCAACCCATTCATCACGCGTCAGCACCAGCCAGTCGCCATCGGCCGGGAGCTCGATGCCGAAGTGGCTGGCGTGAAATTGGTAGAGCAGCGAATCGTGTTTATCCACGGCCGCCTGCGCCACCTTCCGCCCGTCGTAGGTAAAGACGCGCGAACCCAGCACCGGCACCGCGGCCAATTCGGGCGGGATTTCGTAGCCCTCGTAACCGCGCATGTAGAGCCAGTCGCCGAGTTGGCTCGTCGTCGATTCCACGGCCTCGAGCTCCGCCCCAGTCATCTTCGCGGCAGTCCCGAGCAGCCCCTCGACACTCTCCCGGCCCGGAAATTTCTCCATGCGCTCCCACACGAGGAAGCCGACCACGCCGACCAGCACCAGCACGCCGAGCAGCGCCGTCAGCACCGCCGGGTTGATGATCCGCTTGCGCAGCTTCTGCTGCTCGGCCGCGGACGGCGGCGTCAGCGCGCTCAGCTTCTGGCGCAGATTGTCCGGCGGCTTAATGAAGTGGATCGTTTCCACGATGTTCTCATCGAACGCGATCTGTTCGCTCAGCTTTTTGCTCAGCTCCAGATCCTGCTCGGCAAACTTCACCGCCTTCTGCGTGCGGCTGTCGGCGTCCTTGCCCGGACGGTAGCAGCGGAAAAGCGTCTCGGCGGTTTCAGGGCTCATACGGTTCCTCCCCGCAGTCCGCGCAGGGACTGCTGCAAAAGCTGCCGCGCGGCGGCCAGCGTGTCGGACAGGCCTTCCACCTCCATCTTCAAAAGCCCGGCGATTTCCTCCACGGTAAAGAAATCCAGGTAGAAAAGCGCGAGCGCACTCCGCTCCGGCTCCGGCAGTAGATGAAAGCGCTGGGCCAGCAGAAACGCCTCGATCTTCAGCACCGTCGGCTTTTCCCCCGTCTCGGTATCGTCGCGGACCAGACGCGGAGCCGCCGGTGCGGCCGTCTCGTTGTTCTTCAGGCACCGCTCGCGGATACGCGCCACGAGCCACGCCTGGCGGCTGGTTTCGTTACGGAACTGTGACAACTGCGCCTCCACTTCGTGCAAAGTCTCGGCCATGACCTGCTCCGCGCTTTTGGCATCGCCGGTAAGCAGGAGGGCGAAGCGGTAGAACTCCGCGAGCGCAGCACTGGGGAAGAGGGAAGTTTGCAAGACGGAGCGGAGCATAGGAGCGGCAGCGGCGTGGGCTCAAGTGGGGAATGCAAAACCGAAGAATATTGCGCGGCGCGGCTGCCCGCGTTGACTTGCCCCCACCCCGTCTCTACTTTGCCCGTCCACTTCCGCACCGTGAAACACGTCCTCTTTGTCTGCACCGGTAATATCTGCCGCAGCCCCATGGCTGAAGGGCTCTTCCGCGACGCGGTCAAAGGTCGCCCGGACATCGAAGTCGCCTCCGCGGGCGTGGCCACCGGCTACGGCCAGCCGCCCAGCCAGCACGCCGTGGAGGTCCTGCGCCCGTGGTCTGTGGACATCACCAAACAGCGCAGCCAGCCACTCACCGACGACCTCGTGGAAGACGCCACGCACATCTTCGTCATGACCCGCGGGCATCTCGAGGCGGTGCAGATGTATTTCCCCGAGGCCGCGGACAAGACCTACCTGCTCCGCGAGTTCGACCCCGAGGTGCGCCACGGCCAGGTCGACGTGCCCGACCCGATCGGCCTCGGCATTCACGCCTACTTCGAGTGCCGCGATACCATCAAGCGATCCCTCCCCGGCCTCCTGAAATTTATCGATTCATCCAAGCCCATGACCTCACCGCAACCGACCACCGCGACTCCCGTCTCCACCCGCACCCTGCGCCTCGCCCTCGGCGCCGACCACGGCGGCTTTGAACTCAAGAAAGTCATCCACGCCCACCTCACCAAGAAGGGCTACGTCGTCACCGACTTCGGCGTGAACTCCGCCGACTCCGTCGATTACCCCGACTACGCCGAGCAGGTCGCCCAGCACATCCTCGCCGGGCAAAGCGACTACGGCATCCTCGTCTGCAAGAGCGGCATCGGCATGACCATCGCCGCGAACCGCTTCCCGCACATCCGCGCCGCGCTGGTCGATAACGCCGCCGACGCCGCCGTCACCCGCCAGCACAACGACGCCAACGTCCTCTGCCTCGCCGCCAACCACGTCGAGCCCAGCGCCGCGCCCAACATCGTCGAAGCCTTCCTCAGCACCACCTTCGAGGGCGGCCGCCACGAGCGCCGCGTGGACAAGCTCGACCACCTCGGCACCAGCAACGCCTCGCATCCTTCTCTCGAACAAGCCGACCCCGACATCTTCGCGGCCATCGAAGCCGAGAAGCTTCGGCAGTTTGAAAACATCGAGCTCATCGCCAGCGAGAACTTCACCAGCCGCGCCGTGATGGAAGCGCAGGGCTCCTGCCTGACTAACAAATACGCCGAAGGTTATCCCGGCCGCCGCTGGTATGGCGGCTGCGAAAACGTGGATGTCGTCGAGCAACTCGCCATCGACCGCGCCTGCCAGCTCTTCGGCTCCAAGTTCGCGAATGTGCAGCCCCACTCCGGCTCGCAGGCCAACGCCGCCGTTTACTTCAGCGTTCTCCAGCCCGGCGACAAAGTGCTCGGCATGAACCTCGCCCACGGCGGCCACCTCACCCACGGCAACCCCGCCAACTTCTCCGGCCGCTTCTACAAGTTCTGCCAGTATGGCGTGAGCGAGACCGATTTCCGCATCGACTACGATGAACTCGCAGAAGTCGCCCAGCGAGAGCAGCCCAAGATGATCACCGCCGGGGCCAGCGCCTACCCGCGCATCATCGACTTCAAGAAGATGAGCGAGATCGCGAAAAGCGTCGGCGCATATCTCTTCGTGGATATGGCGCACATCGCCGGCCTCGTCGCCGCGGGCGTGCATCCATCGCCCATGGAATACGCCGACTTCGTCACCAGCACCACGCACAAGAGCCTGCGCGGCCCGCGGGGCGGCATCGTCCTGACGAATAGCGAAGACCTTGCCAAGAAGATCAACAGCCAGGTCTTCCCCGGCGTGCAGGGTGGCCCGCTCATGCACGTCATCGCCGCCAAGGCCGTGTGCTTCCTCGAAGCACTCCAGCCCGGCTTCCGGGAATACCAGCAGCAAGTCGTGCAAAACGCCCGCGCCCTCGCCGGCGCCCTCGCCCACCAAGGCTACCGCATCGTCAGCGGCGGCACCGACAACCACCTCATGCTCGTCGATCTGCGCCCGCACGGGCTCAACGGCAAGATCGCCAGCGAGACCCTCGACCATGCCGGCATCACCGTGAACAAAAACGGCATCCCTTTCGACACCGAGAAGATCACCCTCGGCGGCGGCATCCGCATCGGCACACCCGCGGTCACCACCCGCGGCATGAAGGAAGAGCAGATGCTCGAAATCGCCGACCTCATCCACCGCGCGCTTTCGAACAAGGACAACGCCGACGAACTCACGAAGGTCCGGACCGAAGTCCGCGCCCTCACCGCGCGCTACCCGCTGCCGGGATAAGGGCGGGGCAACGAGCCCCACGCCGGTATCGCGGAGCCCCAAAGCCTGCTTCTCTTTCCCCCCCGAATCAAACGCGACCGCGCAACGACGCGCGACATATCCGAAACGGCGTGCCGAAAATGCCGGACGAAGTCTGCGGGCGGGCGCGGAGTCGTTGGATCTCGATTAGTGCTCTCCCTCCCCTACCCGCAGGATTCATCATCCCGGTGAAAACATTTCACTTCGCCTCGCCGCGTGGGAGGGCTAAAGGTTTCGCGCTTTGAACGCACCTACTTCTACCACAGCCAATCCT
>JBBQYR010000173.1:0-8998 GCA_038208565.1 Chthoniobacterales bacterium
GAAGATCAAGGATGCATTGCTGATGGACCAATTGGCATTAACAGTCAGCTCGACCTCATTGAAAAAGTGCTGGGTGCCACCGCTGATGGTCTGAGCCCCGTTCACATCCAGAGGCATAGTTCCGTAAAAATTCTGCGTGCCGCCGGAGATCGCGTGAGCAAAATTTAGGTTGAGCCCGGACTGTTCGTAAAAAGTCTGCGTCCCACCACTGATCCCACCATCTGCGGTATTGTTAAGTCGGGAGTTTTCGTAAAAAGTCTGCGTCCCACCACTGACTCCTTGGGCTGCCGTGACGTTCAGCTGGGAACTATCCCGGAAAATCTGGGTGCCCGCTGTAATTGCCAACGCACTGTTCGCATGCAGAGCGGTCGAATCGTAAAAAGTCTGCCCCCCGCCGCTCAATGCCTGAGCAACTTGGGCATGAAATTGCGCGCCGGCGGAAAATTGCTGAACTCCCCCAGAAACCGCGTTTCCGGCGGACGCGTAAAGAGCAGACCCCCCATAGAAACGCTGCGTCCCTCCACTCACCGCATAAGGTGCCGAAGCGATCAAATAGGAGGTGCCGTAAAAACTAGCGACGCCGCCCAATTCGTTATGCACCGCATTGGCCACGGTGGCATAGAGATGGGAAGTGTCGTAAAATTCCGCGTATCCCCTACGGTAAGAGTAAGCGCTATATGCCTCGAAAGCGGAATTCTCGGTGAAGGTCAGGCTTATGTAATTCGCGTCGCCTAAATACGCGTTCACAATACTCGCCCGAAGAAAGGTGTCGCCCCGAAAGATGGCGGAGCCACCCGATGTCACAGGAGCGGAGAATGCGCCTGGAGAATCTATGAAAAGTGCCCCGCCGCCAAAGAAGGTGGATCCATAGATTCGAGTGTCTCCGCCGATGATGTATAAGTCACTTGGTTCGGTGCCCCCCAAGACCCCCTCAACGGAGGTGTAATAGTGATAATTGATGTCCGGCGTATTATCCGCCCTGGACGCAGGTGCCGCAGCGAAAAAAGCGGACAGCAAAATGGGTGTCGTGCTCTGTCGAATCACCTGCCGACAAAAGCGAGCAACCCGGCTCATTGGGCGGCAAAGAGAGATGGGACGACGGGTAGGCATATTCATGGCACCTTCTTTCCTCGCCCTCCGCCGCCGGGAATTACCAGAAATTTTCAGAATTTTGCGTGAACGGTTGCGAAAACGAACGGAGCGGCACACTCCAGGGTGCCGAAACCCACTCGCGCGGGACGCGCACATCTTCCGGGAGATTGGCGCGCTCCGCGCGGGCTGGGTTTTTTCGGCACCCTGGAGTGTGCCGCTCCGGGTCCGCTCCGGGGGCGCTCCGGGGCGCTCCGGGGAGCGCTTCATCTGCCGCTCCGGGGGTGCTGGCGGGGGTTTAGCCGGCTTCGGCGTCGAGCAGGGTGCGGATGGGCTCGCTTTCCCAGAGCAGAGATGCACCGGACAGCAGATGCCCTTTGGGCGGGTTGTGGCGGATGTAGCGGGCGCATTTCCAAAAATGATCCTCGTCCCGGATGAGCCGGTCGAAGTAATCCCGCGCCCAGAGCGCGCCGCGGCGGTCGAGCGCGGCATTGATCCGCCGGGCGCTGTAGCTTTTCCAGCTCTCGATGAGCGCTTCGAGCGTCCAGTCCGGGTGGAGCGTGACGAGCGCGTGGACGTGATTGGGCATGACCACCCAGGCGTGCTGTGCGCAGCGGGTGCCCTCGAAGTGCGCGAGCGCGCCTCCGACGACGGCGGCGTGCGCGGGCTGGCGCAGCGGGCAGGCGCCTTCCCCGGCATCGAGCCAGCCTTCGATGCGGCCCGCGAAACGCTGGTCATATTCGCGCTGCACCGCCGGCTTCCACGGGGGCGGATGGAGCCGCAGCCAGGCGGCGCGTTCGTCGTGCCACGGGCCGAGCGTGACCTGCGGGAGGGAGTCGGCGAGGTGAAAGGTGAGGAAATAAGTGCCGCCGGGCTGCTGCCAGTGCGGGAGGCGGTTCCGGGTGCGGGTGAGGTCCGCGTATGGGTCGAAGAACCGCAACTCCATGCGGGTGACGGTGCGGTGTCGGGCGTGCGCGCGTCAAGTGCGGAGCACGGGGGGAAGCGTAGAGCCGCCCGCGGAGCGGCCCTGGAGCGGCACACTCCAGGGTGCCGAAGCCACGCCCGCGCGGGACGCGCCCATCTTCCCGGGAGATTGGCGCGCTCCGCGCGGGCTGGTTTTTTTCAGCACCCTGGAGTGTGCCGCTCCGGGTACCGCCGCTAACTTTCGGTTAGGTTTGCGCGCCACCCGGCGTGCAGGCTGGCTTTGCGCGGCCCTCCGATGGCAGACTCCGTGCAGATGAATTCTGCGCCCAGCCATTCGCCCGCGGCCCCGGCTTCGCCCGTGGAGTGGGAGCGGCGGCTGCTCGCCATGCATGGCGCGACCGAGACCGAGGAATTCCTCACCGCCGTCTTCGGGCTCCTCCAGGCCACGGTGCAGTGCGACTTCGCGGTGGCCAATCTGCGCAATGTGGACGGCGTGCCGATGCTCTCGCGCGATTCGCGCGGGCGCGTCTTCGGCCCGGATTACATCGAGCGCTTTTTCAAGGCGAACCCGGCCGTCGGCTACGTGCTCATGCGGCCCGGCCTGCGCATCCTGCCCACGCGCGATCACTTGCCGCCGGAGGAAAAGCTGCGCGAGCTCCCGTTCTATCGCGACTTCATGCAGCCGGAAAACTGGCGGCATGCCGTGGCGCTTTTTTTCTGGGGCTTCTTCCCGCCGATCCCGCAAAATTCCTTCTGCGTCTTCCGCAGCGCGGAGCAGCCCGATTTCGATGCCGACGATCTCGCGCGGCTGCGCCTCGTCCACCCGCACATCGGCACCGCGCTGAAGCGTTTCCGCAAACAGCTCAAGACCCGCTCGACCGAGGACCGCATCACGGCGCTGCTCGATTCGCTGCCGGTCAATGCCACGCTGCTCGACTGGGATCTGCGCATCACCCATCAAAGCGCCACCGCCCGCCGGCTCAGCGCGCAGTGGTCCGGGCGCGCCCACGAATCGTTGCCCCGCGCCTTCGAGCTGCCTGCCGAGGTGCTCGCCGCCTGCGCGGAGATGAAGGAGGAGTGGCGCACCGCGCTGCGCGAAAATCCAGCGACCCGCCTGCTCCGCAAGCGCACCGTGACGCAACCGGAACAGCCCGACCTGAGCGCGGAGATCACGCTCGTGCTCCAGCAGGATTCCGTGCTCGCGCATCCCGGCTTCCTCGTGCATCTCGCGGAAAGTGCGGCCGCTCCCGCGGCGCGCAGCCTGGGCCTGGAGCTGAGCGCGCTGTCCCCCGCGGAACGCGAAGCCGCGCAACTCGCCGCCGAGGGATTGTCGAACGATGGCATTGCCCAGCGGCTCGGGATCAGCGTCGCCGCGGTCAAGCTGCGCTTGCACGGGGCGTTTAAGAAACTCAACATCCGCAACCGCACGCAATTGGTCGCGCTGCTCCGCTGAGCGCCGCCGCTTTTCCCCGGAAAAGTCATGTCCCGCGAAGCACCACCCAGCCTGCCGGGCGACGCTGCCGCGCGCTTTTGCACCACGCAGTGGACGGTCGTCCTGCAAGCCGGAGCGCCCGGCCCGCAGCGTGACGCGGCGATGGAGCAATTCTGCCGCACCTACTGGTATCCGCTCTACGCCTTCGTCCGCCGGCGCGGCACCACCGCGGAGGATGCGCGCGATCTGGTGCAGGATTTCTTTGCCCGGACGCTGGCCAATGAATGGCTGACCGGCGTGGAGCGGCGGACGACGCGCTTCAGCACGCTGCTCCTCACGATCTTCCAGCGCCACCTCGCCAGCGAGCATCGCAAAGCCACGGCGGAAAAGCGCGGCGGCGGGCGGCAGCTCCTTTCCATCGATCTCGCGCAGGCCGAGCAGTGGTTCGGCGCGGAGCCGACGACGGGGGAAACGCCCGAGCGCATCTACGAGCGGCGCTGGGCGCTGGCCGTGCTCGACGCCGCGCTCGACCGCCTGCGCGCGGAATGCATCACTGCCGGCCGCAGCCGCCATTTCGACGCGCTCTCGCCCTTCCTCTCCCGCGATCCCGCGTCCGGCGAATACGACGCGGTCGCCGCCACGCTGCGCCTCAGCTCCGGCGCAGTCGCCGTGGCCGTACATCGACTACGCGGGCAATTCCGCGCGCTCGTCCGCGAGGAAGTCGCCGCCGGTCTGAACGACGCCACCCACATCGATGAAGAACTCCAGCACCTCGCCGCCGCGCTCTGAAACTCCGGGGAGCACCCGCGTCTCGCGGGTTGGTCGGGGCGTCCCGCTCCGACGAACTTTGTTCCTCGTCCAATCGTGATCACATGCGTGGTTGGTCTTTCACCGTTCAGGAAGTTCGTTTCGGCGGGACGCCGAAACCAACCCGCGAGACGCGTGTGCTTCCCGGAAACGCGGCCGCGCTTTTTCTGAAATCTCCGGCGCTGGATTGCGAGTAACTCATCAATGTCCACCCTCGCGCCGCCCGCCCACGCCGTCTGCCCGGTCTGCGCCGCACCACTGCCGCCGGGCGCGCCGTTCGGCCACTGCCCGCGCTGCCTCGTGCGCGTCTCGCTCGACGAATCGGCCACGCCACCGGTCGAAAACGACGAGCCGTATCTCATCCTCGGCGACCACGAATTGCTCGAAGAAATCGCCCGCGGCGGCATGGGCATCGTCTATCGCGCGCGGCAGCGGCGGCTCGATCGCAAGGTCGCGGTGAAGGTGCTGCGCGGCAGCGAATTTGCCGGCATCGAAGCCCAGCAACGCTTTCGCAGCGAAGCCGCGGCGGCGGCGCGCCTGCAGCATCCGGGGATCGTCGCCATTCACGATGTGGGCGAAGACGACGGCGTGCTCTGGTTTTCCATGGAGCTGCTGCCGGGGCCGAATCTCGCCGACCGCGTCCGCGAAAACCCGCTCCCGGCCCGCGAAGCCGCGGAGTGCGTGCGCCTGATCGCGGAAGCGGTGCAGCACGCCCACGACCACGGCGTGCTCCACCGCGATCTCAAGCCCTCGAACATCCTCCTCACCGCCGACGGCCAGCCGCGGGTCACGGATTTCGGCATCGCCCGCCGCCTCGCCACCGACTCGACGAGCGACGCCGCGGACCTCACCCGCACCGGCCAGGTGCTCGGCTCGCCGGGTTACGCCGCACCGGAGCAGGCGCTCGGGGGAAAGGCCGATGTCCGCACCGATGTCTATGGCCTCGGCGCGCTGCTTTATCATCTGCTCACCGGTCGCCCGCCGTTCCAGGGGCCGACGCTCGATTCCATCCTGCTCCAGCTCCGCGAGACCGACCCGCTCTCGCCGCGCCGCTTGAATCCGACCGTGCCGCGCGATCTCGAAACCATCTGCCTGCAAGCCCTGCGCAAAGACCCGGCGCGGCGCTACACCACCGCCCGCGCTTTCGCCGCTGACCTCGCACGTTTTCTCTCCGGCCAGTCCATCCACGCGCGGCCGCTCGGGCCGCTCGGGCGCACGACCCGCTGGATGCGCCGCCGTCCCGGCACGACCGCCCTGCTCGTCCTCATCGCGCTGCTCATCATCGCGCTCATCGGCGGCTCGCTCTCCTTCGCCCGCCGCCAGGCGCAACTCGAGCACCGCGCCACGCTGCTCGCGGAAACGCGCGCCCTGCGCGGCGAGGCGCTGGCCGGTTCGCGTCCGCGGGCGCTCGCGGCGCTTCAGACCGCGTGGAAAATCCAGCCCGCGCCCGAACTGCGCGCGGAGGCCGTGGCGTGCCTGTCGCTGACCGATCTCGCGCTCGTCCGCACCCTGCCAAAGAACGACCCGCTCGCCCGCCCACCGGAGCTGGGCGGCAGTGCCGATGGCCGGTTCGCACTGCGCTTTGAAAAAGGCGCGCTGCTCGTCATCGAACGCACTTCCAAAAAGGAAATCGCCCGCTTCGACGGCTTCCCCACGCGCCCGCTCGCGCAGCTCGACGACACCGGCCGCCGTCTCGCCATCGCGCCCAAGATTGAGGCCGGCCAGACTGCCCCCGTGGCGCTCTACGAACTCCCGTCGAAAAAAGCGCTGCACGCCCTCGAACATCCGCACCCCATCCGCTGCCTCGATTGGGCGGGCGAACTCCTCGCCGTCGGCGGCACCTCGGATCGGCTCATCCACATCTGGGACACGACCACCGGCCAGCGGCTGCACCGCTTCAACGGCCATGACGCCGAACTCGAAGCCGTGCGCTTCCGGTCCGGGGGACAGGAGCTGATCAGCGTCGCGCAGGACGCGACCCTGCGCCTCTGGCACGCCGCGCGCGGCGTGGAAATCCTGCGCCTCGAAGGCTTGCGCGAACACACCGGCCCGGCGTGGTGGGCGCCCGATGGCGCGCAGCTTTTCCTCCCGCTGCGCGATGGCTCGGGCGTGGATGTCTTCCGCTGCGACTGGCCGCGCGCCGTGCAAGTGCTCGCGCCCGGCAGCGACGAGCCGCGCTCGGAAAACCTCCGCAGCATCGCGTTTCACCCGAGTGGCGAATTCGTCTCCGCCGTGGACGAAAAATCGTGCCACCTCTGGTCGCTCCGCCACGGGCGGACGGTCGCGGTTTTCGCCAAGACCGGCAACGAATGGATGACCGCGCGCTTCGGCGACGCCACGAGCCTCTGGCTCAGCGGCTGGAACCGCGCGCTCCGCCGCATCCCGCTCCAGGCGCGCAACGATGGCTGGGTGGAAACCGGCGCGGAAGTCCACAGCGGCTTCGGCTCCGGCCCGCTGCTCGTCGCCAACCGCGCAGACGGCGGCGCGCTGGCCCTGACGCAGAACGCGGACAAACCCGAGGACGATTACGTGGAGATCTATCTCCTCGCGACCTGGGGCGCGATCCGCCTCAATCAGGTGGACCCGTACAGCGCCGCGCTCAGCCCGGACGGGCGCTGGGCCGTGACCGGCAGCTTTCAGAAAAACGGCGCACAGCTCTGGAGCCTGCCAGAAGGCAAGGCCGGGCGCCTGCTGGAGCATCCCGGCGTCGTCCTCGGCGCGGAGTTTGTCGAAGACGGCGCAGCGCTCTGGCTGTGGGGTGATCGCGGCATTCAGCGCCTGCGGACCGACACCTGGACGCGCACGAGTGACCCGGCGTTGCGCCTTATCCAAGCCTTCGCGATCAGCCCCGATGGCCGCCTCGCGGCCAGCACCACCCGCACGGAAGTGATCCTCCATCGCACCCCGGACCTCGTCGAAATCGTCCGCCTGCCCGTGCCCGCCTACGCCGGGCGCATCGGCTCCGCGAGCCTCGCCTTCAGCGGCGACAGCACCCGCCTCGCCCTCCACACCGCCGTGGGCAGCGTCGTCGTGTGGCACCTGCCCATGCTCCGCGAAGAACTGCGCGCCCTCGGGATGGATTGGTAGCCAAACCCAGCGCGCTTACTGACATTCCACGCGGAGGAACTCCGGCTCCGCGCCCTGCCAGCGGCGCACGGGTGCAGGTTCTTTGGAACCCGTTTCCTTGTACTGCGCGCAGAAGCCGAGCACATCGAGCTGGCTCCAGCTCTGGAGCGGCGTGCCGTCGGCCGTGTTGCGAAAATCGGCGAGCTCGATCTTAATCGTCTGCGCTTCCGGCCGGCCATCGGCATGGTGATCGCGACCTCGGGGCTGAGGCGGTGATTGAAGTGCGGCGACCAGGCGTAGCGCCGTGGCTGATTCGGGATCAACGCGTTGGTGCGATACACGTCGTCCATTCAGCCGTGGAAGTCGTTCGTCGCGCTCCGGTGCAGCACCGGGCTGCGGATGACTGGCGCGTAGCTCTCGAAGCTCAGCGTGCGGCGGAATAATTCGGCATCGCCTTTCACCGGCTCCTGCTGCGCCGCGCCGCCGATGAACTCATGCCTCTCCCAGCGCCAGCCCTGGCCGCCCACCGCAGGCACCGCCGCCTTCACGCGCGCATCGGTGCCGGCGACATACATCGTGAGATTGCCCCCCCATCGAGTAGCCGTGGATGCCGAGTCGCCGCGGGTCCACCTCGGGCTGCTGCTCGAGAAAGGTGAGCCCGCGCCGGCAGCCGAGCGTGAGCAGATACCAGTTGTTGTTCTTCGGGTGCTCGCGGTCCTCGAAGAACTGCTTTCGGCCCCGGCAGCATCGAGCTGTAGCCGGGAACGGAAGAGCTGAGGCCGGCGCCTTACGCTGCGATCGCGATCCGGCGGAGTTTGCCGATGACCTTCGGCAGAACCTCCAGCGCTTTTTCCACTTCGGCGCTGTTGTTGAAGCGGCTGAAGGAGAAGCGCAGGCTGGCCCGGGCGCGCTCGTCGCTGAGGCCCATGGCTTTTAAAACGTGGGAGGCGTGGACGGAACCGGTGGTGCAGGCGCTGCCGCTGCTGCAACAGATGTGATGCTGGTCGAGGAGCATCAGCGCACCCTCCGCGTCGATGCCGTCGAAGGCGAGGTTGGAGGTGTTCGGCAGGCGGTGCTCGGCGTCGCCATTGACCTGCGCGCCTTCGATGGTTCCGAGCGCGCCGTTTTCAAAGGTATCGCGCCACGCGCGGACGACGGTGTTTTCGTGTTCCAGGTTTGCACCGGCTACTTCGCACGCTTTGCCGAGGCCGACGATGCTGGCCACGTTCTCAGTGCCCGCACGTTTGCCGTGCTCCTGCCCGCCGCCGAGCAGATACGGCGCGAACTTGGTGCGGCGATTGACGTAGAGCACGCCGACGCCTTTCGGGCAGTGCAGCTTGTGGCCGGAGAGGGAGAGGAAATTGATCTTCGACTCCGCGAGATTGAGCGGGATCTTGCCGACGGCCTGCACGGCGTCGGTGTGGAAAATCGCTTCTTCCCCGCGGATCATGCGACCGCGACCATTGCCCCGAAATGCCGGGCGAGTGCGGCGGACATCAGTGGCGGCACGGCATTGCCGACGTGGCGCTCCTGATCGCAAGCACGGCCGTGAAAGATAAACCGATCGTCGAACGACTGGAGCCGTGCCGCCTCTCGGACAGTGATTGAGCGGTTGTCGCGGTAATGCGTGAATCGACCAGAGCCAGGATTGCGGAAGTGCGCGGTGATCGTGAAGCCGAT
>JBBQYR010000174.1:0-8826 GCA_038208565.1 Chthoniobacterales bacterium
GCCTTTCGCGTCCTGAAACGTCGCGATGGCCTTGACCGTCTCCGCCGAGGCTCGCCCATCGATCTCGCCAAAGTAGAACCGTTGAGCGCGCAGCTCGCGCTGCACTTTGGGCAGCAGCTCCTCCGCGCCCAGCAGCAAGCCGGGCAGGAGGATGAAAAAGCAGGTGAGGAGCCAACGCACGCTGCTGCTCTAAAGCGCGATCACCCATCGACGCAAGCCACCCCTGAAAACAAAAAGGGCGCCCCGGAAGCGACATCAGCCGTCACTTCCGAAGCGCCAAAGAGATTGCCCCACTCGTGCCGTCCGGAAGGAGCTCCACGTTCCCCCTAAGGTTAACGGGCGGATGACCTGGGACGGGGTTCGGTCTTCCAATGAAGGCATGACCTAAACTCGCCCACCCCGGCCTCCTAAGTTTTATGTTAATACCGGATCGGGATTTCCATCCTTTGGTCGGACACAGCAGGGCAAATTGGGAAAGATCATTCGCGCAACGTGGCTGGCAGAGTGCTCTTCAAACGCTCTTTCAGCCTCGTGTGCGCCGCGTTTACTTCGTCGGCAGTGAGTGTCCTTTCGGCACTCCGGTAAGTCAACGAATATGCCAGCGACTTTTTGTCCGCAGGGATCTTCGCGCCGCTGGCATCGGCGAAGACATCGAACAACTCCACATCGGCGAGCAGCGGTTCGCTGGCCGTATGCAAAACGGAGACGACTTCCGCGTGGGCGAGCGGCAGCGGCGCGAGCAACGCGATGTCGCGAGCCGTGGATGGGAAGCGGGGAATCTCGCGGTATTTCTTCGCGCCATCGACGGCGGGCAGCGCCGCGAGATCGATCTCGGCGAAAAGCACGGGCGTCTCGGCATCGAGGGCGCGAGCGTCTTTCGGCCAGAGCTGTCCGGCGAAACCAACGGCGCGCCCGGCGACTTTCACGACGAGCGACAACGCGACTGCCGGATTCTGATCGGCCTCGAAAATCGTCTCGCTGCCGAGCACGGCGCGGACGATGCCTTTGAGGTGGAAGAGATCCGCTTCGCTCCCCTCCCCGCCGCGCCACGACGCCGCAGTGAGCGGACCGCTGAGCACGAGCGCGAGGTGCGCGGATTCCTCCGGGGCGAGTGCGGAGAAGACGCGCCCGGCTTCGAAGAGGCGGACGGTCTTTGCACCGGCGCGGGCGTTTTCACGCAGGGCCTGCAGCAGACCGGGCAGCAGGCCGGGACGCAGGATCACCTGCTCGTCGTTCATCGGATTCTTCACGCGGCGCAAATGCTCCGCGCTGGTGTGCGTGTACTCGCGACCGAGCAGATGCTCGCCGATCAGCGTGAGCGTGCGGGCTTCCGCGAAACCCTGCGCGACGAGGCTGCGGCGCAGCGCCATCGCACGATCGTAGGCGCGATCCGTTTCCGAAGCCGGGGCGAACTGCGCCTGCACGCGCGCCGGAATCGCATTCAGCCCAACGACGCGGGCGATCTCCTCGATGAGATCGACTTCGCGCACGAGGTCGGGGCGATACGACGGCACTTCCCAGCCGCCCTCCGCCTTGCGCAGACCGAAGCCGGTGAGGATGGCGTCAATCCGCTCCGCCGGAATCTCCGCACCAAGCAGCGCCGTGACGCGCGCCGGGCGCAGCGCGACGGTGTGGGTGAAGACCGGGCCTTCGTTCTCGTTGAGCATCGCCGCGGGGTTGAAGCCGGTCGTCGAATCCTTGGCCACGCCCACGCCGAGTTCGCCGATCACGCCACCGGCGATCTCGCAAATCAAAGCCGCCGCGCGCTGCGAGGCGGGCAGCACTCCCGCCACATCCACGCCGCGCTCGAACCGATAACTGGAGTCGCTCGACAGCCCGAGCGTGCGGGAAGTGCGGCGGATGTTCGCAGGGTCGAAGTGCGCGCTTTCCAAAATGATCTGGCGCGTCGCCGCAGTCACGCCGCTGTCTTGCCCGCCCATGACGCCGCCGATGGCCAGCGCGCGCCGACGGTCGGCGATGACGAGGTTGCCGGGCGAAAGTTTGTAGGTCTTGCCATCGAGCGCGAGGAACTCCTCCCCGGCCTGCGCCATGCGCACGCGGATGTCGCCGTCGAGCTTCTCCGCGTCGAAAGCGTGCAACGGTTGGCCGACTTCGAGCATCACATAGTTGGTGATGTCCACGATGTTGTTGATCGCGCGCAGGCCCACGGATTCGAGCTTGGCGCGCAGCCAATCGGGGCTCGGGCCGACCTGCACATTGGAAATCTCGAGCGCGGTGTAGAGCCGGCATTCCGCGGGCTCGACATCGACGGCGCTGGAGCCGAACTCCACAACTGGTGCGGGTGCGGGCGGCAGACGCAGTTCCGTGCTGGTGAGCGCGGCGATCTCGCGGGCGATGCCCTGGTGGCTGAGCAGGTCCGCGCGATTCGGCGTGATCTCCAGATCGAGCACCGTCTCGGACGGGAAGATCTCCGACAACGGCGCGCCGACCTTCGCCTCGGGCGAAAGAATCAGCAACCCGTCCGCGCCCTTCGGCAGTCCGAGTTCATCCGCGCTGCAGAGCATCCCCTGCGATTCCACGCCGCGCAGCTTGCCGACCTTGATCTTGAAATCCGGCCCAAGCACCGCGCCGGGCAGCGCCATCGGCACCTTGTCGCCCACCTTGTAGTTCTTCGCCCCGCACACGATCTGCCGCGCCGTGCCGCTGCCGTCATCGACCTGGCAAACGCTCAGCCGATCCGCATTCGGGTGCGGCACGCTCTCGCGAATCTGCGCGACAACGACATTCGCAATCGCCACGCCGTGCGTCTCGACGCCTTCCACTTCCACGCCCGCGAGCGTGAGGAGATCGACGAGTTGCGGCACGGTCGCGGGCAGATCGACGTATTCGCGGAGCCAGTTGAGGGAGACTTTCATTGGGAAAAAATGGGCCGCTACCAAAGCCCCACCGGCGGCCCGGGGCAAGTCTTTGCTCGCGCGGCGTCAGCGGCTCGCCGGCGGCTTGCGCAGGTCTTCGTAAATCACCGCGTCGATCTCCTCCGTCGTCACCCGGGCGATCCGGTCGAGCTTGCGGAGTTCGCTCACCACCTTGTCCGACACTTCCGTCGCGGTCTCCAGCGCCTCGCGGTCAAAGCCGGGACAGTGCTCCGCGGCGATCGTCACGATCTGCATCTGGTTCACGTAGTTGAGCAGGATGTGGTGCGCGCCTTCCACCGTCTTGCGAAAGACGGCGAGCTTCTCCGCTTCGAGCGCCGCGCGCTGGTCGGCGCTGCGTTTCGTGAGGAAGAAGACCAGCGCCGCCGAGGCCACGATGAAGATCCAACCTTTCATCGTCTGCATCGCCGTCAGCACGGCCATGCCCTCCGCCATCGAATCGATCCAAAGATCCGTCGCGAAAATCCAAACCACTCCGAATCCGAGATACCACGCCGTGGCGCGCCAGTAAGACTTCATGGCGGATATTGATCGTGGGAACGCGGCCCAGTCAAGGCGTGGCCAGGATGTGCGCGCTGTCGAGGATGCGCTTCGCATCGAGCGCGGCGCCACTCGCCACGGCGATGACCTGCACCTGCCAGAACTGCTGCCCGCGCTGCACAAAAAGCCCGTCGATCTGGATCGGGCGGCCGGCGACATTTCCGCGATACACCGCCCGCCGGGAGTCGAGTCCATCGACCTTCCCCGACACGACATCGAACTTCGGCTTGGCCACGCCGATCGCCGCGGCGGCCTGCGTCATCGCGCCTTCGACCGCGCCATCGAGCGAAACCTGCACGCCGGTTTTGTAGGCAAAGCGGCAGACCGAAATGCGGAAGCCCTTGTAGGAATCGCCGCTGTCCCGCAGCTCCATGTAGTCGAGCATCTCGCGCACTTGCTCAGGCAGCTTCTCGGTAATGTCCGGCCCGGGTCCGAGGACCAGCGGCGCCTCGAAGGCAATGTCCGTGAAGGTCTGCTTCGTCCACGCGGCCTTGAAGCGCGTGTTCGCTCCGTCACGATTCAGCCAGCGCTCCACGGCGCTTTTGCCAACCACGGCCCCAACGCCAGCCACGATGAGGACGATCACGATTACGACCAACACGGGGCCCTTCTTTCTGGCGGGCGGGGACGGGTCGGCGGGAGACGGGTTCATACGATGGGTCGGACGGAGAGACAGACAGGATTTTCTGCCGCACCGACGCAAGCCAGGAATCGCTCGAAGGTGCCGAGCGGCCTTGCGGACGGCGCGATGAATCTCCCCTGCGTCGCTCCAGCAGCCGGATCACCGACGCGCGCCGGAAGCTGATCCGCACCGCCAGCGGCGCGCCGCTACGTCAGCCCCTTGATCGGCTCCGCATGGTAGATGAAGTGCGGGCGCTCCAGCGGGTCGTGCCACTCCAGCGTGCGCGGCAGGCCGAGCGCCTCGTAGATCGTCGCCGCGAGATTCTCCGGGCGTTGCGCGGCCTCGGAGGGATAGGCCCCGATCCGATCCGTCGCGCCGATCACCGTCCCGCCGCGCACACCGCCGCCCGCGAGGAGCACCGTCTGGCTGGCGCCCCAGTGATCGCGGCCCGGCAGCGCCGCACCGGCGATCTTGGAAATCTTCGGCGTGCGGCCAAATTCGCTGCCCACCACGATCAGCGTCTCATCGAGCAGACCGCTCGCCGCGAGGTCATCGATCAGAGCGCTCAGCGCGCGATCGAGCGGCGGGAGCAGGAAGTCCTTCAGATTCGGGAACGCCGCCTGATGCGTGTCCCAGGTCTCGTTGTTGCCGAGGTTCACCTGCACGAGACTCACGCCCGTCTCCACGAGCCGACGCGCCATGAGCAGCGAGCGCCCGAAGCTATTCCGCCCGTAGCGCTCGACGATCCGCGGGTCCGCCTTTTCCAGGTCGAAGGCATCATGCACGCTGCTGTTCGTGATCAGCGAGAGCGCCGCCTGCCGGTAGGTGTCGAAGCCCGCGTCATCACCCAGCGCCTCGAGTTGCCGCGACTGCCGCTCCAGCCCATCGCGCAAGGCCACGCGGCGCAGGACGCGATCTTGATTCAACCCCTGCGGCAGCGAGAGATGCGGCGCCTGGAAGACGAGATTGTCCGCCTTCATCGCCCCGGTCGCATGGTGAAAAAGATACTCGGGAAACGCCCCGTAGTGCTCGGGATGATACGGCGACATCTCCAAAAACCACGGATCGCGCAGCCGCCCCATCTGCCCCGCGAATTGCCCCGGCAGCGTCCGCCCCGAGCGATGCACGAGCTTGTCCGGCAGCACGATCGCGGGCGGGAGATTATTCCGTGCCGGCAGCACCGCCCCGGCGATGGCCGCGATGCTCGGCCAGTCGCTGTCCTTCGCCTTGTTCGGGTCAAAGCCGAGCGGCAATTCGCTGCGGCCCGTGAGCATGATGTGATGCGCCGCCGAGTGATCGTTCGAGGGATGCGTCATCGAGCGGACCAGCGCCCATTGGTTTGAGCGCTGCGCCAGCTCCGGCAAATGCTCGCAGATCTCGATGCCCGGTGTGCGCGTGCGGATCGGGCGAAACTCCCCGCGCACTTCCAGCGGCGCGTCGGGCTTGAGATCGAAGCTCTCCTGCTGCGCCAGACCGCCGGAGAGGAAGATATAGATCACCGACTTCGCGCGACCGCCCGGCACCTTCGCCTTCGCCTTCGCCTTCCCCTCCGCCGCCGCGAGCGCCCGGAGCGCCGTGAGATGATTCATCCCCATCCCGAGCAGCCCGATCGCCCCGGCTTGGATCGCCGTGCGACGCGAGACACCCGGGATGGCGTGGGAACAGCACGGGGGGGGGACCGATTTCATACCGCGCACCCTGCCACCCGCGCCCAGCCTTGGCAAACTTATCCATCTTCGCCAGCCCGCGGCGCGCCCGTGTCATAGCCGAGAAATCGGTTGACGCTGCCCGGTGCGCTCCCTACTTTCCGCCCACTTTCATCAAGAGTGACCGAGGGACTGGCCCGTTGAAGTCACGGCAACCGCTCACTGCGCAAGCAGCGAGGACCAGGTGCCAAATCCAGCCGAAGGAGCGCCAGCTCCGGAGGAAAAGATGATCAGGAGATTCCAGACCTACACCGCCCGGAGTCTTCGCCTCGTCGCCACGCGATCCTTGATGGGAGCCCTGACCCGCTTATGGACAAACCATCGCCCTACTTCTCCAATCTCAAGTGCCGTGAATGCGGCCAGCTTTACCCCAAGCAGGCCATCCACGTCTGCGACTTCGATTTCGGCCCGCTCGAGGCGGCCTACAACTACGACGCGATCAAGCCCGTCCTCACCCGCAAGGCCATCGAATCCCGCCCCCACAGCATGTGGCGGTATCGCGAGCTCCTGCCCATCGATGGCGAGCCCACCGTCGGCGCAAAGGTCGGCTTCACCCCGCTCATCAAGGCCGATCGCCTCGCCCAGGCCCTCGGCATCCGCGAGCTCTACGTCAAGAACGACACCGTCAACTACCCCACCCTCTCCTTTAAGGACCGCGTCGTCTCCGTCGCCCTCAGCCGCGCCCGCGAGCTCGGCTTCACCACCGTCGCCTGCGCCTCCACCGGCAACCTCGCCAATAGCGTCGCCGCCAACGCCGCCAGCGCCGGCCTCAAAAGCTACGTCCTCATCCCCGCCGACCTCGAGCAGGGCAAAGTGCTCGGCTCCCTCGTCTATGGCACCAATGTCGTCGCCATCCACGGCGCCTACGCTCAGGTCAATCGCCTCTGCTCCGAGATCGCCGGCAAGTACGGCTGGGGCTTCGTCAATGTGAACCTCCGCCCGTACTACGCCGAAGGCTCCAAGACCATGGGCTACGAGATCTGCGAGCAGCTCGGCTGGCGCATCCCGCGGCACACCGTCATCCCCATGGCCTCCGGCTCCCTGCTCACCAAGATCCACAAGGCCTACGGCGAATTCGCCCGGCTCGGCCTCGTCGATGAAGCCCCCTTCTCCGTCTATGGCGCCCAGGCCACCGGTTGCGCCCCCATCAGCCATGCCATGAAGCGCGGCACCGACATCGTCAAGCCCGTCCCCAAGCCCGACACCATCGTCAAGAGCCTCGCCATCGGCACACCCGCCGACGGCTACTACGCCATCCACGCCATGAAGCAGAGCGGCGGCTGCGCCGAGGACGTCACCGATGACGAAGTCGTCGAGGGCATCAAGCTCCTCGCCGAGTGCGAAGGCATCTTCTCCGAAACCGCCGGCGGCGTCACCGTGGCCAGCGCCCGCAAGCTCATCGAGACCGGCAAGATCCCGCGCGACGAAGCCGCCGTCCTCTGCATCACCGGCCATGGGCTCAAGACCCAGGAAGCCATCATCGGCAAATGCGGCGAACCCCGCCTCATCAAGCCCAGCCTCCGCGAATTCGAAGAGCAGATCTACAACAAGGACGCCGCCACCGCCTGACGCCCGGATTCAAAACTCCTCATTCTCCACTCATCATTCATCCTCCACCTCCATGCCCGCCGTCCGCATCCCCACTCCACTCCGCAAACTCACCAACGAGCTCGAGGTCGTCCAGACCGCCGGCACCACCATCGGTGAAGTCATCGACCACCTCGACCAGGCCTTCCCCGGCCTGCGCGAGCGCATCGTCGATGACGCCGGCCAAGTCCGCCGCTTCGTGAACATCTTCGTCAACGACGAGGACATCCGCTTCCTCCAAGAGAAGGCCACCCCCGTCAAAGAGACCGACGAGATCAGCATCGTCCCCGCCATCGCCGGCGGTTAGCCCCACCTCCACCGCACCCCTTATGGCCGCAGAAAAACAGCGCCTCTGGCTCATGTTCCCGACCAAGCTCATCACCCGCCCCGTGCTCTGGGAGCTCGGCAAGCAGTTTGAGATCGTCACCAACGTCCGGCAGGCCAGCGTGACCGACGAGATCGGCCTCGTCTCCCTCTCCCTGGAAGGCGACCGCGCCGAGATCAAGCGCGCCATCGTCTGGCTCGAAGAGCTCGGCGTCAAAGTCGAGCCCGTCGAGATCAATACCATCGAAGGCTAGTCCGACCGGCGCTTCGGACTCCGCGCACCGACCCAAGGCCGTCCGCACGGCCCATCGCTTCACCCTCGATCTCATCCTATCTTCTAACTAACCCACCACTTCCACCGCAGCGACGCCGCACCCCGGGTGGTCTCGGTTCGGGGGGAACATGAAAGGCGCTCTCGACTTTCCAAGCCCCTCGCGAAATCCCGAAAAACGCTGGCGCACGCTCCACGACCCTTGACAATCCTTCATAGGCGCTGCAGCGCATGGTTCCAGGGTTGCTTGCCGGCTGCGCGGCAAAGCAACCTTCGGGGTTAGGCGCTTCGGTTGAATTGGGAAAGAGCGTGCTCACGGTGCTGGCGAAACGATAAATCGCTCGATACTCGGTGGAATAACTGCCGCGAGTGCGATGACCAATGCGGGCAACGGGTAACTCCGAAAGCGGCGAAACCAGAATAGCTGCGGAACGAATGATGAGCCAATGAAGAACCAGTATGCGGCAGCGTAAATGCCCGTGGCGCGAGACTGAAACGCCGCGCGCTCGTAGGCGTTGGTGCTGTAATACGAGATGAACAACTCCATAGCGTAGGCGTAGGCAATGACGGTGCTGGCGGCGAGTAGAGTGAAGCTGAGGACGACAATGCTCCGACTAAGCCAGGTTGGAATCGGCGAAAACCACATGCCGAGAAATGCTGCAACGATCAGCGCGTATGAGCTGACCGTGAACAGGAAACCCGCGATGTAGAAGACCTTCATTTCAGGATGGGCGTAGAAGCGCCTAGACTTTATGGCTGCCCTTCTTCGAGGCGCAGCGTGTTTTGAAAGAGAAAGCGGTGTGCTTGAAGGAGTGGCGAAGTCGCGGATTGCGCGGGATAAACCGTGCAGAGCCGCCGATGCGGGAGCACCGCCGGAGCGGC
>JBBQYR010000175.1:0-8725 GCA_038208565.1 Chthoniobacterales bacterium
CAGCCCCCCTGCGTCCACTTTGACTTCTTGCACTTCCCACGGCTCTCCAAGCCCAAGAATCACCCGGTAAAATTCGCGTTCATTCATCCCTCCCTATTCTCAAATCCCCACTCGTTTTCCCACTCGATTCCCGGAAGAGCCCTAAAACGGACCAAGAGTTTCGATGTGCAGGTTGCGACCGTGGTGGGTAAAAATGGTGCCGTTGTAAGCCCGCTTACTTCCACTGAAGAGATACCGAGCCCGATCTTTGTCGAAGGCTTGATCGGCGTTGCTGAAGGCGAAAAATACGAGATCAGCGCTTTTCGTGACGGCATTTACTCCAGCAATGAATGGACGGGATTGCAGCGATGGAAGGTTAAGAATGTCAGTAAGGAACTGCGGATTCTCCAGCAGGAGAAGAATCGGATCTACCGCGGCTCTCCGGGCAAGGCCAGCAGCCTTCAAAGAATCGGCGGTGGATAGTAGGCCAGTATGAACAAGAGCCAGAGGCCCGCGTCGTGCGCCGAGGTTGAGCGTGGGGAGGCTTTGAGAGGCGAGACGCTGCCGTTGCATTGTCCAACAGGGCACGAGTTGGCAGCGCGCTGGCGAGTTTCCCGGCGGAAATAGGGTGAAAAATCATTGCTGAGCGTCGCAAAAGTGTGCGACACGTTCAAAGCAACCGCTTGCGTTCGGACCTCCGGCGCGAAGGCTGCTTTGCTTACCTCACGCCAACTGAACTGAAAGAACCCCGTCCATGAGCACCAAGAATTCACGGGCAAAGAAGAAGACGGATGGAACGGCATACCCGGAGAGCACGGACAGCAACCAAATGGCCCGCGTAGCGCGTGAGGCTGTAAATCAAATGACAGAGAACGAGGTTGAGGGTGGCTTTGAAGCAGCGATGGCTCGAATTTATGGCGGACGGTCTGCACAGCAAGCGCCTCGCCCTTGATACCAATCTCCTCTTGGACATAGCGGCGGGATACGAGTTCGCCCTGCGCTTCAAGACGGAATTTCAGGCCCGGAAGTTCGCGCTTTATTACCCGCCAGGAGTGGCGGCGGAACTTTTCCACCTTTCAGCCAACGGTAATGCTGAACAGCGAGAACGATCGGCTGCCGCTCTCGATCATCTGATTCTGTGGGGCATCACGCCGATTATTTTGACAGATGTGGAGAAGCGATACCGGAAAAACTTCATGGGGTTTGTGGAGGACAGACAGGTTCTTCCAAAGGGCGAAGTGAACGACGCGCGCATTCTGGCCGACACGGCAATCGCTCACATTCCGATGCTCGTGACGAGTGATCGCGGCATTCTTGACGCGGACCAAATTGAGCTGAGTCTCGCTTTCGAGGACGCAGGGCTTCCGGTGGTTCATCCGGTTCACCCCGCAAGGCTCACGCGCAGTCTGCGGTAGCGGCTCTTTTGCCAGGCTGCCGCGGGACGGAAAGAGGAGAGTGTCATAAAAGCGTCATAGTTTCGGAATTACGTTCCGATTCTCATTGATGGAATCGCTTGCGAACCAAGCATCTAAGCCATTCTTCAGCCGATGGAAGAATGGCGGAGCCTACGGGACTCGAACCCGCAACCTCCGCCGTGACAGGGCGGCGCTCTAACCAATTGAGCTAAGGCTCCTTGAAAGGAGGGCGGGACGTTAGAGCGCGGGTTGGGACCCGGCAACCATTTTTTCGGGCGATTTTTGCTCCCTCGGATGGCCGTTGCTCGTAATGCTCAGCGACATGCCCGATCCCGGCCTCGAACCGCCCAAGCCAGCCATTTTTCTCACGGCGGAATGGCGGTCGCTGGTCATGGCGAACTACGCGATCGACCCGGCGGTGCTGGCGGCGCATCTGCCGCGTGGCGTGGAACTCGATCTGTGGCAGGGCGAGGCGTTGGTCAGTATGGTCGGCTTCCTTTTTCTCCGCACGCGCGTGCTCGGGGTGCCCGTTCCCTTTCACCAGGATTTCGAGGAAGTGAATCTCCGTTTCTACGTGCGGCGGCAGACGCGCGACGGTTGGCAGCGCGGCGTGGTGTTCATCCGCGAGATCGTGCCGAAGTGGGCGATCGCGACCGTGGCGCGGGTGGTCTACAACGAACCGTATGTCGCCCTGCCGATGCGGCATCGGGTGCCGGGAGGCGCGGGACAATATGAGTTCGGTTGGCGTTTCCGTGGGCAGTGGTGTGCGGTCGGCGCGGAGACCTCCGGCGAACCGGCGCCGCTCGCGGCGGGCAGTGCCGAGGAGTTCATCTTTGAGCACTACTGGGGTTATACGAGGCAGCGCGACGGTGGCACGGTGGAGTATCAGGTGGAGCACGCGCCGTGGCGCGTGTGGCAGACTTCGCGGAGGTGGCTGGAGGGTGATCTCGGAGCGCTCTACGGTGCGCCGTTTGGCGAGGCGCTGGCGCAGCAACCGCGCTCGGCTTTTGTCGCCGAAGGCTCTCCCGTGCTGGTGCGGCGGGGCGTGCGGATTTGCTGAAGCTACGCCGCCGGGCGACGGCGCCGCGCGAGTAGCACGAGGCCGCCAGCGCCTCCCGCGGCGAGGGCCAAGATCAACCGCGAATCGTAACCAGCCTCGGCGCTTTTCTTGCCCGGGCCGGTGCCACTTGTGGTGCGATAGATGACGCGGATATTTTCGCCCCGCGTCTGCACGTCATCGATCACCAGCGTCACGCGTTGGCCGCGCCAATCATTCGGGACGGTCGCCCACACCTGCGGCGTCTCCTTCCCACTCTGCACGAGTAACTGGACCGTGCGATAGCAGTCCACGGCCTTGCCATCGATGAGCGGCTTGGGCGCGTCGTTTTCGCGCTCGAAAGCGTAAAGGAATTTGTATTGTGGGAAGGTGCCGAGATTTTTGACCGTGAGCAGGTTTGGCTGAGGAGGTAAAAGGTCAGCGTGAACGGGGCTGAGGAGCGCTCCGAGCGCTAGGACGGAGAGAAGGAAAATTTTCATACCGGGAGAATGATGGGAATCGTGGCGCGCGCTTCGGCCACGTCAATGCCCATTCCCGAGCCGCGAGATCGCGCATCGACAATTCGGCCCGCCACGCTTATTCCCAAACCCCGGAGGTCCTGCTCTATGAACATCACTCAGCTTCCGTTTCTACTCGCCGACATCATCCCGCCGCCTCCGCCGCACTTCGTGCCGGAGCACCTCGAAGGACGCGGCCTCGCGTCGCTGGGTTTTCTCGCGTTCGCCGTCGTCGCCGCGGGAGTGCTCTGGTGGCTGCGCCAGCGGCGCATTTCGTCCGTGGCCACGTCCGCGCTGATGGATCGCTCGTGAGCCGCTGGCCATGACGCTGGCCCTCGCGTTTCTCCTCACTGTGGCGATCGAGTGGATCGTGCTCGCGTGGTTTTCCAAGCTCGGGTTCGCGCGCACCGGTTGGTTTTGCCTCTCGTTTAATGCGCTCACTTGGGGCGTGGCGATGGGCGTCTTCACGCTCTGGCCGGTCCCGGTTCCGCTGCTGGAGGCGGTCATCATCGTGGTGGAAGCGGCGTTGCTCGCGTGGTTTTGGCAATGGTCGGCGGGCCGCTCCATCGTGGGATCGCTGCTCATGAATCTCGCCAGTTGGCTGCTCGGAACTCCGTTGCTGATGGTGCTCGCACGCAGCCGATGAACGCGACGCTGCGATCCTCGATGCTCGTGCTGCTCGCCGCGAGTCACGGCGTGAATGATTTCCTCGCGGGCTGGCTGCTCGGCGGAGAAATGCCTGCGTCCTCCGCGTGGGATCGTCTGCCGTGGCTGGTCATCTACGCGGCGCTGGCGTTTGCCGGGCAGTTGCCCGCGGCCTGGCTCATGGATCGCTCGCCGCGTCAGGATCGTTGGCTGGCCGGGGCCCTCGTGCTCATGGTCGTCGCGGTTTTCGCACGCGCGATTTCGCCGGGCCTGGCAGTGATCATCTCCGGTGTCGCGTCCGCATTTTGCCACGTGGCCGGCGGTGCTCTCGCGCTGCAACTCCCGCAAGGCGAGCGGGCACTCGGGTGGTTTTCCGCGCCGGGAATCGTCGGCCTCACCATCGGCGGATGGCTGGGACATCATTCCGGGGCGGTCGCGCTGTGGGCCGCGCTTTTGCCTGCGGTGCTCCTGGTCGGTTGGTGGGCGCTTCGCCGGCATTGGCCCGCGGAGGCAGCGGCGGAAAGTCGCGCGTCGGCGCCGGGCGTGGACGCCCACGATGGCCTGATGCTGCTCCTGCTGCTCGCGCTCACCTTACGCTCCGCGCTCTGGGATCTGGTGCACATGGCGCGCCTGCACGACCCGCAGGTGGTCTTCGCCGTGGTCGCATCCGCGGCTCTCGGAAAAATCCTCGGCGGCTGGATGATCGCCCGCTGGCCGACTGTGCGGCAGGTCGGCGCCACGCTCCTCGTCTCCTGCCTGCTGCTCGATTTCGGCCGGGGAAACCTCCCGAGCCTGTGCGCCGGCGTCGCGCTGCTCCAGTCCACGATTCCGTCCTCGATCGTGCTGCTGCATCGAGCCTTCGGCACATCAGCCGCGCGAGCTTCCGCCTACGGCTTGGGGCTCACCGTGGCGATCGGCGGGCTGGTGATTCCGCTGCAACTCAACTTCGTCGCCGTGTTGCTCGCGGTCGCGGGGGCCGCGCTGCTGATGCTCTGGCGGGCGTCGCGTCGCGAGCGGTTGTGGCTCGCGGGCTGAACCACCGAGGCACTCGTCACTCGACACGCCAGCCGCGATTTGTTCGCATCCGCTTCATGAGTTCTCTTTGGGATCGTTATCAGAAATTTCTCCTGCGCCACGAGGCGCTCGGCTTCTCGCTCGATATCAGCCGGATGCGGTTCGGCGACGAATTCTTAGGCCAGCTCGAGCCGCTCGCGCAGAAGGCGTTTGCTTCGATGAAATCCCTCGAAGCCGGCGGCCTCGCCAATCCCGATGAAGGCCGCATGGTCGGTCACTACTGGCTGCGCGCGCCGCACCTCGCGCCGACGCCGGAGTTGAAAGCGGAGATCGAAAGCTGCAACGCCTCGATCCAGGATTTCGTCACGCGAGTTCACACCAGCGGACGGTTCACCGACGTGCTCCTGATCGGCATCGGCGGCTCGGCGCTCGGTCCGCAGTTTGTCAGCGATGCCTTGGGCACGGACGATGACCGGCTGCGCCTCCATTTTTTTGACAACACCGATCCCCAGGGCATGGACCGCGTGCTCACCGACCTGCAGCACCGCCTCGAGCACACGCTCGTCGTCGTCGTTTCGAAATCCGGCGGCACCGCCGAGACGCGCAACGGCATGCTCGAAACCGAGGAAGCCTATCGCAAATCCGGGCTGAACTTCAGCCACAACGCCGTCGCGGTGACGGGCGTGGGTTCGGCGCTCGACAAGTATGCGGAGAAGAATGAATGGCTGGTGCGTTTTCCGATGTGGGACTGGGTCGGCGGGCGCACTTCGGTGATGAGCGCGGTCGGCCTCGTGCCGCTGTGGCTGCAGGGGCTCGACATGCAATCGCTGCTCGATGGCGCGGCGGCGATGGACGAATGGACACGCACGGCCGAGACGCTGAAGAACCCCGCGATGCTCCTCGCGCTGATGTGGCACTTTGCCGGCAATGGGCGCGGCGAAAAGGACATGGTCGTGTTGCCTTACAAGGACCGCCTCGTGCTTTTCTCGAAATACCTCCAGCAACTCGTCATGGAGTCGCTCGGCAAGGAACTCGATCTCGATGGCAAAAAGGTGAGCCAAGGCATCGCGGTCTATGGCAACAAAGGCTCCACCGATCAGCACGCTTATGTGCAGCAGCTCCGCGACGGCGTGCACAATTTCTTCGTCACCTTCATCGAAGTCCGCCGCGGCCGTGCGGGGCAATCGATCGAGGTCGAACCGGGCGCGCAGACGGGCGACTTCCTGCAGGGATTCCTGCGCGGGACGCGGACGGCGCTCTACGAAGGCGGCCGCGATTCGATTACGGTCAGTATGCGCGCCGTTACGCCCTACACCGTGGGCGCACTCATCGCGCTGTATGACCGCGCGGTCGGCTTCTACGGCTCGCTGGTGAACATCAACGCCTATCATCAGCCCGGTGTGGAAGCCGGGAAGAAGGCCGCTGCGGGTGTGCTCAAGACCATCGGGCAGGTGCGCCAAACGCTTTCCGCCAATCCGCAGACCGCCGCGCAGATTGCGACGGCGCTCGGCGAAGACGCGGAAGCGGTCTATCACGCGCTCAATCATCTCGCGGCCAACGATGCCAAGGTGAAGGCGGTGGCCGGGGCCAGCGCGGCGCTCGATACTTTTGCCACCGCCTGATGTCAAAGTCTGTCGAGAACGGCTCGGGGACGGATGATCCGAAGGTGCCATTTGGCCGCGTGGCCGGGCTCGTGCGCCATCTCGCGCACGATATCCGCAATGGCTTGAACAGCCTCGATCTGCAAACGGCCTTTCTCCAGGAACTCGTAACGGCAGACAGCGAGGCCATGCCCGAGATCAAGCGCCTGCGCGCGATGATCACGACCACGGCCAAGACCCTGCAAGCCCTCTCGGGAAACTTCTGGCTGCCCGAAGCGCAGCTCGTGACCTACACGGCGAAGATTCTCGTCGAGGACCTGCGCTCGCGGCTCAAGACAGTGATTCCGGAAGGCGCGGCGGAGATCACGTGGACTGAGAAGCTTGGCGACGAGGAGATCGCGGTAGACCTCGAAATGATGTTCCGCGCCTTCAGCGAGTTCTTCAAAAACGCCATTCACTTCCGCGAAGCCGGGCGCCCGATCGCGGCGTGCGCGGCGGTGAAAGACGGACAGTTTGTCCTCGAACTGCGCGAGGAAAAATCTGCGATCCCTTCGCCGCCGGAAACCTGGGGCGTCGAGCCGCTCGTTTCCACGCGCCGGGGTGGCTACGGCATGGGGCTTTTTTATGCCCGGCGCATCCTCGCGGTGCATGAGGGTGGCGTGACCTTCACCTTCGATCCTGCGGCGCCACTGCTCACGACCCGCATCACCCTGCCCCTCGCGGCGAGCTGAACATGCCTGCTTCCGCGCGCTACAAGATCGTCGTCGTGGACGACGAACGTTCGATCCTCGTCACGCTGGAGGCCTTGCTCACCCGCCACGGCTACGAGCCGCATCAGGCGCACACGGCCAGTGCCGGGCTGGCGCTGGCGCACAAGCTACAGCCCGATCTCGTGCTCCTCGATCTCGGGCTGCCCGATGCCGATGGTCTCGATGTGCTGCAGCAGTTGAAGAAAAAATTCCCGCAGATGCCGGTGATCATCCTCACGGCGAACGATTCACTGAGCAACGCGATCGAATCGATCAAGCAGGGCGCGTTTCATTTCATCAGCAAACCCTACGCGGTGGAGGAGCTGCTCAGCCTGATCGCGCGGGCCATCGAGCAGCGCCAGCTCGTACGCGAAACGGAGACGCTGCGCGCAGAGAAACAGCAGCTCGCTCGGCGCCTAGAAAAAGCGGAACGCCAGCTCGCGCCGATCATCAAGAGCCGCCCGATGCGCGATGTCTTCGAGCTGATCGAGCGGGTGGCGCCGACCGATGCGAATGTGCTGCTCCTCGGCGAAAGCGGCGTGGGCAAAGAAGTCATGGCCAATGATATTCACCGGCTGAGCCGCCGCTCTGTCGGACCGCTGGTGAAGCTGAATTGCGCGGCGTTTCCGCCGAACATGATCGAGAGCGAACTCTTCGGCTACACCAAGGGCGCCTTCACGGGCGCGGTCACAGATTTCCCTGGCATGATCGCCGAGGCCAATGGCGGCACGCTCTTTCTCGACGAGATCGCGGAAATGCCGATCGATCTGCAAACGCGATTCCTGCGGGTGCTGCAGGAGCGCGAGTTTCGTCCGCTGGGCAGCACGAAGACCGTGCAGGCCAACTTCCGCCTGGTCGCCGCGACGAACCGCCCCGTCGCCGAAGCGGTGCGCTCCGGCGCGCTCCGGCAGGATCTTTATTACCGGCTCAACACCTTTCAGATCGAGATCCCGCCGCTGCGCGAGCGGCAGGCCGACATTCCGGCGCTCGTGGCGAAATTCCTCCAGCGCTTTGCTGCGCAACTCGGCAAAGAAGAGCCGACCGTTTCGCCCGAAGCCTATGAGCTTCTGTTGCACTACGACTGGCCCGGCAACGTCCGCGAATTGCAGAACGCCATCGAATACAGCGTGGTGCTGGCCGACCACGCGCTCATCACCCCGAAACAACTGCCGCGAGAGCTGCGCCTGCCCGTCGCGCTGCAAGCGGCCAAATCGACGCCCGCCGGGTCGACGCTCAAACTCGACGAGCAGGAGAAGAACGCGATTTTGCAGGCGCTGGCCCAGACGCATGGCAACAAAAAGAAGGCCGCCGTGGTTCTCGGCATCCATCGGCCGACGCTCTACAGCAAGATGAAGCGTTACGGGATCGCGCTTTCATGATCGTCGCGGTTTCCCTTCGCCAATTGTCGGAAAAGCGGCATTTTCCCGGCTGAGTTTTCTCCCGCCCCATGATGCGCCACCGCGAAAAAGTCCTGGCCCACGCTGAGCAGCAACTGCGTTCGCAGGGGCAGCTCAATTCCGCGGAGCTGCTTTCGCTCTACAAAAAGTTCCTCAAGATCGAGAACCACCGCATCCGCCTGAAGCACCATAGCGGTGGTGCCGGGCGGGAGATTTGTGCGCAACGCGCGAGCCTCGTGGACGTGGTGCTGCGGCACCTGCTGGATTCGGCGATCGAGACCGCGCCGATGCAAAAGGGGCTGCCCAAGCTGGCGCTCGTCGCCATCGGTGGGTATGGCCGCGGCGAACTGAATCCGTTCAGCGACGTGGAC
>JBBQYR010000176.1:0-8711 GCA_038208565.1 Chthoniobacterales bacterium
GGCGAAGAGTCGCGGATTCCCGTCGGGTTCAGGCCCGCCGAGCTTCGAGGCGACCATGATTTCTTTGACCAGTTTGCCGACCATCTGGCCTTTTTTCAGGCCGGCGACTTCGCGTTTAGCTTGGAGCCATTGGCGTCCCATGGGGAGTGAGGAAGTGGAGAGTAAAAGTGGAGAGTGGACGCGTAGATTGGCCGAGAGCCACCAGGGAGCGCAACTGCGCAATCGCTCCACGCGGAAGAATCTAATTGCCGGTTGTCAGTGCCGACCGTTGGGCGAGTTCAGGCTTGTTCCCGTTTCGGATGATCCCAATTCACTTTAATCCTCTTTCGGCGAGGGCCGTTGTCGCGGGAGTAAAATAGCTCGTCATGATCGCGTCCGTATTCATGCAGCGCCTTGATCGCCAGGACCGTGTTGCAGCAATCCTCAATCACCTTGGCGATCTGACGTTTTTTCCAGAGTTGGACATTCTCCAGTCCGTTGCTGACTTGCGCTGTTTTCAAAGTCGCCGTTCGTAGTGAACCCAACGAGACGCGCCGACCGGCAGCGCTCTCAATGTTCTTCATCAGGTCAAGGCACCTGACGTTTTCCAAGTTCGCACCGCGACAACCTGCCAAGACTTTGAAATCGAAGTCCACGACGTTGTAGCCGATCACGCATTCCGCCGCGGCGAGCAGTGCCGCCAGTTTCCCGATGTCCTTCTCAGTGAAAATGTGCAGGCGATTCGAAGTCAGGGCGATGGCCACCGAAACGCCCAACTTCTCGGGGTACCAACCACCGACCTCGAAGGCAGTGCGCCGGGTTTCGAGGCTAAGATAAACGACAGACGCACTTGAATCAGTGCATGGCATCACTGCGCACGGATGCGTCGATTGAGCCCGTTCAACCTTGCTGCGCTGTGCCGTATCGCCTCGCAGATTGGGACGTAGAAATCTTCGATATCACCCTTTCCAGGTGCTGTGAAATGAAACGTGTCGATGAGCAGCGAGCGATGGCCGCCGCTATTCAGCCAGAACGATCGCGCAAAGGGAGAGGAGTGAATGGGTGAAAGCTCTCCAAGAGAGGCGATTTTATCCTCCAGATTCATAGTGATGACAATGTGGGGCTCCAGGATGGCGACTTCTTCCTGATTAAAGGTGCGACCTTGGGAGGACAACTGATGCGCGGAATTGATGACACCCCAGTCGGATTGCCAGTTTTCGCTCTCGTTGCTCAGCTTTGCGATATTCATAAAGGCGAAACTTAGGCCATTGGGCTCGCCAAACGTGTCACCGATCTCGCTCGCGTACGGAATTTTCTTCCACAATGCGGTCTTACTCGCTTCCGACATATCCTGCGACACTGGCATCTCGTTCACGATGCCATATGCAACATACATCATGCGTGAATGGAAATTATTGGCATTGAGATGCTGATCACCAATCCGCTTTCCTTCGCGATAGGCTGGATAAAGGACTTCGAGGTTGTTAAAGCTCTCAATCCCGCGTGCCTCTCTGCCGATGAAGAGAACCCTTGTTTTCTGGCTGAAGTAGTGAGGGTAAAAACCATCGAACACCATACCAAGTTCGTTCAAGCACCGGATGCTGTTTTCGATCTGCGGCCTGATGCGCCTGCCCGTGACCGCAAGATGAACATTGCCAATCATCACGTCGCTCTTGGCCTCCGCGTCGATGAGTGCCTCGCGCACGCACTTCCCAGCCGTCTCGCAATCCACGATCTCGCCCTTGCGCACGCCGCGCGATGGCGCCTGGCCGATGCCGAGAAGTTTGACGGTCCCGTCAGGCAGCCGTTCAGCGACGGCGGCGCAAACCTTCGACGTGCCGATTTCGAGACCGACTACGATGTCACCGATTGGGGGCTTGCTTTGGGCAGGGAAAGAATCAGCACCCTTGGCGAGTGGGCACGGAAACCCGGTGACCAAGCCAACGCCTGTGACGGCGCAAGCGCGGAAGAAATCTCGGCGGGCGAGACCGGGCGCTGCTGCGCACGGCTCATGGGGACCTATCGAAGGTGACGATGTTCTGCTCATACGCTCAAAACTGGCCCGCCGGAGCAGTTGCCATAAGGACAAGCATTGGGGACAATCGCGCAGTGCAAACCACCCTCGAACAGGATCTGCAACGGCTTTCCGAACTCGCCTACCGGCGGCTGGAGTGGAACGGAGATTTGGTGCGGGATCTCCATCGGCTGCGCGAAGCCGCCGGGCAGCATCCCGACTTTCAGGCATTGGAAAGCGCCTGCGCCTGGCTGTTCGTGCCTTTCACGCTCTGGCCGATTGATCTTCACAGCCTCTGTGAGGTGATTCAGAGCCGCATTGAAGCCGGAAAACGCCTAGAAGCGGAGCTTCGGCTGCTGCTTGACTCGCTGCCACCGCTGCCGAGCGCGAAAGCGCAGGCCGTGGCCGCAGCGCACGAGCACGCCGTGCAGCACGGCAATTATGACGCGCAAGTGCAGGCCGCGGAGAAGTATAGGCTGCTGGAGGAAAGGTTGATGAAGAATCAGCAGTTCCAGAATGGTTGGGCGGCGATTAAAGCGGGGTTTGATGTGACGGTGCATCGGGACCGCAAGGGCGTCATCCGGCGACGGATGGTTTCGGAACGAGCCTTTCGCTCCGACTGGCAGCTCAACTGGCAAGACCCGGCCGCGCGGTTTCAAGCGGTGTTCGACGCCTTCTGCCACCGCTGGAATCTGTATGGCATGGAAGGCGATCAGCCCTTGCTCCAGAAACTGACGGTCAACCTGACGCCTCACGGGACGATGATCTTCATCCCGTCATGGTGGAGCCTCGATCCGAAACGCGATCTGAACTGGCGCGAGATTAAGAGGCTGCATAGCGCGCGCGTCGCCTCAAAGCAGGGCGCGAAGCTCACGAGGAATCAAATGGAGCAAGCAGCGGAGGCCGAGAAGGCCGCCCTTTTTGACGCGGAAGCAAAGGCGAGAGGCTTGCAGGGCGATCGGAGGGCCGACTGGGTCATGGGACAATTGAAATGGTCGAGCAAAGACCCCCGCAAGTTGAGGTTGATTTTGAGTCGAGCAAAGCAGAACCGCTGCTACGGGGGCGTAGCGGAGATAACTGGCGGCATTTGTCGAATCTCCTGAATGTGTCCGATGGGCTGCTCGGCGCGGACGATGCGCGGAAGCTCGCTGCGCCAAAGGTCTGCACCTGCCCGCACAGGACGATTATTCGCTCGCGGAAATCTGCTTGGCGGAGACACGCGGGAGAGCGCAACTGCACATTCACGCCGACGCGAGAGTGCGCGACGTTTTCGGAATACGAACCCCTCAGGCCGCGATCAGCTCGGGCAGCTCGCGCTCGTGCGCGATGAACCAGCGTGTCTCTCCCGTGCTGTCCGCGATCGGCTCGATCGCGATCTCCACCCAGTAGGGCTGGCCGTTCTTGTGGTAATTGAGGATGCGCTCGCTGCACGGGCGATGCGCGTGCACGGCATCCCGCATGCGCACGGCGGTGGCGCGGTCGGTCTCGGCGCCCTGCAGGAGTGCGCCGAGCTTGCGGCCGCGGAGCTCCTCGAGCGCGTAACCGCACATTTCGGTGAAGACCGGGTTGACCCACTGCACGAGGCCATCGACGCCCGTGATGACAAAACCCGCTTCGCGCGGCTTCGCAGCTTGAGGATGGGTGTCGAGTTGGCTGAGAATCCGCGCCTTCAACCCTGCGGAGGGACTGGGCAGCACCGCGGGCAACGTCGCGAGCTGGGCCGCGGCAACGATTTCCTCGAACCCGACGACCAAGGCGCGCAGCTCGGCGTGTGCATCGACCAACGCCGCAAACTGCTCGCGATCCTTGCTGCTGAGCACTCCGGCGGTGTAAAGCGCGGATTCTTCCTGAAGTTGTTCGTCGATCATCTTTTGGGCGTGAGGTGGATTAAAACAGGAGCACTACGGGACGCGGAGGATTTTAGATGCACGCGAGACGCAATTTTTTTCACGTCATGCCGCACCCGCGTCTGGGCGCAAGTCGCCATTGATTCCGAGGCGGCAGGCCATGTAGGTTCCGCGCCCCATGTCCACGATCGAAAAACACGCCTTTCAAGCCGAGATCGCCCAGTTGCTCGATCTCGTCATCCACTCCCTCTACACCGACAAGGAAATCTTCGTCCGCGAGCTCATCTCAAACGCCGCCGACGCCAGCGAGAAGCTGAAATTTCTGCAGACTTCCGGCACGGAGATTTTCGAGCCGGACGCGCCGCTGAAGATCAGCGTGGCGACCGACGACCAGGCGAAGACGATCACGATCACCGACGCCGGCATCGGCATGACGCACGGCGAACTCATCGACAACCTAGGCACCATCGCGCATTCCGGATCGAAGGCTTTCCTCGAGCAGCTCAAAGCCAAGCAGGCAGCGGGCGAAGGCGGCGCCGCGGATGCGAATCTCATCGGCCAGTTCGGCGTCGGCTTTTATGCCGCGTTCATGGCGGGGGACAAGGTGACGGTTTACTCGCGCTCGTATCAACCCGGCGAGACCGGCTGGCTGTGGACGAGCGACGGGCGCACCGGCTACGAGATCGAGCCCGCGAGCGATCTGCCACGCGGCACAAAGATCGTCGTGCAGCTCCGCGACACCGAGTTTGCCCAGGCCTCGAACATCGAGCGCATCATCAAGCACTACTCAAATTTCGTGCAGTTTCCGATCGAGCTGAACGGCACCGCGGTCAACACCGTGCAGGCGCTCTGGACGAAAAACAAAAGCGAGATCACGGAGGACGAATACAGCGAGTTCTACCGCTACATCGGGCACGACAGCGAGGCGCCGCAGTATCGGCTGCACTTCTCGGCCGACGCGCCGCTGAGCATCCGCGCGCTGCTTTTCGTCCCGCCGAAAAGCTACGAGCACATGACGATGACGCGCGGCGAGAGCGAGGTGAGCCTGTACTGCAAGAAGGTGCTCATCCAGCCCAAGGCCAAGGCGCTCTTCCCCGAGTGGCTGCGGTTTTTGAAAGGCGTGGTCGATAGCGAAGACCTGCCGCTGAACATCTCGCGCGAGACCATGCAGGACTCCGCGTTGCTCCGGAAAATCAACGACGTGCTGACCAAGCGCGTGCTCAAGTGGCTCGACGAAGAAGCCAAGGCCGACCCGGAGAAATACGACAAGTTTTTCGCCGAGCACGGCCATTGCCTGAAGGAAGGCGCGGCCAACGACTGGCAGCATCGCGAGGCGCTGGCCAAGCTCCTGCGCACCGAGTCGTCCTTCACCGAGAAGGGCAAGAGCACGTCGCTCACCGACTACGTGAGCCGCATGCCGGAGGAGCAAAAGGAGATCTATTACCTCGTCGCGCCGAACCGCGAAGCCGCCGAGGCCAGCCCGTATTACGAAGTCTTCCGCGAGAAGAAATTCGAGGTGCTCTTCCTCTACGCGCCGCACGACGAGTTCGTCATGGAGCACATGCGGGAGTTCGACAAAAAGCGGCTCGTCGCCGCGGAGAAAGCCGACCTCAAGCTCGACAAGGAAACCGCTGGCGCGCTGAGTGAAGAGGACGCCAAGGCGCTGGCTGATTTCATCAAGGAACGACTCGCGGATCGGGTGAATGAAGTGCGCAGCTCGAAGCGTCTCGTCGGCAGCCCGGCCGTGGTCGTGGATAGCGACGCGCACATCACCTCCAGCATGCGCCGCATGATGAAGATGATGAATCGCGAAGACGGCCCGAGCCTCGACTCCAACCCGGACCTCGAAATCAATCCCGACCACGCGATGCTCATCCGGCTGAATACCATCCGGCAGAGCGACGCTGCGCTGGCGGGGGAAGTGGCCGAGCAGATTTTCGACAACGCACTTGTCGCCGCCGGTCTGCTGGAAGATCCGCGCGCCATGCTCAGTCGGCTCAACTCCCTGCTGGAAAAGCTTCTCAATAAATAGCCGCGGCTAAGAAATGCGCCCCGGACGGGTGGCTTTGACACGCCGTGTCGCTTCCGTGTCAGACGGGCATTGACTTGGCCCGGTCGCATGTCCAGCCTGCCTGCGGAGGTTGATCCCCATCAGCCCAACAACCTAAACCAACCCCTGATCTACCAATGAAACTACAACCCACATTTGCCCTCGTTGCCGCCGCTGCCCTCGCCTTTACGGCATGCGAGAAGAAACCTGCGGAAGCACAGGCTGACGCCATGGAAAACAAAGCGGACCAAGTGAAGGACGCTAGCGACGACAAGGCCGACGCGATCAAGAAGGACGCCAAACAGGACGCGAAAGCGGTCGAAAAGAACGCCGCCGTGGCGGCTGACGACATCAAGAAGGCAGCCGACGACGCCGCCGAGGCGGTAAAGAAGGACGGCGAAGCGAAGGCCAAAGCTTTGGAGAAAAAGGCGGACGAAGTTCGCGATGCTGGCGTGCCCGCCCCGGCTCCCGCTCCGGCGCCCGCTCCGGCGCCCGCCCCGGCTCCTTTGAACTAAGCGCCGTTCCCGAACGTAAAACAGCCCCGGCCTCTTCATGAGGCTGGGGCTTTGTTTTTCCAGGAAAGCGCTCGCTTTGCGCGCCGTTACTCCGCCTTGAGCGGCACTTCGAGCTGCTCCAGCACCTCGAAGACGTGGCGGATCAGCCCGCGGTAGTGCTGCTGGATCACGATGTCGTTGCCCTCTTTTTCGAGGGCGAGGAAATCGGCGAAATCTTCCTGTAGCTTGAGGCCGAGCAGGGTGCGGAGCTGCGTGCCGGCGTCGTCCACCGGCTGGCCGGTCATCGCGCCCGTGCTCGTGGCGAGATCTTCGCTGTGTTGAGTCAGATCCTTGATGCGTTCCTGGAGCTCGGCGTTGCGCGCTTCGAGCTGCAGATTCAGACGCGCCAATTCTTCGACCGTCGGCTCGCCTTCGATCACTGGGCCGGACAGTTTTTCGGGCCGCCGCCGATCATCCTTCTGTCGGGTCTTGGAGGCGGCGAGGTCGTTGCGGAGCGAGCTGACGTAGGATTCGATGTGCCGCAGCGACTCGGTCAGGTTGAAATTTCGCGGGACATTGCCGCCGCTGCTGCTGCTGCCGGCGTTGCGTGGCGTATAGACCGGGCGCTCGGCCGCCGGTTTCTGCGGACGCGGCTCGTAGACCGGACGCTCCTTGCGTTCGGTTTCCTCTTCCTCGTCGTCATCATCATCCTCGTCATCCTCGTCCTCATCATCTGTCCGAGAGATCGGGTCGGGGCGTTCAGTCGCCGTGCCATCTTCGGAAACCGCGGGCGTTTCCGCCGAAGGCTCATCGCTGGCGGCGCTCTCGTTCACCGGCTTGAGCACTTCAGCGATCTGCTCCGGCAAGTCGGCGACTTCCTTGCGCAAGGCGGCCTGCCACTTTGTCCCCCAGCGCGCCACGCCCTTCTTGAGGGCTTCCAGCGCGGCCGGTTCCAGCTTGTCGAGGCGTTCCTGTTCGCGCACCCACTTCACGACGCCGAGCTGCGTCACGGGCGGATGCGGCACGGTGAAAACGGCGACGACCGCGCTGTGGACGAGCGCATCGATGTCGGCGGGCTTGAGGTCCGCGAGCGGAAGCTGCGCGAGCCAGGGTTTGCCGCGGCCGATGAAGACGTTGGCGAAAATCTGGGCCTGCTTGGCGCTGAGCACGCCGGTTTCCTTGTCGGGAAGTTCACGCGCGACGGCCGAGGCGACCTTGAGTGCGACGGGCAGGTCGAGCTTGAAGAGTGCGCGGGCGAGGCTCAGGCGAATGCGGCGCGCGGCGTCGGTTTCCTCTTTCGCCAGACCGGCGAGGAGCTGCGTGCGAAAGCCTGCGGTGAGTTCCGGCCAGACGGCTTCGACGGCCCGGACGCCAACGATCCACGGAACCTTGGGCAGGATGACGATGGCGCGGGCGACGCCGCCGCGACCGCTGAGCAGCGCTTCCTTGAGCAGCGTAGCCATGCGCTCTTCGTCGGCCTGCGAGAGGCGCGCTTTTTGCGAAGCCTCGGCGAGCTGGCTCAGCTCATCGGGCGTGTCGGTGGCGACTTCCTCGGGCGCGGCGTCGGCCGTGTCCGAGGGAGTTTGGTTGGGAAAATCAGCCGTCTCGACAGCCTCGATCGGAGCTTCAGCGGGAGGCTCGGAGAGGGTGTTTTCGACCGGCGGTGCGGGTGGGGTTGCGGGCGTCGGTTCGTCCGCGGGAGAATTCGTTTCCATGTGGGAAAATTAGGCGCCAAGGAACGCCGCCTTGGACGTGAACGCGAGGAAAAAAGCCGTAGCGGCTCCCACGCGGCTCAAAAAAACGCCCTCTGCGCGGCCCACCAGAGGCCCATCGCGGCGATGAGCGAGGAGCCCGGCACCACGATCCACTGGCGATATCGCACGGGATCACGCAGCCAGGCGGTGATGACAAAGGCGATCGTGATCACGGCTAATTGCGCGCATTCGACGCCGACGTTGAACCCGACCAAACCGATCGCGAGCGAAGCCGGGGGCAGATCGAGATCTTTCAAGGCGCTGGCAAAACCCAGCCCATGCACGAGGCCGAAGACGAAGACGATGACCAGCCGCCAGTTGGTGTAGCGCGGGTGGAAAATATTCTCCAGCGCCACGGCGGCGATGCTCAGCGCGATGATGGGCTCGACGATTTTCGACGGCACATTTACCCAGCCGAGCGTGGCCAACGCGAGCGTGACGGTGTGGGCGAGGGTGAAAGTCGTGACCTGGAGCAGTAGCGGTTTCCAAGTGCGGCTCAGCAGAAAAAGCCCGAGTACGAACAGGATGTGATCGAGCCCGAGCGGGAGCACGTGGATGAAGCCCTGGCGGAGG
>JBBQYR010000177.1:0-8667 GCA_038208565.1 Chthoniobacterales bacterium
TCCGAAAACCCTTCAGAGTTCGCTTGACCTGTAGCGTAAAGAGCCATCAACTCATCAACGTTGACCCCCGCCAGCGCCCCATTTAACGCACTTCCGGTCCCACTTCCTTCACGCAGCGCACGCTGTTTTTGATCCGCGTGGCGACGCCATGAATGATGTGAAAATCCGCTTCGAGTTTGCGCCCGCACATGCCGATCGGGTTGAGCACGCCGTCCTGTCCATCCACGTAGTAGTGCTGGAGGATGGAGTGGACGAACATGTTCGGCGCCGGGATGCTGACCTCGCGGGCGCTGGCCTGCACGTCCTCGAAGTCCTCCTCGCAAATCTCGTCGCGCTCCTCGGGAATGCTCACCGCGCCGCGGTTGTTGAAGCCATAAATGTGGCTGCCCGTGACGCCGAGATACACGCTGCCGATCATCACGTCGCTCTTCTCCTCGGCATCGACGAGCGCCTCGCGGATACACTTCCCGGCAGTTTCGAAATCAACGATCTCGCCTTTGCGCACACCACGCGAGGGCGCCTGGCCGACCCCGAGGATGCGAATCGTGCCGTCACCACGCGTCTCGCCGACCACGACGCAGACTTTCGAGGTGCCGATTTCGAGTCCAACAACAATTTGATCGCGGCCCATTAGGGATTCAGACGGAAGGGTTTTTTGACGGGTAGAGTACCCGAGCCGCGGGAAGTCGGCGTGGGTTTCGACGAAGGTTTTTGCGAAGCGGCATCGGGCTTCTTCGACGCCTCGGGCGCGCTATTCTTCACGGCTTCCGCTTTGCGCACTGGAACTTTTTCCGCGACGGGCGCCGCGGGTTTTGCCGGAGCGGGCGGGGCCTCGTTTGCCGCCGCGGCCGCGGCCTCGGCTTCCGGATCGTGAAAGGTCACGGGCACGTTGCGTTCGACGATGAGATTCACCGTCTGGATTTCCCGGCGCTCTACCGCCGCGCGGTCCAGATAGCGGTTCAGGCGACCGAGCTGCTTCTCGATGTTGTCGAGGCCGAAGGTGATTTTGGCGCGGCGCTGATCGGTGACGACGAGGCAGTAGCCCTTGGAAAGATCGATGTTCCGGGCCTGAAAGCGCGTGTTGTCGGAGTTGAGCCGCACGAGTTCCAGCGCCGCCTGCATTTCCCACGCCGGCACGCGCTTCCCGGGTACGAGGTTCTCCGTTTCAAAGCCGGAGATGATCGGTAGATGGTAATACTCGGGCAGCACCACGCGGCTCCGCAGCACGATCCCGCGTGCATCGATCAGGAACGACCGCTCGGATGAACTCGGGTCTTCGTCGCCCTTTGCCGCGACCCACGCGATCGGCCGGCGCTCGCTCACCGTCACGCTCATGCGGTTCGGCAACTGCCGCTGCACGATGGTGCTCTCGACCTGCGGCATTTGCTCGATGATGCTCCGCGCCTTCGAGAGATCGACGGTGAAGATATTGCGGTCCTCGACGATGCCCGCGGCGCTCAGGACCTGCTCGCGGGTCAGCGCGCCATCGGTCGTGAAATTGATCTCGCGGATGAAGTAATCCGGATTCTCCCAGACAAACCGGCGCAGCGCTTCCTTGCCGCCGATCCACGCCCCAGCCGCGATCCCGGTGAACAGGATCACCTTGCAGACAAAACCCGTGACCACGCGATAGCGGCGCACGCGCTCCTTGCTCTCGCGAATCTTCACGTCGAGCAGGTGCTGCTGCTTGCGCTGGCGCGG
The DNA here is from genome assembly GCA_038208565.1 of Chthoniobacterales bacterium. Lineage (GTDB taxonomy): Bacteria > Verrucomicrobiota > Verrucomicrobiia > Chthoniobacterales > Chthoniobacteraceae > Chthoniobacter. Next base: position 1,702 of record JBBQYR010000177.1, read on the forward strand.
ACTGGAGATGCGCTTGTTGCGGGCGTTGGACGGGATGTCTTTCATGCGCGTTTGCGGGCGAGGGAAAGTTCGATGACGCGGGCGCAAAGGTCCGCGTAACTGATCCCGGCAGCAGCGGCGGCCTCGGGCAAAAGGCTCACGGGCGTCATGCCGGGGATGGTGTTGATTTCGAGGACGAAGGGCCGGTCCTGCGCGTCGAGCAGCACGTCCACGCGACAATAAACTTCGAGATCGAGCGCGCGTTTTGCCGCGAGCGCGACCTCCTGGATCTGCTTCGTGACCGCTTCGCTCAAAGCCGCGGGGCAGAAGTGATCCGCGCCAGCGGCCTGCGGATTCAGGAAGTTGTATTTGTTCGCGAAGTCGTAGAATTCGCCGGGATTCTTCGGACGAATCTCAATGATCGGCAGCGCCTCTTCGCCAAGCACGCCGACGGTCAATTCGCGCCCGGAGACAAACTGCTCGACGAGCAACTCGCTCCCAAATTTCCACGCCTCGGCCATCGTCTCCGCGACCTTCGCCGCATCACGCACGACATACACGCCCACGCTGGAGCCTTCCTTCGGCGCCTTTACCACGTAGGGCAGCGGCAGGGTTGGCGAGGCGCCGTTGTGCAAAATTTCCGAGCCGGGTGTCGGCACGCCGTGCTCCTGAAAGCGATTCTTGGTCAGGATCTTGTCGATCGCAATCTCGCTCCCGACCACGCCTTCGCCGGTGTAGGTGATGCCGCGACTTTCGAGAATCCGCTGGATCTGGCCGTCTTCGCCGAAGGTGCCGTGGATGACGTTGAAACCAACCTCGGTGCCCGCGGGCACGACGAAATCGGGACCGGCGACATCCACTTCGGTCACCTCCGCGCCGAGCGAACGTAGCGCCTTGGCCACGCCTGCACCCGAGGCCAGCGAGACTTTGCGTTCGTTGCCCGGACCGCCCATAAGCACGGCGATCTTCTTGTTCTTCAGGTCAATGGGCATGGCTGCGGAATGATTGTTCATGGCCACGCATACGGGGCGCGCGGGCCGGTTCTTGCAAAATTCGCGGCTCAATCATGGATGCCTTTCTCGTCGCCGACGATCTGCACTTCGGTTTCCAGTTTGATCCCGCGCTCGCGGAGCGCGACTTCCTTCACGTGCGCGATCAGCGCGAGGACATCCGCCGCCGTAGCCGCGCCATCATTGACGAGGAAGTTGCCATGAATTTCCGAAACCTTCGCGCCGCCGATGCGCGCGCCCTTGAGCCCGAGTTCATCGACGAGTTTACCCGCGGGGCATTGCTCGGGATTCTTGAAGCAGCAGCCCGCGCTCGATTCGCGCGGCTGACTGGTGCGACGCTTTTGCGTCGAGGCGTCGAGCAGCTTTTCGATTTCCTCCGGCGTGCTCGGGTGCCCGACGAAGGTCGCGGACACCGCGTAGTTTTTCTCCAGCGTGCCGCAGTGCCGGTAATGCACATCCATTTCGCCCGGCGTCTTCATGTGAAAATTGCCGTGAGGGTCGATGTAGCGGACGCTGACCACCTGGCGAAACGTCTCGCCGCCCATCGCGCCGGCATTCATGCGCAAAGCGCCGCCGACATTTCCGGGGATGCCCTCGAACCACTCGAAGCCACCGATTTCCGCATCGCGCGCGGCATAGGCGAGTTCCTTTTGCTTCACGCCGACACCCGCGTGAATCTTGCCGTCGCGGACTTCGACTTTCTTGAATTCACCCCGCGAGAGATGGACCACGACGCCGCGAATGCCGCCGTCGCGGACGAGCAGATTCGAGCCGCGACCGAGCACGAAGATCGGGATTTCGTTGAGCGTGCAAAAGCGCACCAACCGCGCGAATGCTTCCTCGGTTTCGGGCTCCGCCCAAAACTGCGCGGGACCGCCGACGCGCATCGTCGTGTGTTTGGAAAGCGGTTCGTAAAGCTTGATCAAGCCTGCGCCCATCACGGTCTGCAACTCGTCGAGTTGCTTGATGTCCCGGGCCAGAATCGAGGCGGATTCATGGATGTTGCCGGCGCCGAGGCTGAGCACGACATCGCCGGGTTCGAGCGCGCGGCCAATCTCCAGCGCGATCTTTTTGCGGTCGGGCTGGAACTTCGCATCCTCGTGTCCCTCACGAATCATCTCATCGACGATCGTCTGCCCGCTCACCCCGGGGATTGGCACTTCACTGGCCGCATACACGTCCGCGATGATCGCCAGGTCGGCGTGATGGAACGCGCGGCCGAACTCTTCCTTGAGCTTTTCCGTGCGCGAGTAGCGGTGCGGCTGGAACATGCAAAGCACGCGCTTGCGGCCCGTGTTTTTCGCCGTGGCCAGCGTCGCCTTCACCTCGCTCGGATGGTGGCCGTAGTCGTCCACGACCATGTAGCGGTCGCTGCGATATTTGATCTCGAAACGCCGCTTGGCCCCGCGGAACGACTCCAGCGCCTCGGCGATTTTCGGGAAAGGGACGCCGAGTTCCGTGGCCAGCGCGATCACGCCGACGGCGTTGCTCACGTTGTGTTTGCCGGGGACATTGAGCGTCACCGCGCCGAGCGGTTCGCCGCCGCGCAGCACACGGAAGTGGGACTGGAAGTCCTTCGCGTGCAGATCGTCGAAGCGATAGAAAGCCGTGTGCGACTCGCCGTAGGATACCGCGCCGAGATGGCCGCTACAGATGCGCGTGGCGTTTGGGTCATCGGCGTTGAAGATCACCTTCCCGCGCGTCTGGCTGAGCAGTTGATTGAAGACCGCCTCAATCGCCGCGAGGTCCGCGTAGTAGTCGAGATGCTCCTCCTCGATATTCAGCACGATCGCGTGCTCGGGGTGGTAAAAGGCCAGCGTGCCGTCGCTCTCATCGCCTTCCGCGACGAAGAATTCACCCTCGGGATCCCAGTTGGCATTCGTCCCGAGAATGGGGATCTCGGCACCCACGTAGTGCGAAGGATGCAGCCCGCCGACCTTGAGGACGTGCGCCGCCATGGAAGACGTCGTCGTCTTCCCGTGCATGCCGCAGACCACGATGCCCTTCTTGCAATTCATGATCGCCGCGAGCGCGTCGGCGCGGCGCACCATGTTGCGGTTGGTCCGTAACGCTTCGTCGTATTCCGGGTTGCCCGGACGAATCGCCGACGAAAAAATGATCAGATCTGCCTCGGAAATGTTCGCGGCATTTTGTCCGAGGTGAAACTTCAGCCCGAGCTTTTCGAGCCGATCGATCTCGACCGTGCGCGCTTTATCCGAGCCGCTGACGTGGTGTCCGAGCGCGATGAGCAGGCCGGCGATGCCGCTCATGCCGGAGCCGGCGACGCCGATCAGGTGAATCTTCAGTTCACCGCCGACGAGGATGTCTGCAAGGATTTGGCCCGTGTCCATTTTTATGCGCAAGAGTTGAGGATGGTGTCAGCGACCCGCTCGGCGGCCTGCTGCGGCGCGAGGCTCGCGCTGCGGGCAGACATTTCGTTGAGCCGGGCCGGATCTTCGAGAAACCAGAGGAGTTTTTTCGCGAGAGTTTCGCCGCTGGTTTCGCGCTCCTGTAATAGCGTTGCCGCACCCGCGCGTTCAAAGATTTTCGCGTTGAAAGTTTGGTGATCCTCCGCCGCGAAGGGATACGGGATGAGAATACCAGGCAAGCCGAAGTGCGAAAGCTCCGTGAGACTCGCTGCGCCGCTCCGGGCGATCGTGAAATCCGCCGCGCTGTAGGCCTCCTCCATGCGGTGATAAAACGGCGCCACGAACGCGACAATGCCCGCCTTGGCGTAGCTGTCGCGCATGAGTTGCTCGTCCTGCTTGCCGGTGAGGTGGATGATCTGCAGTGGTTTTCCGGTGAGCTGCGGCAGCGCGTTGATCAGCGATTGATTGATCCCATGCGCGCCCTGGCTGCCGCCCATGACGAGCAGCGTGTGATTACCGGGCGCGAGCCCGAAGGCTGCGAGCGCCTGCGCTTTCTCAAGACGCGTGGTCAGCGAGGTCCGGATCGGCGTGCCAGTCACGGTGCATTTGCCGGCGGGCAGATGTTTCGCGCATTCCTCGAAACCGAGCAGCACGCGGGTGACGAGCCGGGCGTTGAGTTTGTTGGATTTTCCGGGGATCGCGTTCGATTCGTGGACGAAGGTCGGGATCCTGCGCGAGCGGCCCGCGAGGATCGGCGCGGTCGAAGTGAAGCCGCCCATGCCGAGCACCGCGTTCGGCTGGAAATCGCGGTAGAGCGCTTTCACCTGATTGAGCCCGGAGTTGAACTTCAGGACGAACTTGATCAGCGCGATGGGCGATTTGCTTTGGATCCCGACGCCCGGCACGCGCTCGATCCGAAATTCGTTCCGCCCTTGCGTGGCCAGCGCATCGATCTCCTTTTCCGAAATGATGAGCATGACGCCATGCCCGCGGCGGAGCAGCACCTCGCCGACCGCGAGGCCGGGAAAAAGATGACCGCCCGTTCCGCCAGCAGCGATGACGATATTCATAAGCTAGAGCCGCACGACGCGCGGCGCTTTGCGGACGCGGGCGCGCAGGACGGCGGTGTTTTTTTGCTCTTCGCGGTCATTGAGTCCATGCCGGTAGATATTGATGAGGATGCCGACACAAAGCAGGCAGAAGACGAGGTTTGAACCGCCGTAGCTAATGAAAGGCAGCGGCAGCCCTTTGTTCGGTAGGAGCGAAGTCGTGACGCCGATATTCACCGCGGACTGGAGTGAGATGATGATCATGATGCCAAAGCCGAGCAGCACGCCGAACCGATCGCGGGCCCGCATAGCAATGACTGCACTGCTCAGGAAGATGACGATGTAAGTAAAGACGACGAGCAACGTGCAGCGCAGGCCGAGTTCCTCGCCGATCACGGGAAAGATGAAATCGGTATGCGCAAAAGGCAGATAGGCCATTTTCTGGCGTCCGTTGCCGAGGCCCAATCCCTCCACCCCGCCGGAGCCGAGGGCGATCAAGCCCTGCACGGTCTGATACGCATCGGCGGGATATTTCTCGGGATAGAGGAATGCGAGGAATCGCCCGGTGCGTTCGGGCATTTCGTGAATCGCCAGCGCCAGGCCCGCGAAGCCCGTCACCGCCATCGGCACGAGATAGCGAAGGCGCGTGCCGGCGATGAACATCATCACGATAGTCGTGCCGCCGATCAGTGCCGTCGTGCCGATATCGACCTCTGGGGCGATGAGCGCCATGAGGACGCCAGCGCCCGCGAGCGGGGCGAGGAAACCGCCGAGGAAGGTGTCCGCGTTTTTTTCATCGCGCGCAAACCACCAGGCGAGCGTGATGATCGCGGCGAACTTGGCAAACTCCGACGGCTGGAACGAAAAACCCGCGAGCCGAATCCAGCGCGCCGAACCGTTGATGCGGTGGCCGATCCCAGGCACGAAACAGCAGATCAGCAGGAGCACGGAAATCCCGAACCAGATCCACCACGTCTTCTGCCAGAAGTGATAGTCGAGGCTCGCGGCAACCGCGCAGACCAGCAACCCCGCACCGAGCCAGACGATCTGCCGCTTGAGCAGAAACATCGCATTCCCGTGGCTCTCCGGCGCGTAGGCGGACGTGCTCGAGAGCATCACCAGGCCAAGGGCGATCAGCCCGATGACGGCGACGACGAGGAGGTAGACACTGGTGCGATGGACGTTCAAGGAGGGCTCAATTCTTGCGCGGAGGAACCTTGAGGACCTGGCCGAGTTGGAGCTTTTTCGGATCGACGGTCTTGTTAACCTTCGTCAGGTCTTCGACGGTCTGGCCAAGGCTGCGCGCAATCGAGGTAAAGGTGTCGCCCTTCTTCACGGTGTAAAGACCGGGCGTGGTTTTCGTCGCGGGAATATCCGCCGCCTTGGTCGCGGCATCGGATTTCGCCGTCTCAGCCGCCGGCTTCGCCGCGGCTTTCGCGGCGGGGATGACGAGGATCTGCTGTGGTTTCAAAACCGCGCCTTCTTTGAGTTGATTGGCAGCGAGCAATTCGGCCGCGCTGATATTGTAGGCAAAGGCGATCTTCGTGGCGTTGTCGCCGCTCTTGACCTCGTAGCGTCGCCCGTTCTGCGGCTTCGCCGGCGCGATTTCCGGGACGGGCGCAGCGCTAGTCTCCACACGCCGCGGGGCCGCGGGTGCCGTGGCGGAACTGGTCGCAGTTTTCGCCGGAGGTGCGACCACTGCAGGCGCGGCGGCTTCGGGCGTTTTGTTCACTACTTCGCGATCACGACGCGAGGCCTTGATGCTATTGAAAGCGTAGATACCGCCCACGGCGACGACGTGGAGGATGAGCACCACGATGAAGGCGCTCGAGAGTTTCGTTGTCGGCTCTTCGTCGTCGTAATCATCGACGCTCGGCCGAGCCACGCGCGCGGTGGCTTGCAAACGCTTCTTCGGCTTCGGCGTGAGGACCGCGGAGAGTTTGGTGAGGAATTTTGGTGTTTTCATTGGGCAGGCAGGGCGTGAACGAGGGCGCGGAATTGGTTGCCGCGATCGGCGTAGTTTTTGAACATGTCGAAAGATGAGGTTCCGGGGCTGAACAAGACGACGTCACCGGGTTGCGCGAGACCGCGCGCGAGTTCGACGGCTTTCTCCAGGGACCATCCGGCATGGGCCACGGGCAGGCGCGACTTCCAGATCGCTTCGATCCGGTCGGCCATTTCGCCGAGCACCACAACGGAGCGGCAACGGGCGGCAACGAGATCGGTGAGCAGGTCGTATTCGAAGCCCTTGTCCTTACCGCCAGCGATCAGCACGACTGGACGCGTCTCGGAATGCAGCGCCTTCTCGACGGAATCCGGGTTGGTTCCCTTGGAATCATTGACCCACTCCACGCCGTTCACGGTGCGCAGGATTTCGCAGCGATGCGGCAGCGGCTTGTAGTCGCAAAGCGGCGGCACCATCTGCGCGAAGCTCAACCCGCGCACAAACCCGACGCCGAGCGTGGCCATGAGATTCTCGGCATTGTGCGAGCCGCGCAGCTTGGTATCCGCCATTGCCAGCACCCGCTCGCCGCGGAAGTAGATCGCGCCTTCGCGCAG
>JBBQYR010000178.1:0-8616 GCA_038208565.1 Chthoniobacterales bacterium
GATTCTTTAGGAGCATATTGGATTGCAACAGGGCATTATGCATCTATTGAATATAATGAAGAACGCTCTCGTTACATTCTTTCAAGAGGTAAAGATCAAAACAAAGATCAGTCTTATGCACTTTGGGGTTTAACTCAAGAATCACTTTCGAGAACGATTTTCCCTCTTTCTCATTATACAAAACCTGAATCTCGTGAGGCAGGAGAAAGAATGAGTTTAGGTATTGAGAAAAAAGGCGAATCTTACGAGATTTGTTTTATTCCTGACAACGATTACAAACGATTTCTCAAAGACATTAAACCGGAATTAGAACAAGAAGTTGAAGATGGTGATATACTTCTTGACGGAAAATCAATTGGAAAACATTCTGGGTATCCATTTTACACAATAGGTCAACGTAAAGGTCTTGGCATTGCTCATCCTGAACCACTTTATGTGTTAGAGGTACTAAAAGATTCAAATTCTATAGTGGTTGGAACAGAAGAAAAACTTTATCATTCAGCTTTGAAAGCAGAAGAAGTAAATCTAATAGCATACGAAAATATTACTGCTCCAACTACCTTTACAGTTAAAATTCGTTATAAAGATCAAGGCGATTATGGTCAGTGTTTTATAGATTCTAAGGGTGAATTAGTAATTCATTTTGAAAACCCACGATCTGCAATAACTCCTGGTCAATCAGTAGTTCTATATGATAAAGATATTGTCGTAGGAGGAGGTATTATAAAAGAGTGCGTGCCACGGGCTTTTTTGGGCTCAAAATACTTTCCAGGTCAGAGTAAATTCGTCAGCGCGAGCGGTCTGGATCGGAAATCCGGGGAGCGCAAGTCTGGTCGAATTTAGCCACTGTGCCCAAAGCCGCTGCCCAAAACGGCACCGTGAATGTATTTGTTCGCCGGCACTTCACTGCAACGCCGCACGGACGTTCCAATTCGCCGCTTCCAGCCGCGCCCGCGCCTCTTCGTAGCCGATGCCGAGCGTGCTGCTGACAAGCCGCACGCCGCGGTCGCGGAGCTTCGCGTTGGAAATATTCAGGTCCACCATCGAGTTCCCGCGCACCCGGCCGAGGCGGATCATCGCGCAGGTCGAGAGGAGGTTGAGCGCGACCTTTGTCGCCGTGCCCGCCTTGAGTCGCGTGGAGCCGGTGACGATCTCCGGCCCGGTTGGCAGATCGATCTCCGCGTCCCACGGTTGCATGCCCCGCGCACGTTGCGGATTGCACGTAATCAGCCCCGTGCGCGCCCCGAGCAGCCGCGCCCGCGCCAGCGCGCCGAGCACGAAAGGCGTGCGCCCACTTGCCGTCAGCCCGCAGACAAAATCTCCCGCGCGCACCCCGCGCTCCAGCATCGCCAGAGCGCCCGCGTCGGGCTGATCCTCCGCGCCTTCCACCGCGCGATACAGCGCCGTCGCGCCGCCCGCGATGATGCCCTGCACCAGTTCCGGCGGCGCGCCAAAGGTCGGCGGAATTTCGCTGGCATCGAGCACCCCCAGCCGTCCGCTGGTCCCGGCGCCGACGTAAAAAAGTCGCCCGCCATCCTGGAGCGCCGCACTCACGAGATCGACCGCGGCGATCAGCGGCTCACGACACGCCCCGAGCGCCCGCGCCACTGCGTCCTCCTCGCTCACGAAAAGATCCACCAACTCCGCGGTCGTGCTTTCGTCGAGCTTGGCCGAGCGCGGATTGCTCTGCTCCGTCGCGGCGCCCGCCAGCGCGGCGGCATCTGGCACCAACTCCGCCGGTTCGCTCCGCGCGGCTGCGGGCTGGGCTCCGCTTTCGCGAACCGCCAGCCAGGCCGCGCCGAGCGCCCCGGATTCCGCGCAGACTTCGACCGTCGCCTGTGGCAGGAGCTGGCTCAGCCGGTATTTGTAGAGCGACACGTAGTCCTCGTAGTGCGTGAAAAGCCCGCCGATCAGCCGCACCGGCGCATCGGGAAATTCCAGCCGCTGCGCCACCGCCTGCGTGAACTGCGCGAGAATATCCGCGCCCGTCTGGATGGTCGCCAGCATCTCCGGTTCCCCGAACCGCGCGGCGTGAAAGATGCACGGCGCGAGCCGCGCCACGCTCATCTTGTCCGCCTGCATCGCCCAGCCGACGAGATCCGGCAGCCGGTTCAGCCCGAGCGTGCGCAGGATTTCCTCCGCGAGCGGCGTGATTTGCTGATTCATGTCGAAGCGCGTGAGCACCCGCCGCAGCCCGAGCCGCGCGAGATCGTAGCCGCCGCCGCGATCGCCGAGCAATTGCCCCCAGCCGCCCGCCTTCTCGATGCGTTCGCCCTTGCGCCCATGCACCGCCGCGCCCGTGCCCGCGATGACCACGATGCCGTCGCCATCGCGGAAGGCCGTCGCGAGTCCCGAGTCGCGATCGCTGCCCACGCTCACCCGCGCCTGCGGCCACGCGCTTTCCGCGATCCGGCGCAGCCGCGTGCGATCGTCGTCATTCGCACAACCCGCGAGATATGCGCCCACGTGCGTCGCTGCGTGCGGCAGCACGGAAAAAAGCTGCGCCAGTGCCTCGTCGCTGATCAGCCGGAGGTTGGAAGCCGAGAGCGCGCCTTGTTGTAAAATCGCGCCCGCGTCATCGAGCAGCACCCAATCGGTCTTGGTGCCACCGCCTTCGATACCGAGGATGCGCTTTGGACTTTCCATGCCCGCACTATCGTGGCACATCGCCCCGCACTCAATTCTCCTGTGAACCCACTTGCACCGTTCCGGTTCCGACTTGCCGCGTGGCTGGCTGTGGCCCTCTGGGCCGGCACGATCACGTATTTTTCCTCGCTCACGGGCCCGGAGATCCAGCAGATCGGCCTCACTTACTGGGATAAAGCGCAGCACTTCTCCGCGTTTGCGGCCGGCGGAGTGGTCCTCGCGCTGGCGCTGCGCTGGAGCGTGACCTGGCCGTGGAAACGACTCGTGCTTTTCGCCGTCGTCGCGCTCATGATCTTCGGCGCCATCGATGAAATTCATCAGCTTTTCACCCCCAACCGCAGCGGCGCCGATCCCTTGGATTGGCTCGCCGATTGCTTCGGCGCCCTCGTCGGCGTGGCTCTGTTCGTTGTGATTTATGCCCGATTCTTCCGCGCGGATCGCCCAGCTTCGGCTGGAGCTTGAGGAACACAATCGCCGTTACTACGACGAAGCCGCGCCGAGCATTTCCGACGCGGAATACGATGCGCTTTTCCGCGAACTGCAGGCGCTCGAAGCCACGCACCCGGAGCAGATCACGCCCGATTCGCCGACGCAGCGCGTGGGCGAAAAAGCGACCGCGGGCTTCCAGCAGGTGCGGCATGCGGTGCCGATGCTCAGTCTCGACAATCTCTTCGCGAAGGATGGCTTCGAGGCGCTGCGCAAATGGGTCGCGAGCGTGGAGAAAATGCTGCCCGGCGAAACGCTGGAGTGGCTCGTCGAGCCGAAGGTCGATGGACTCGCGGTGAACCTGCGCTACGAAAACGGGCTCTTCAAAACCGGCGCGACCCGCGGCGATGGCGAAACCGGCGATGACATCACGGACAACCTCAAGACGCTGCGCAGCATCCCGCTGCGACTGCATGGGCCGGACGTTCCCGAGGTGCTGGAAGTGCGCGGCGAGGTGTTTCTGCCCGCGGCTGCGTTCGTTCGCATTCAGGAGGAAATGGTCGCGGCGGGCGAGGAGCCGTTTGCCAACGCGCGCAACACTGCCGCCGGCACGCTCAAGCAGCTCGACCCTGCGGTCGTCGCCAAGCGCCCGCTGGAAATCGTGCTCTACGGTCTTGGTGAGCTGAGCATCGATCCGCCGCCTACGCAGGACGATTTGCTCGTGTGGCTGAAGTCGCTCGGCTTGCGCACGCCGAAGTTCACCCGAGTCTGCCGCACCGCCGAGGAGGTGATGACGGCGATCGAGGAACTCGATGCGATCCGCGACAGCTTCGGGTTCGAAACCGACGGCGCGGTGATCAAGCTGAACTCCATCGAACAGCGCGAGCGCGTCGGCTTCCACTCGCGCGCGCCGAAGTGGGCGAAGGCTTGGAAATACGTGTCCGAGCAGGCGGAGACGCGGCTCAACAGCATCACCGTGCAAGTCGGTCGCACCGGCGTGCTCACGCCCGTCGCGGAACTCGAGCCGGTCTTTCTCCGCGGCAGCACGATCAGCCGCGCCACGCTGCACAACGAGGACGAGATCAAGCGGAAGGATATCCGCATCGGGGATTCGGTGATCATCGAAAAGGCCGGCGAGGTCATCCCGGCGGTCGTGCGGGTGATCTTGGAAAAGCGTCCGCCGGATGCGCCGCCGTTCGACTTCCTCGCGCACATCGGCGGGAAATGTCCGGCGTGCGGCGGCGCGGTGAAGCGCGATCCGAACTTCGCGGTGTGGGTCTGCGAAAACGTGAACTGCCCCGCGCAACTCACGCGCCGCCTCGAATACTTCGCCAAGCGCGGCGCGCTCGAGATCGACGGTCTCGGCGGCATCGTGGCCGACAAACTCGTCGAGCGCGGCTTGGTGCGCGACCCGCTCGATCTCTTCGATCTCCAGCACGAGCAACTCGCCACGCTCAACCTCGGCACCGACGAGGAACCGCGCATCTTCGGCGCCAAGAACGCGCAGAAAGTGGTCGATGGCATCGAGCGCGCGAAGACCCAGCCGCTCGCCCGCTGGCTGCACGCCCTCGCGATTCCCGAAGTCGGCGAAGAAACCGCCCACGACCTCGCGAAGCACCACGCCTCGCTGGAAGCGGTCCGGGATTCAGTGCTCCTGCGCGATGTGCTCGCGCTTGATCGGATGCACGCAGAAGCCGATTCGGCGAATCCGCGGGCGCGGCACAACAAGGAGCGCAGCCCGGAGGAGAAGCAGGAGTTGTTGGCGCGGCACAGTCAGCTCATGGAAGAAGCGAACGCGGCTGGTCGTCGGTTGCTCGAAGCGAGCTTTGCCGCTCCGGCCAAGAAGAAGGGCGCTGTGGACGCCGACGTTGTGACGGTTGTCGGTCCCGTGGTTGCCCGGGCGGCTTTGGATTGGTTCGCGAGTGAAGCGGGCGAGCGGACGGTGCGGAGATTGCAGCAACTCGGCATCGCTCCCCAAGGCGGCAGCGCGGGCGGCGCGAACTCTTCATTCGCCGGCCAGACTTTCGTGCTCACCGGGACGCTCGAAAAAATGTCGCGTGGCGAAGCGGCGGAAAAGATTCGCGCGCTGGGCGGCAATGTCTCCAGTTCCGTGAGCCGCAAGACGAGCTATGTCGTCGCGGGTCCGGGCGCTGGCTCCAAATTAGCGGAAGCCCAGGCGCTGGGTGTCGCAGTCATCGATGAATCCAAATTCATCGAAATGCTCGGAGGAACGAACGAGGTCGCACCGCCCGAACGCGATCTCTTCGGCGCCTAGCGGTTGGATTCCATCTTCAGCGAAGGCGCCGCCGTTTCGCCGATCGAGCCGAGTGCGGGGATCGGCGGGCGGGCGGCGTCGGGGTGATAGACGGGCATGACGCTGAACTCGCGCTCGGAACCTTCGCGGGTGACGCGCACGATTGTTTCGTCCTCAGCCGAGAGGAAGAAGGACGCGTCGATCATATCCTCGGGCGAGGTAATGCGGTGGGCGCCGACTTGCAGCAGCACGTCGCCGGTGCGCAGGCCCGCTTTTTCGCAAGGGGCGTCGGGGATGACTTGCTGGATCGCCGCTGTGGAGCCGGAAACGGGTTCCTCGAGGGTCTTCACATGGACCCCAATCCAGCCTGGGCGGGCTTCCCGGAACCGGACAAAGTCTCTGCGGATTTTTTCCGCGGCTTCGATGGGCAGGACGAAAGAAGCGCTGCCGGAATCGAGCCGGCTGATTAGGATGCCGACGACTTCACCGTGCGGATTGAGAATGGGCGCGCCACCTTCACCACGCTGTACCGCGATATTGGCGCGCAGGTGCGTGGTCGTGAAGTAGCGGCCTTGGTATTTGAGGTCGAAGCCGCCGATGGTGCCGAAGGCGGGCGTGAGCGGGAGGTCCATCGGGTAGCCGACGGCGATGACGGGCGAGGCGACGCTGAGGGCGCGCGAATTGCCCGGTGGCAGGAACGGCGTCTCGGCCTCGATCTTCAAAATGGCGACGCCGCTGCGCAGGTCGCTGACGAGGCGCCGGGCGGGGTAACGTTCGTTGCCGACGGAGACGACGAGGTCGCGCGCTTCACCGCCCACGGTGTAGGAGGTGTAGAGTGTGCCGTTCGGATCGATGAAAAATCCCGTGCCGGAAAGCTGGCCGTGCCGGTCGGTGCCTTCGATGCGCACGACAGCGCTGCGACACTTCTCGAATACCGCCTGCACCGACTGCTGGAGGGCATCGAAAACCTTGGCCGGTTCAGGGTCCGCGGCCAGGGCGGAGCTAAAACCGAGAAGCGTTCCGGAGGCGACGGCAGCGAGTTGCCGAAGCGGCCGCCTAGAAGGACGACGGCTCATAACTCACCGGCCGGGCGTCGATGACGTAGCGCGGCTGGGAACCGACAGACGGAAGTCCTGCTTGCACGGACTGCGAAGAGTGACTGTTGAGCGACGGCAGGGTGTTCGAGGCCTGAAGGGTCAGCAATTTCTCCGAAGAGGGAGCCTGTGAGGCCGCGGCGGCGAGCTGAGGAGTAGCGGCGGCGCGCTCGATGGAATTGCCGGGAGTCATCAAGCCGATCGTGGTCACGCCGATCACGAGAACCGAAGCCATGGCACCCGCGTAGGAGAGATTCCCCATGCTGTGCTCACTGAAAAACGTCTGCACCCGCTCGAGGGCGATTTTCCAGAGCGGAAGCTGCAACAATTCCGCACGCTGCCGGCGATGAACATTCTGCAGGAGACCATCGAAATAGTGAGCGGGCGGCTGTTCGTAGCGCTTGAGGCGCAGGAGTGCGGAAAGTTGTTCGTCGGTCATGGGATCAGCCTTTGGTTAATGGAACTCAGTCAGGAAGTTTTGCAATTGGCGATGTGCGTAAAAGAGGCGGGAACGGACGGTGCCTTCCGAGATGCCGAGGATCTTGGCGATCTCCGCATGCGGCATTCCTTGAATGTCGAACATGGTGACGACCGCGCGGTGGTCGTGGGACAGCTTCTGCATGGCCTCGTTCAACCTTTTCTGGAGTTCGCCGAGGTCTGCTTCGCGAACGGGATTGCTCGATGCGGTCAGCTCGATGAACTCCTTGTCGTTGTGCACGTTCGAATCGATGTCATCGAGGCTCAGCGTGTAGCGACGACCGCGCTTTTTCAAGAAGTTGATCGTCATGTTCACGCCGATGGAATGAATCCACGTGTAGAACGACGATTTGCCGCGGAAGCCATTGATCGAACGATAGGCCTTGGCCCAGATGTCCTGCATCAGGTCATTCGTGTCCTCGTGGTTCGAGGTCATGTTATAGACGAGACCGTAGAGGCGCGGGCTATACTTCACGATGAGCGTGTCGAAAGCAGCGGCGTCGCCTGCCTGGGTGCGGGCGATGTGCTCGTCATCTTGCTTGCGACTTAGTTCATCCTGCATCGTCCGCGGCTTCGTAACAGGCTTGCCGGTCGAGGGGAATGCTGATTCCGCAGGCGCGGCAGCGGTGGCGGGTGCAGGCCAGAGAGTATTGCCGCTCGTCGGCAGGGCGGAGGCGAAGCTCATGACCGGAGCGGCTTGGGGGTTATCCGCACACGCACCGGCACGGGAACCGGGGCGGGCGGCAGGGAGGACCGCAGGATGAGGGCGGCGATGGTCAGCAGCAACAGAGTCGCAAGCATGTGGGCGGATGAGACAGGCGAAGGGGCCTGCTGTTCAAAATCCGCGGGAAATCGCTGCGCGGCCCGGCTAGGCCGTGTTCACGAATTATGGGGTGTCCGAAAAGCGCGAAGGGTGATTGAAACTTCGGATGAGCAAATCATCCGTGCGCAAAATCATCAGCAATTCAGTGTGGGTGGAACTGGAGGCGGCCCTGAAAAAGGCCAAACATTCGGAAGCGGGGGCCCCAGGCAAACTCAGTGATCGGCAATTTCTCGAGGCGGTGCTCCATCTCCAGCGCACGGGCAGTCCGTGGCGCGATCTACCCGCCAAGCTGGGCTACTGGCATGCGGTCTACATGCGCTTCCGGCGCTGGGAGGCGCGCGGAGTCTGGCCGCGTTTGTGGAAAAATCTGCAGGCCGGGCCTTTCGCCGGAGCGCGCGGAGTGCTCCTGGATTCGACGGCGGTGCGCGCCCATCCCCACGCAGCCGGGGCGCCAAAAAAAACGGCCCCGACCAGGCTCTGGGCCGCTCTCGCGGGGGCTGGAGCACCAAGCTCCACGCGGCCACGCTCGACGAAAACTCTCGCCCATCGGCCAGCCTCCCTTGTCCCCTCCGCCTCCTCGACGGTCGCCCTCCACCTGACGGCGGGCCACGCCCACGAGGGCCGGCAGTTTGAAGCCCTCTACGAAAGCCTGGAGGGGAACAACGTCCTGGAGTTGGCCGCGCTCGACAAAGGCTACGAAGCCGATCGCATCCGGGAGCGTCGCGCGCGCGCGACGGCATCGAGGCCGTCATCCCCCCGATCCGCCGCCGCTCCCAAAAGCTCCCCTACGACAAGGAACGCTCTCGCGGCCGCAACCGCGTCGAGCGCCTCTTCCACAAGCTCGAACCACTTCGCCGCCTCGCCACCCGCTACGACAAGCTCGCGAAAACCTTCTT
>JBBQYR010000179.1:0-8578 GCA_038208565.1 Chthoniobacterales bacterium
GTAATCGAAGACGGCTTTCTCGGCGTTCTTCTTCGCCTTGGCCCACTTGCCATCGCCGAGCGAGGAAAGCGCGGGATTCTTTTTTCCGACGCCGACGTAGCGCGAGACGAGGTAGCTCTGCTCCAGCGGAACGTAGAGCCGGGAGTCGTCGGCAAAGGCAAGCACGAGCACTTCCTCGCTCTCGCCATCGGCGCGCGGGATCGTCTTCATACCCTCGTAGCGGCCGATGCCGTGCTCGAGATGCACGACGTAGTCGTCTTCCGTCAGCTCGCTGAAATCGATCTGGGTACGACTGGCCTGCTCGCGGGCGCGGCGCAGCGCGAGACGGCGCGCGCGGGTGTTGCGATAGCGGCCGAAAAGCTCAGCGTCGCTGAGCACGGTGACCTTCGCGGCGGGGCAGGCGAAGCCGCGGTTGAGCGTGCCGATGAGGAAGTGGAGCGCGTCGCTTTCGACCGGCGGCAGCAAATCACGCAGGCGCTCGATCTCGCCTTCGTTGTTGCAGAAGACATGCACGCGCCAGCCGTCGGTGCGCCATTCGCGGAGCTGGTCGAAGAACCGCTCGCGTTTGATTTCATCGACGACAAAATCGCCCGCTTCAAACTCGCCGAGGCCGTGATCGTAAAACGCGGTGGAGAAATCTTCGCCGGGGAGATTCACCGCAGAGGGCGCAGAGGAATCGGAGAGCGTGGAAGAGGCATTTCCCGAGAACTCTTCTGCGGCCCTCTGCGTCTCCGCGCCCTCTGCGGTAAAGCCTTCGCTGCCTTCCAGGATGCGCACGCGCGCCGCGAACCAGCTCGCTTCGGCGTCGATGGTCAGGTCGCGCTCGGTGATCAGTTCGTGCAGCTTGCACTGGCTGCGCTCAGCGGCGGTTTCGCCGAGGAGCAACGATGCGGTGTCGAGGTTCTGGACGCTGATCTGCGAATCGAGATCGAACTCCCGCAGCGACTCGATCTCGTCGTCGAAAAGCTCGATGCGCACCGGCAGGGCGTGGTGGAAGGAGAAGACGTCGAGGATGCCGCCCCGCACCGCGTATTGGCCGCGCGCGGAAACCTGGGGGACGTGTTCGTAGCCCGCCTCGGCGAGTTGCTTGAGCAGCGCTTCGCGGTCGAGCTTGCTCGAGCGGCGCAGGCGGATTTCGAGCTGCTGGATCGCCGCGGCGGTCGGCACTTCGTCGTCGAGACTGCCGCGCGTGACCACGACGATCTGCCGGCCTTTGCCACTCGTGAGCCGCTGCACGATGCCGAGTCGATCGGCGAGAGATTCGGGATCGGGCAGCGCGCCTTCCACGGATGAGCGTTCGATTTCCGGGAAGAAAAGTGCGTCGGGAAACCACTGGAGGAGCTCGTTGTGCATCGACTCCTGCGAACGGACATCGGCGCAGGTGATCCACACGCGACCCTTCGCCGAGCGGGCGAGGAGCGCCGCGAGAAAGGGCTGCGCCGCAGTGACGACGTGCTCGAACGAAACCGCCTCACCCGCGTGGACGCGCGCCAGTTTCACCGCGATGGGCGGAGCAGCGGCAATCTGGTCGAGCGGGTCGGGAGCGGATTTCACGAGGCGGGCGGAAGTTTTCGTGTATTTGCCGAGCGGGCGCAAGCGAGGCGGCAAATTCTGGGGAGCACGCCCGTCCCGGGTGAGTTTCCCCGAGTTACGGTTCGCGCCGGTTCTGCAACTCCGCCGCGAGCTTTGGACCGACACGGCGGGCGCCGAGCGGGCGACCTTCGACGGTCGCGACGGGCATCACGCCGATCCAGCTATTCGTGAGGAAGATCTCGTCGGCGTTGATTACATCCTCTCGCCGCAACCGACGTTCCGCGACTTTGCGGCGCTTGATCACCCAATCGCGGATCACGCCCGCACGGGCGCCGCTGGTCCGGGGCGGGGTCGCGATCTGGTCGTCTCGGACGACGAAGATATTCGCCATGCTCGCGGAGACGAGTTCGGCGCGGTCGTTGAAGAGCAGGGTCTCGTCGAAGCCGCGGCGCTTGGCCTGGGCGAAGGCGTCGCAGTTAAACCAGTAGTTGCCCGTTTTTAATCCACCGAACGGGGCGTGGTAGCTCTCGTCGTGGAGTGTGATTTCCCATGCGTCGTCGGGGCCTGGTGGGGTGCGATCTTCGAGGAGGACGAAGACGCGCGCGTCCTCGGCGGAGGTCGCCGGGGAGCCATCGCCGGCGGTGACGTAGATGCGGGCGAAACCGCTGCTGTTTCCCGTGGTAAAAAGGAGGGCGGCGGCGGCGAGCGCGTTATCGGCGACGGTGATCTCGCGCTCAGCGCAGGCTTGCACGAGGCGCTGGACGTGGGGCTCGAAAAACTCCACTTCGCCGCGCGTGACACGCAGGCTTTCGAAGACCGACATCCCGTAGCGGAAGCCGCGGTCGGTGAGCGGCAGACTGTCGGCGGGCTCGTAGGCCGCGCCGTTCCACCGCCACGCTTTCACGAAATCGTCAGCTCGCGCGTGATGCCGAAGCGCTCGATGCGTTTGCGCAGCGTCGCGCGGGTGATGCCGAGCAGTTTGGCCGCGCGCACCTGATTGCCCTTCGTCGCTTTCATCGCGTAGAGCGTGAATTCGCGCTCCAGCCACGGCAGCAGTTGCACGTCGGGATCGACTTGCGCGGCCTTGAGCAGCACTTCGATCGCGCCTTCAGTCGTCATTTCGGCCACTGGCGCCGCACCCGCGGCGGGCCGGGCGACTTCGCTCGGGACTTCGTTGCCGAGCGGGATGTCCTTGGGTGTGAGCAGGTCGGAAGTGCTGAGCACGCAGGCGCGTTGGATGGTGTTTTCGAGTTCGCGGACGTTGCCCGGCCAGGAGTAGCCCTCGAGCACGCGCATGCCTTCTTCGGAAAGCTGGAGGCGGGGCAGGAGTTTCTTGGTCGCCACTTTTTGCAGGAAGTATTCGGCGAGCGGTCGGATGTCTTCGGTGCGCTGGCGGAGCGGCGGAAGCTGAATGCGGACGACGTTGAGCCGGTAAAAAAGATCCTCGCGGAAGGTCTTCTTCGAGACTTCCTGTTCGAGGTTTTTGTTCGTCGCGGCGACGATGCGGACGTCGGCCTTGAGCGTTTCGTTGCCGCCGACGCGGGAGAATTCGCCATCCTGCAGGACGCGCAGAATTTTACTCTGCAACGCCAGCGGCATGTCGCCGATTTCGTCGAGGAAAAGGGTGCCGCCGTGGCTCTGCTCGAAGCGTCCCGTGCGCGTGCCGGTGGCGCCGGTGAAGGCGCCTTTTTCATGGCCGAAAAGCTCGCTCTCCAGCAGTTGCTCGGGAATGGCCGCGCAGTTGATCGCCACGAAGCTCTTCGGGCTGCGGTTGCTGTAGTGGTGAATGGCGCGGGCGACGAGTTCCTTACCCGTGCCGCTCTCGCCGGTGATCATGACCGGTGCATCGGAGTGCGAGACGCGGCCGACCATCTTGAAGACCTGCTGCATCGCCGCGGATTTGCCGACGATGGAATCCTGATGCTCTTCGACGGTGAGCTGCGGCTTGAAGGTCGTCGCGGATTTCATCTCGGCCTGCGCCTTGAGCGCGGCATCGACGACCACCTTGAGATTGAAGGGCAGCGTTTCTTTTCGGATGAAGTCGAACGCGCCGAGCTTCATCGACTCGATGACTGATTGCGTGGTGCCAAAGGCGCTGGTCAGGACGACGATCGCGTTGGGGTCGCGCTGTTTCACTTTGACCAGCAAATCGAGCCCGCTGAACGGCGCCAAGTGCGTCTCGGTGATCAGCAGATCGGGGTGTTCGCGAGTGTAGATCTTGTAGGCTTCGTCGCTCTTCGTGGCGGTGATGACGCGTGTCGTCGGGGTGCCGAGTTGGTGCTGGACCCAGTCGAGGAAGTCCGTCTCGGGATCGACGACGAGGATAGTTTGGCTTTTTTCCATCAGGGGATTAGAGGCCGCCGAAGCGGCGCTGGCGTTTATTGAACTCCGCGATGGCCTCGCGCAAGTCCTCCTTGCCAAAATCTGGCCACAGTTTCTGGGTTACGTAGATTTCGGTGTAGCTTAATTGCCAGAGCAGGAAGTTCGAGAGGCGTAGTTCGCCCGAGGTGCGGATGAGCAAATCGGGGTCGGGAAAGGCACCGGTGTAGAGGTTGCGGCTGATCAGATCCTCGGTGATGTCCTCGACGGCGAGTTGCCCGGAAGCGCTCTGCCGGGCGATTTGGCGCACGGTATCGAGAATCTCGGCGCGTCCGCTATAGTTCAGCGCGAGGATCAGCGTTGTTTTGGGATTCGCCGCGGTCAGATCGATCGTCTCCCGGAGCGCCGCCTGGCAGCTTTCCGGCAGCTCGTGAATGCGTCCGATTGCCTGGAGCCGCACGCCGTTTTTCATCAGCGTGGGCGTTTCCTGCTCGATGAAATGCTCGAGCAACGCCCACAGCGCGGTGACTTCCGCTTCCGGGCGCTTCCAGTTTTCGGTGGAAAAGGCGTAAACAGTCAGGAATTCGACGCCGAGCTCCGTGCAGGCCTCGGTGACGGAGCGGACAGACTCCGCGCCCTGCTCGTGGCCTTTGATGCGCGGCAACCCGCGTTCCTTCGCCCAACGCCCATTGCCATCCATGATGATCGCAATGTGCTTGGGGACGTTCACAGCACGATGGTCTGATCCCGGTTCGGCCCCACGCTGGCGATGACGAGCTTTCCGCCGCTTAGCTCCGCGATCTTCTTGAGGTAGGCCTGCGCGTTTTTCGGCAATTCCTTCCACGTCTTCGCTTCGTGCGTCGGCTTCTGCCAGCCGGGGAGTTCGACGTAAATGGGCTCCACATCTGCCAGCAGGCGCGAGTCGCTCGGCGGGTAGTCGAGAAATTTGCGGCCGAGTTTGTAAGCGACACAGACCTTGATCGTGGCCAGCGAGTCGAGCCCGTCGAGGTTCGTCACCGCGATGTGATCGATGCCATTCACGAGCCCTGCGTAACGCGTGGCCACGGCGTCGAACCATCCGCAGCGGCGGGCGCGTCCCGTGGTGGCGCCGAACTCGCGGCCCATGTCGTGCAGCATGTCGCTGATCTCTTCGTTCTCAGTCGGGAAGGGGCCTTCGCCCACGCGGGTCGTGTAGGCTTTCATCACGCCGAGCACGCGGTCGATGCGATGCGGCGGCACGCCCGATCCGGTGCAGGCACCGCCGGAGGTCGTGTTGGAAGAGGTCACGTACGGATACGTCCCGTGATCGATGTCGAGGTAAGTGCCCTGCGCGCCTTCGAAGAGCATCTCCTTCTTCGCCTGCAGCGCTTCGTGCAGATAGATCACCGTATTGCCCACAAAAGGGGCGAGCTGCTTCGCCGCGGCGGTGTATTCCGCGAGCACGGTCTCGTACTTCAGCGGCTTGGCGCCAAAGGCCTTGAGCACCACGTTGTTCTCCTTGATCCGCTGCTTCAGCTTCACGGCGAAAAGCTCAGGATTGATCAGCTCGCCCACCCGGATGCCCACGCGCGCCGCTTTATCCCCATAGGCCGGGCCGATCCCGCGCTTCGTCGTGCCGATCTTGCCCTTGCCCTTGGCCAGTTCGCGCTGCTCGTCGATCAGCCGGTGATACGGCAGCACCACGTGTGCGGCGTCGCTGATCAGCAGATTCTTCGGCGACACCTTCACCTTCTGCGCGAGCAGGCCGTCGATCTCCTTGGCCACGGCCACCGGGTCGATGACCACGCCATTGCCGATCACGCACATTTTCCCCGGCCGCAGGATGCCGCTCGGGATGAGATGCAGGACATACTTCTTGCCGCCGACGATGACGGTATGCCCGGCGTTGTTCCCACCTTGCGAACGCACCACGAGGTCCGCGGTTTCGGTGAGAAAGTCGATGATCTTGCCTTTGCCTTCGTCGCCCCACTGGGCGCCGACCAGAATCGTATTGGCCATGAACTAAACGGGAATAGGGATGGGTGTGTAGAGACGTGAAAACGTCCCGGGCACCGGGGTGGCGACGACGGGACGTGGCGGGACATTAGTCGGGCGCGCTTGGCTGGCGAGGGGAAAGTTGATTCCGCCCACTGCGGCGATTATTTGAACCGCATCGTCATGGCCCGCCCCTCGGGCTCAGGGGCCGCGGAGCCGTTCGCTGAGGGTATGTGGGAGTGAATGAAATCGACAGACGGCGGGACCGTGTCGTGGATGTCTTTTGAGCGAACTGGAACGACTCTTTCACAAGGCGAGCCACCGAAAACCCGTGCGCTGCAGTGGGGTCGCTCCCCGCGGGGTTACGGGACCAGCGGTGGCAGGTCCATGGCCGAGCATGCCCTGGTGGTCATCATCGCGACATCACCCGTTTCCTGGTCAACGATCTCGGCCTCAATCCCAGCGACTATCTCCCGCATACCGCCACCCCGAGCCGCGGGAGAAAGGCAGCAACAAGGGTGGCAAGATCGCGCAGGGCGAAGAATAATCACCCTCTCCGCGTTATGAACATCACCCGTCGTTTCCTCCTCAAACTCACCCCGCTCCTCTTCTGGCGTGGTTCGATGCCCGACCTCTTCGCCGCCGCTGAGGCCGCGCCCCAGCCGTTCGGCGCGCAGTTTCCGAAGCTCGATTCGCTCGCCACGGGCGAGTGGTGGAAGGCACTGCCGCCAAAGCAAAATCCGCCGCCACCGATGGACGTGCCGCGCGACCAAGTCGTGGCCTTTGCGCTCTACACGCAGGACCGCGGCGTGCTGAAGCTGACCGCGCAACTTTACCCGCTCAAGCCCGGTGAAGCGCGCGAGGCGCGGCTGGAATTTCAGCGCGACGGCGTGTGGACGGAGGCGGCGAAAACCGAGGTCCTTTATCCCGGCTGGAGCGCGCATTTCCGGGTGGAAAAATGGGACGCGAGCAAGGATGTGCCGTATCGCGTGCGGCACGGTGCGGAGGCCGTGTTCGAGGGTAAAATCCGCCGCGATCCGATCGACAAGGACGTCATCGTCGTCGCGAATATGTCGTGCAACTCCAGCCGCACGACTGGCGCGCGGCCGGAGATTCTCGAGCACCTCAAGACGCACGATCCCGATCTGCTTTTCTTTGCGGGCGACCAGACTTATCGCCACACGGAACACACCGCCGGCTGGATCGAGTTCGGCCTGCAATTCCGCGATGTCATGCGCGATCGGCCGACCATCTCGATTCCCGATGACCACGACGTGGGCCACCCGAATCTGTGGGGCGAGAACGGAAAAAAGGCGGCCCGTCAGGATGGTGCAGACGGCGGTTATTTCTATCCGGTCGAATACGTGAATCTCGTGCAGCGGCAGCAGACGTGGAATCTGCCCGACCCGCCCGATCCCGCGCCGGTGGAGCGCGGCATCGGCGTGTATTTTACCAGCCTGCGCGTCGGCGGGGTGGACTTCGCGATTCTCGAAGACCGCAAGTTTAAGTCCGGTCCGCTCGGGAAAATTCCGCAGATGGGACCGCGCCCGGATCACATCAACGATCCCAGCTACGATCCGAAAACCATCGACCTGCCCGGCCTGCAACTACTGGGCGAACGGCAGGAGAAATTCCTGCGCGCCTGGACGCAGGACTGGACCGGCGCGGAAATGAAAGCGGTGCTTTCGCAGACCGCCTTTTGCGGCGCGGTGCACATGCATGGCGGGGTCGATCAGCGCCTGCTCGCGGACCTCGATTGCAACGGCTGGCCGCAGACGCCGCGCAACCGCGCACTGGAGGAAATCCGCCGGGCGTGGGCCGTGCATCTTTGTGGCGATCAGCATCTCGCGGTCGTGACCAAGCAAGGCATCGCGGAATACGGCGACGGCCCGTATGCCTTCACCAGCCCGGCGCTCGTGAACACGATCTACGGTCGCTGGTGGCATCCGCTCGATGAGAAGCCCGGTCCCAATCCAGTGCCCGGCAGCCCGTTGCCGTGGACCGGCGATTTCAAAGACGGCCTCGGCAACAGGATCACGATGCTGGCTTACGCGAATCCGCCCGACATTAAGGATGAGCGCCAGCGCGCCGATGGCTACGGCATTGCGCGCTTCGACAAAAAGAAGCGCCTGATCACCTTCGAGTGCTGGCCGCGCTTTTCCGACCCCGGCAGCCGGGCGCAGTTCCCCGGCTGGCCGATCACGGTGAAAATGGAAGACAACGACGGCCGCAAACCTGCCGGCTATCTCCCCACGATGATCTTCAAAGGCGCGGCGAATCCCGTGGTGCAAGTGATCGCGGAAGCGACCGGCGAAGTCCTCTACACCGTCCGCGTGTCAGGCGACCGCTTCCAACCGCGCGTCTATGCGGCTGGAAAATATACCGTCCAAGCCGGCCGCGATAAACCCGACGGCCCGAAGCTGGCCGCCCTGGAAGCGAAAGACCAAGCCACCGCCGGCCAGCAAGAGATCATCCTCTAGATAATTGAAGTCACGGCTTCGCTGCGAGCAGGCCTTTGACCGTCAGCCATTCGTGAAAGCGATCCGGCCAGCGGCTCATCAGGCCTTTGGCGTCCGGATGAAAACCGAAGCCGTGGCCGACATCGGCATACAATACCAAATTGGTGAAATGATCAGACACCTGCCCAGCCCGGAGGGCTGAAGGAAATTAGCTCCGGGTGAAACCCGGAGTTTCGGACCACCATCCGATGCACCCCGGAGGGTGTGCCGGAAGCAGCCAGCCATGCACCTTC
>JBBQYR010000180.1:0-8469 GCA_038208565.1 Chthoniobacterales bacterium
CCGCGCACGCTGAAGCAGACGCAGGGACCGGTCGTCTACGATCTCGAATCCACGCTTTTCCGCCGACTCTCGTCGCTCACGCGACCGAACATTAATTGGACCGCGATCCACCTCCTCGCCATCGCTTACATCGGCGTGATCGGGCCGTTGCATTTTCGCTATCGGCGCCGGCTCGACTACCGCGTTTCCATCGCGGCATTTCTCGGCGTCGTCGTGCTTTTCGGCACCGCCTTTGCCCTCATCGGGCGCCGCGGCTACGGGGAAAATCAGACCGCACATTCGCTGAGCATCGCTCGTGTGCTCGGCGGCGGACGCTGCGATGTGACCCAGTGGACGAACGCCTTTGTCACCGACGGCGCGATCTACACGCTCACGCACAACGCCGCGGCGAATCTTTACACCACCGACAACAGCCTCGAGAGCGGCGGAGGGCAGATCCTGAACGGCAAAGACGGCCGCCTCCTCCTCGACATCCCGCTCTACTCCTCGCGCGCCTTTTTGCACCGCGCGGTGATGCTGGCCGACGATCCCGGCGTGACCGTCCAGAAGTGGGACGAGAGCAACGCCCGCCGCGAACTGCGGCTGAAGCCCGGCCCCGGTTTTCCCAAGGACTTCGCGGATGCGCGCATCGTCTTCGGCGACCGCATCTACGACCTGACGTGGGCGGTCGGCACGCTGCTCGTAAAGAACCCGGGAGGGCAGGCGATCAACGAGGTCTTCTCCAAGTCAAATCTCCAATCGCTGACCTACCAAAACCAAGGCCGCGACTTGCAGCAGCAGCACCGCGAGATGATGCCGCTACTGGCGGCCAGCTTCCTCAACCCGCCGGAAATCTTTCAGCAAAACATCTCCAATCCACGCCCCGCCAAGGACCGCGCGCTGCTCATGTATGTCGCCGCGGCGCCATCGTCGTTCAGCCTGCAGGGCAAAGGCTTCAGCCGCGAATCCGGCTGGGTGCTCTACGTGCAGGACCTCTTCAAACCCTAACCACCACCGCCTTTCGCATGGACCCTGAAATCGTCATCGACATCCGCGACCTCACGCATCGCTACAAGACGCACCAGGCGCTCGGCGGCGTCAGCTTCACCGTGCAGCGGCAGTCGATCCACGGCTTCGTCGGCCCGAACGGCGCGGGCAAAACGACGACGCTGAAAGTGCTCGCGACCCTGCTCAAGCCGCAGCGCGGTGACGTCTCCGTCTTCGGCCACGACATCGTGCGCGATTGCAAAGCCGTGCGCCGGAAGATCGGCTTCATGCCGGATCACTTCTCGATGTATCGGCAGATGACCGTGTTCGAGTATCTCGATTTCTTCGGCGCGGCCTACGGCATCGGGCTGGCGCAGCGCGACAAGATCATCGGCGACGTGCTCGCGCTCACCGACATGGCGGGCCGCAAGGACGACCTGATCAACGGCCTCTCGCGCGGCATGCAGCAACGCGTCTCGCTGGCGCGCGTGCTCGTCCACGATCCCGATCTCCTCCTGCTCGATGAACCGGCCAGCGGCCTCGATCCGCGGGCGCGCATCGAGCTCATGGAGATCCTCGAGGAGCTGCGGCGGCTGGGAAAAACCATCTTCATCAGCTCCCACATCCTCAGCGAACTCGCGACGCTTTGCGACCACGTGACGATCCTCGATCGCGGCCAGGTGAAATACACCGGCACGATGCGCGGCCTGATCACGAGCAGCGACGGCGACCTCGCGACCTACCAGCTCACCCTCGCCGCCGAACACCCGGCGACGAGCGACTCACTCGCCAAGCTGCCCGGCATGCAACGCGTCACGCCACCGCTGCCGAACGAAGCGCGCTACACGCTCACCTTTGACCGCACGCAGCTCGCGCTGAACACCATCCTGCAAACGACGATCGCGTCCGGCGGCCAAGTCGTGAGCTTCGCCGAGGACGTGAAGCACCTGAACCAGGCCTTTATGGATCTCACCGAACCGGGAGTCAGAAGTGACCAATGACCCGTGGAAAATGACCAATCGCTCCCCCGCGTGACTCGCGTCGTTCGGGAAGCATTGGTCATGGGTCATTCTCCATTGGTCATTTCCCCATGAACTTCCCGCTGCTCGCCCTTTTCACCCGCTCGCTGCGAGAAGACGCCCGCGGCGCCGCGACGTACTGGGCGCGGGCCGCGCTTGCCACGTTCATCCTGCTCGTGCTCGCGGGCATGGCCGCCACCAAGTCGTGGATCGGCGCGCCCGGGAAGAACTTCTTCATCGGCATCGTCTCGCTCCAGGCCATCTCGATCACGCTCGTGGGCCTGAGTTATTTCGGCTCGGCGATCACCGAGGAAAAGGAGGAACAGACGCTCGGGCTGCTGCGCATGACGGACCTGAACCCGCTCTCCATCCTCCTCGGCAAATCCACGAGCCGGCTCGGTGGCGCGCTGCTCCTGCTCGCGGCACAGTTTCCGTTCACGATCTTCGCCGTCACCCTCGGCGGCGTCTCCCTCGGGCAAATCACCGCGACCTATTGCACACTCGGCGCCTATACCTTCCTGCTCTGCAATGTCGCCCTGCTCGGCTCCGTGATCGCGCGGCGCACGGCGGGAGCGAGCACCTTCACCTTGCTCGTGATGGGCACGCTGCTCGCCGCCGGGCCGCTCCTCGGCGCGTGGAATCAACGCCTGCTTCAGCACGGAGTGGATCTCGGCCTCAAACCGCTGGCCGACACTTTGTGGAAAGCCTCGCCACTGGCCCGCCTCATCGAAATCCTCGGCACGGGATTTTCCGGATCGCTCGCGGGCTGGCAGGTCGCCAGCAATCTCGCGCTCGGCGTCGTATTTTTCATGGCTGCCTGGGCCGCATTCGGGCGCTTCTGCGACCGCGTGCCGGTCGAAGGCGGCAGCGCTGTTGCCTCGAAGAAAATGCTGGGCCTGTCGCTCCGCCGACCTCCTCGCCCACAGGCTTACGCACTCATTTGGAAGGACTTCTATTTCCTCGGCGGCGGGCGTCTCGGGTTGATCGTTCGGATCGTCGGCTACGGCGGCAGTGCAATCTTCGCCGGTATCGGTGCGCTGAAGGGCAACGGACCCGCTGGCTTCACCGCCGCCGGTTCTTTGGTGACCTTCGTCTTTTCCATCGACCTCGCGGTGCTGGCGGCCCGGATGTTTGGCACCGAAATCCGCGACCAAACCCTCTCCGCGCTCGCGATGCTTCCGCTGAACATTCGCCAGATCGCCTACCGCAAAGCGCTCGCCTTGCTGCACGTCGCCCTGCCGGGCGCGATCGCCGTGCTGATTTGTGGAATCCTGACGATCACCTCGTTCTCGGGAGCGCTCAGGAGTTCGAGCGCCCCAACGCCGTCGCTCGTTGCCATGCTCGTCAGCCAGACCATTGCCAACTGGGTGAACATCATCCTCCTCGTGCATGTCGTGGCGTGGCTCTCGCTCATCATGAAGCGCGGCGCGGTGCCCGTCGGCTACGTCACCACGCAGGCCTTCCACACGATCATCGCCGTCGGCGGCATGGCGCTCGCCGCCGCGCTCGGGAGCTTCCGCGGCGGCAATATGGCGTTCCTCTCCTACAGCCAATTTGTCGGGGTCGGCGCGAGCATCATCGCCATCTTCATCCTGCATCGCCGCGGCTTGCGGCGGCTTGAAGCACTCGTCGGCGAAAGCTAAACCGCTCGCGCTCTTCGCATGAATTCCCCGCTGCTCGCCCTTTTCATCCGCTCCCTGCGCGAAGACAGCCGACTCAAGCTCACCTACGTCGCCCGCTCGGGGCTGGTCCTCGTCATCCTGCTCTTCCTGTTCACGATCCAGGAATCGATGGGCTGGCGGAACGCGCCGGGGTTGCGCTTTTTCAGCACGGTCGTCGGCATCGATCTGTGTTTCGTCATCCTCGCGGGTGTCAGCTATTTCGCGGCGGCGATCAGCGAGGAAAAGGAGGAGATGACGCTCGGCCTGCTGCGCATGACGAATCTTAATCCGCTCTCGATCCTGCTCGGCAAATCGACGAGCCGGCTCTGCACCGCGGCGCTGCTCTTTGCGGCGCAGGTTCCCTTCACCATGCTGGCCATCACACTCGGTGGCATCTCGCTCCCGCAGGTCATCGCGGCCTACGTCTCGATCGCCGCCTTCCTCGTGCTGGTCAGCAATCTCGCGCTGTTCGGCTCCGTCCTGTTCCGCCGCACGAGCAGTTCCGCGGTCTTCACCGGCGTCTCGCTGTTTCTCTTCTTCGCCCTCCTGCCGCTCGCCACCGCACTGGCGAAGCTGCCGGTGCAAATGGGCCTGCTCGTTTCCTCGAGTTCGGCAGTGCAGGCTTTGGAGGCACTCTCCGAATTCGCCGAGGCGGCGTCCCCCTTCTCCCGCGTCGGCATCATCCTCAGCACGGGTTTTCGCGAGAGCGCTGTCAGCTTCCAAGTCTGGAGCAATCTCGCGCTCGGCGTGACTTTCTTCCTGCTCTCGTGGGCGCTGTTTGAAAAATACTGCGGCGAGCAAAAAGAGAGCGCCCCGAGTCGGGGTGGCGTGGCTCCCGCCCGCGGACGCAGGCGCGTGATCAGCCCCGGAAGGCCGTGGGAACAGGCGCTGGCGTGGAAGGACTTCTATTTCCTCGCCGGCGGCAAACTCTGGATCGGCATCAAGCTGCTCGTCTATGGCTTGCCGCTGCTCGTCGCGCGCTGCTGGCCACAGAAGCTCGGCGGGCCGCCGCCGTGGGATGACTTCGGCCTCGTCATGTTCTGGATCATGATCGCTTTCATCGGCGTCGAACTCTCCTTTGCCGCGTCGAGCATCTTCCGGGTGGAACACCAGGGCCAGACGCTCTCCAGCCTCGCCATGCTGCCCAAGGGCATCCGCCGCGTGGCCTACGAAAAACTGCTCGGCATCATCCCCTCGCTCGCCGCGGCCGGCTTTTACCTGCTGCTCAGCATCCCGCTGGTCACGAAGCTCGCCGGGGAGATTGTGCGGGATTTTTCCTGGAGTAGCAAAAGCGACGTAATGGGGCTTTTCGCGATCATCTTCGTCGGCTTGCAGGGCGTGTTTTTCCTGCACCTCGTCACCAATCTTTCGCTGCGTGTGAAGCGTGGGGCGCTGCCCCTGGCCGTCGGCATCCACTTCCTGCTCGCGATGTTTGTCGGCATCAGTTCGCTCGGCATTTTCCGCGGCGACGGAGGTTTCGTCCTGACGTTCATCCTGACGCTCGGGGCCATCGGTTTCCTGCACGTGAACACCGGCCATTTGCTCGAAACACTCGCCGCGGAAGAATAGCAGGCTTGCGGGCCGGCCCCGGGCCAGCGATTGAAGTCGCCCGCTCATGCCCGATCCCATCGCCAGCGCCACTGAACTCACCGTCCGCTACGGTCCCCACACCGTGCTCGACCGCGCGACCATCGCGATCGAGGAGGGCGAACGCATCGGGCTCGTCGGCCGCAACGGCTGTGGCAAATCAACTTTCCTCCGCATCGCCGCCGGTGATCTCCTGCCCGACGCCGGGCAGTTCACGCGCCGCCGCGATCTCATCACCGGCTACCTGCCGCAGGTCTTCGCACTCGATGAAACCGCGACCGTCCACGCCAATATCCAGGCGGGTGCGGCGCGCATCCTCGCCCTGCTCGAGGAATACGAAACCACGCCGCCGGAGAGCCCGCGCAGCGCGGTGATTCTCGACCTGATCAATCATCACGACGGCTGGAACCTCGACCAGCGCATCGAGAGCCTCGCCACCCATCTGCACGCGCCCGAGCGCGAGCGCATCGTCGGAAACTTGAGCGGCGGAGAAAAGCGGCGCGTCGCGTTGTGCCGCGCGCTGCTGGCGCGCCCCGATTTCCTCATCCTCGACGAACCGACCAACCACCTCGACACCGAGAGCATCGAGTGGCTAGAGGATTTCCTCTCGCGGTATCCCGGCGCGTGTCTGTTCGTCACTCACGACCGCTATTTCCTCGACCGCATTGCCACGCGCATCCTCGAGCTCACGCGCGGCGGCTTCCTCTCCTACCAGGGCAGCTACAACGACTTCCTCATCGCCAAGGCACAGCGCGAATCAACCGAGGAGGAGAACGAGCGGAAGCGGCAGAAATTTCTGAAGCACGAGCTCGAGTGGGTGCGGAAAGGGCCGCGCGCCCGGCGGACGAAGAGCGTGGACCGGATCGAGCGTTACTTCGAGGAGGCGGCCAAGGAAGGGCCGGAGCAGGAACTCGACGTCGAGATGATCATCCCGCCCGCGCCGAAGCTGGCGAACCGCGTGATCGAACTGCGCGACGTCGGCATGCAGCTCGGCGACCGCGTGCTCTTCGACTACGTGAACCTCGACCTCGCCGCCGGCCAGCGCCTCGGCATCGTCGGGCGCAACGGCGTCGGCAAATCGACGCTGCTCAAGATCATCATGGGCGAGCTTCAGCCGACGCATGGCGTCGTCGAAACGGGGGCGCGGACGCAGATCAATTACATCGACCAGAACCGCCTGCAGGTGGACGAGAACAAGACCGTCTGGGATGAGGTTGGCGACGGCAGCGAGCACGTGAAGCTCGGCGAGGAGACGATCACGTTGCGGGCGTATCTGCGGCGGTTTCTTTTCACCGACGATCGGATCAATACGAAAATCTCGCAGCTCAGCGGGGGCGAACGCAGCCGCGTAATCCTGGCGAAAGTCCTCAAGCGCGGCGGCAACGTGCTGATCCTCGACGAACCGACCAACGACCTCGATCTCGCCACGCTGCGCTTGCTCGAAGAGGCGCTGCTTTATTTCAAAGGCAGCCTCATCGTGGTTAGCCACGATCGCTATTTCCTCAATCGCGTCTGCACCGACACGCTGGCCTTCGAAGGGGACGGCGTGGTCACGCTTAACTCCGGCAACTACGATTACTACCTTGAGAAACGCGCCGCGCGGCTGAGCGCGGGTTCAATAACCGCACCGGTCAAAGCCGCCGCGCCCACGCCGCCGCGGGCGGAGAAGGTGCGGAAACTCAGCTACAAGGAAAGCCGCGAGCTGGAGACGATCGAGGCGGAAATTCACACTGCGGAATCCGTCGTCGCGCGACTCGAAGCCGAACTTGCGGCGCCGGACTTCTACATGAAGCACGGCAACGAGTGGGAGACCTACGAATCCAAGCTGAAGGCCGCGAAAGAACGCGTGCCGAAGCTCTACGCGCGGTGGGAAGAGCTGGAGCGGATCAAGGCCGGCAGCGCGTAGAACTGCCGGGGAGCACGGGCGTCTCGCCCGTTGCGGCCGGCGTCTCGCCGGGCGCGTTCTGGCGCGAGGCAGGTCACTCCGGCAGTGCCGAATCACGGTTTCCGGCGGGACGCCGGAAACGACGGGCAAGACGCCCGGGCTCCCCGGAAATCTTGCGCGCTACTTCGCGCCGAGCGCGGCGTCGATGGCCGTCGCCAGCTCCGGCGAGTTCGGCTCCACCTTCGAGTCGTAGCGGGAGATGATCTTGCCGTCGCGACTGATGAGGAATTTGCCGAAGTTCCACTTCACGGGGCCGGGCACCGGCGAAGTCGGGCCGGTTAGCGCGGTGTAGAGCGGGTGCTGCTCGGCGCCTTTGGTGTGGAGCTTGTCGAAGAGCGGGAAGGTCACGGCGAACTTCGAGGAGCAGAACTGCTTGATCTCGTCATTTGTCCCCGGCTCCTGGCCGCCGAAGTCATTCGACGGGAAACCGAGCACGACGAGGCCCTTGTCCTGATACTTCTTCCACACTTCCTCGAGGCCGGAATACTGCCGCGTGTAGCCACACTTCGAGGCGACGTTTACGATGAGCAGCGCCTTGCCGGCGTAGGCTTTGAGCGTGGTGTCTTTGCCATCGATGTCCTTGAGCGGGATCGAATACAGGTCGGCGTCAGCAGCGGAAACGTGGGCGGCCATAAGCAGGGTGCAGGTCAGGGCGAGGAGGGTGCGAAGGGTGTTCATGAGGTGGATGTGTGGATGAGTCAGCAGGGTCAGAGGTAATAGTCGAAATCTTTTTCGCTATGGGTCTTTCGGCGGACGCGGAAAACGTGCGCGGGTTTGTCCGGGGTGAGGCGGACGAAATTCTGGCGCCCGCTCCAGAGGTAGCGCTCATCATTGAGCATGTCGTGGACTTGATACGTCTGTCCTTCGACCCAGCCGAAGAGTTCGACGGGCACTTGAATGAACGCGTCCTGCGCGTGGAAGGGATCGAGCGAGACGATGACGAGGATCAGGTTGTCCTTCGCCTCGGTCGTCTTGGAGTAAAAGAGCACGAGATCGTTATCGACCTGCTCGAAGCGCAGGTTGCGGAGTTGTTGCAGCGCGCGGTTTTCGCGGCGGATGCGATTCAGGCGCGTGATGATGTCCTTGATGTTGCCCGGTGCGTTCCAGTCGCGCTCCTTCCACTGGTATTTCTCGGAGTCGAGATACTCCTCCTTCGCGAGTTGCTTGTAGTCGTTGTCGCAGAGGCTCAGGAAGTGGCGCACATCGCGCGCGGCATCGAAGTCCGCGCGCCACAGCCCGGCATTTTCGCAAAGCTCGAAGCCCGAATAAATGCCGTAGATCGGCGAGAGCG
>JBBQYR010000181.1:0-8463 GCA_038208565.1 Chthoniobacterales bacterium
AGTGTTTTAACCTCGTCGGCCTTCCTGTCGGCGATGCTCCAATTCCGGGCGGCCAGGTTGAGGTAAAGCTGGCAGGAGCGGCGTTCGTTCCCGGGCTGGGTCTTGCGGAACATGAAGCTCACGCCCCCGGTCGCGCGGACCTTGGCGCGGAGGATGGCGTCGTGGGACGGGCGCCCGTCATAGTTGCGCCCGGCGTGGGTGAG
This sequence comes from Chthoniobacterales bacterium, assembly GCA_038208565.1. GTDB lineage: Bacteria > Verrucomicrobiota > Verrucomicrobiia > Chthoniobacterales > Chthoniobacteraceae > Chthoniobacter. The sequence goes on from JBBQYR010000181.1 coordinate 204, forward strand.
GTGCAGGGCATCGTCGGCCCACTCGATACCAGGCGCGGCGGCGACCTTCTCGGCGCTATCCCACAGGCGGATGACCTGCGGCACGGGCGCGAGGCTGCCGGCTGGAACCACGGCAGGGACGGGACGGGCGGGGATGACGGGCGTCGCCGTGGCCGTGGTCTCGGGCTCCGGCGTGGCGGACCGGCGTTCCTTTTCCCGCTGCTGGGCGTAGAGCTCGGCCTTGCTGAGCCTCTCGGGCCGGGGCCACGCGAGGTAGGCGACGGTGCCGAGCACGAGCACGCCCGCGCCGAGGGCGGCGTAGAGCGGGAGCTTCGAGGGCCGGGGGGAGGTCCGTGGGGCTGCCGAGGCTGGGGTGGACCGGGCGGCGCCCGGCGGGGCGGGCGTCTGGAGCAGCGTGGCTTCGGGATCGGCGGCAGGCGGCGGCGGGGTGAGGGTGAGGCTGGGATCGTAGAGGGCGCGGACGCTCTCGATATTGGCCAGGAGTTCCTCGTAGCTGGCATGGCGCTCGCGCCGGGCTTTCTTGAGCATCCTGCCGATGAGCCGGGCGAGCGGGATGGGGCAGTTCGGCAGCACCTTCAGGATGGCGGGCACGGGGGCGTTGATGTGCTGGTTGAGCACGACGACGGGGTCGCGTCCCTCGTAAGGGGTGCGCCCGGTGAGCATCTGGTAGAGGGTGCAGCCGAGGCTGTAGATGTCGGCGCGGAAGTCGATATCGCGATCCCCGCGGGCCTGCTCGGGGCTGATGTAGTGCGGCGTGCCCATGGTCGTGCCGGTCTGGGTGAGGCCGGTGGTGTCGCCGCCGAGCGACTTGGCGAGGCCGAGGTCGCCGACCTTCACATCGCCGTGGGTGGAGAGGAAGATGTTGCCGGGCTTGATATCGCGATGGATGAGCTGGGCGCGCTGCCAGCCGTGGGCGAGGGCGCGGGCGACATCGCCGCCGATGCGCAGGGCCTCGAGCGGGGAAAGCGGGCCGCGTTTCACCCAGTCGCCGAGGGTCTCGCCCTCGATGAGTTCCATGGCGATGTAGTGGCAGCCATTGGCCTGGCCGGCGGCATAGACTTTGACGAGGTTGCCGTGGTTCAGGCTGGCGGCGACGCGGGCCTCGCGCTGGAAGCGGCTGACGAATTCCGGGTCGGACTCCATGGAGGCGGGGAGGATCTTCAGCGCGACCAGCCGGTCGAGGGAACGCTGCCGCGCGCGATAGACGGCGCCCATTCCGCCCTGCCCGAGCTTGCCGATGATCTCGAAGTCGCCGATCTGCTCGTAGGTCGGGGTGGCGCCGGGGGAGATGACGGTCTCCTCGCCCGCGCGGGTCGGCGTCTGGGCGGTGCGCCAGGTGTCGCCGCGCGACTGGCTGTCACTGGCCAGTCGGGTCGGGTCGTGTGGGGGAGTCGCGTCCGGCGACGTAGGATCTTCCGGCATGCCCGCGGTAGATAGCAGCAGGCCTACCGGCGACGCGAGCAAAAAGGCGGCGCGGGGCGGGGCCTAGAAATCCAGCGGCGGCGGCGGCGGGGGCTTGATCGTGGAGTCGAGCACGGCGCGCTGCTGCTCCATGGGGCGCACGGCTTCGGCGCGGCGGACTTCGGGCTCGGCGGCCGTGGTGCCGGGCGTGGGGGCGGTGACGACGGCCGAGCTATCCAGGGGCGCGGTCTGGCCCGCGAGACCCTTCATGGCCATGGCGTTGTTGATCGACTGGATGGAATTGTACGGGTCCACGCCGAGGACGGTCGGGGATTTCATGACCACGGCGGTGACGGCGGAGACATCCACGGCGAGCGCGGCGCGCGGCCACTCCTCGCCGGGGATCACTTTTACGTAGTTCTTGCCGCCGGTGCCGCCGCCGTGGATGTCGCACGGGGCCTTGGGCGCCTGCTCCTCGGTCACGATCTCGAAGAAGGTGGTGCGGCGCTGGACCTTGTCGCCGGTGTCCTTGTTCTCCACGGTCTCGAAGCACTTGTCGGTGGCGAGCAGGCCGGACGACGCGCAGATCTCGCACTTGATGATGCCCTTGGGCGGCGCGATTTCCTTTGGCCGATAGGTGGCGAAGGTGGCGTTCATCACATTGGCCCACACGGGGAGGGCGATCTCATTGCTGAAGGCGCCGCGGTAGATGGGCGAGGGTTTATCGAAGCCGGCCCACACGCCGCAGGTGACGGCGCTGGAGTAGCCGATGAACCAGAGGTCGGTGAAGTTGTAAGCCGTGCCGGTCTTGCCCCCGAGCGGGAACTTCTTCACGCCCAGCTCGGTGAAGGTCTTGTCGGCGGTGCCGCGCTCCAGCGCCTCCGCGAGGCAGGTGTGGATCTCGTAGGCGGTGGTGTCCTTGATGACGCGCTTGCGGCCGAGCTTGGCCTGGAAGACGACCTGCCCGGCTTGGTCCTCGATGCGCTGGATGATGAAGGATTTCTCCGGGCGCACGCCGCCATTGGGGAAGATGGTATGGGCGAGGGTCATCTCCATGAGCGTGACCTCGCTGCTGCCGAGATAGGTCGCCGGGAAAGGGCGGAGCGGGCTCTCGATGCCGGCCTGCTTGGCCAGGGCGAGCACGCGGTCGAGGCCGGTCATCATGCCGAAGCGCACGCTCGCGGCGTTCTTGGATTTGAGGAGCGCGGTGCGGGCGGTGATGGCGCCTTCGTAGCGGTTGTCCACGCGCTCGGGCGCCCATTCGCCGAGGATGCCGGTCTGCCCGCCGATCATGACCTGGCGGTTATCGATGACCGCATCCTGCACCATGGTGCCGGGGTGCAGGCCCTTCTCGAAGCCCGCGGCATAGACGATCGGCTTGAAGACGGAGCCCGCCGGGCGGCGCGCGGAGATGGCACGGTCGTAGGCGCTGTGGGCAAACTCGCGCCCCCCGACGAGGGCGAGGATGCCACCGGAGGCGTTGTCGAGGACGACCACGGAGCCCTGCAAATAAGCGGGCAGCGCGAGCGGAGGCGCTTCGGCCCCGCCATTCGCCGCGGCGACCGCGGCCCGCTGATGCGCGCGGAACTCGCCATCGTACTTGGCAAAGGTCTGGTGCTCGAAACCCTCGTGGCGTTCGACCACATCGAGCTGCTCGCGCAGGGCCTTCTCGGCCTTCTTCTGCAGCTCGCCATCGAGGGTGGTGTAGATGCGGTAGCCGTCGCTGATCGCCGAGTCGCGCCCATACTGCGCGATGACTTGCTGCGCCACGAGATCCATGGCGTAGGACTCCTGGTGGGTCGGCTTGCGGTTCTTGACCACGAGGTCGGTCGCGAGCGTGGCGTCGTGTTCCTCCCTGCTGATCTGCTGGAGTTCGCGCATGCGCCCGAGGACGAAGTTCCGCTGCTCCATGCAGGCCTTGCGATTGCGCCACGGGGAGAGCCGGTTCGGGCTCTTGAGCAAGCCGGCGAGCGTGGCCGACTCGGAGAGGTTCAGGTCTTTGGCGTGCTTGCCGAAGTAACCACGCGACGCCGCTTCCGCCCCGTAGAAGCCATCGCCGAAGAAGACGCGGTTGAGGTAGAGCTCGAGGATCTTCGGCTTCGGGAAGCGCTTCTCGATCTCCTGGGCGACGAAGATTTCCAGGACCTTGCGCTTGTAGCTGCGGTCGTCGCTCGGGAGCTCGACGGGGAAGGAATTGCGGGCGAGCTGCTGGGTGAGCGTGCTCGCGCCCTGGCGCGTCCGGCCGGCCTGGTAGTTCTTCACCATGGCGCGGATGACGCCGAAGTAATCGACGCCCGAGTGCTGGTAGTAGCGGTTGTCCTCCGCGGCGACGGCGGCCTTGAAAAGCCACGGCGAGAGATCATCCGGGCCGACCTGGTCGTGGTTCTGGATGAAGATGCGGCCGATGGGCTGCTTGTTGCGGTCGTAGATCACGCTCGCCGATTCCATCTCCTCGAGCTTCGCGTAGTCGAAGGACTGCGCCCGCTTCTCCCACTTGCCCTTTTCCACGAAGAAGACGACCACGGCGAGGATGAGCGCGATCAGCACGAGACTCACGCACGTGAGGAACCAAGTGCGGAGGTAGATCGGCTTACGGTATCGAGGTAAATCCCACATGAAGGTCGGCGGAAAGAGGGAGTGTAAGTCCCACGAAAGCCAGAGGCGCGCAATCCGCAAATTCCCCGTGGGGGCTGGCCTTCGCCGCGGCTTCCGCTACATGCGGGGCATGTCCGACACCCCGAATCCGCTCGCCGAAGAGATCCGCCAGGAAATCTCCCGGCGCGGGCCGATTCCGTTTCGCGATTTCATGGCGCGGGCGCTCTACGATCCGGTCCGCGGCTACTACGGCGCGGGCCGGGCGCGCGTCGGGCGCGGTGGAGATTTCTTTACCAATGTGAGCGTCGGCCCGCTCTTCGGGCGGTTGCTCGCGCGGCAGTTTGCGGAAATGTGGGCGCGCCTCGGGAAGCCGGGGGAGTTCGCCATCGTGGAACAGGGCGCGCATCACGGGGACTGCGCCGTGGATGTGCTCGGGGCGCTGCGGGAGCAGGCCCCGGTGTGCTTCGCCGCGACGACTTACTGGGTGGTCGAGCCGCTGGCCGCGCTGCGGGCGGTGCAGGAGGAGAGACTGCGTGCTGAAGGAAGCGCTCGCGTCCGCTGGGCGGATTCGCTGGCCGCGCTGCCGCGGTTCGTCGGCGTCCACTTTTCCAACGAACTCCCCGACGCCTTTCCCGTGCATCGCGTGGTCCGACGGGGCGACGGCTGGCGGGAGCGGCTCGTGTCGTGGGAAGACGAGCGCTTCGTCTTCGTGGACGGCCCGCTTTCGTCCCCTGCTCTGGTCGAGGCGCTCACGCGGATGCCAGAGCTGGCGGCCGACTACGAGACGGAGATCAACCTCGCCGCTCCCGCGTGGATCGCCGAAGTCGCGGACCGGCTGGAGCGCGGCTACCTGCTCGCCATCGACTACGGCTGGTCGCGCGCCGAATACTACCGCCCCGAACGGTGCACCGGCACGCTTTCCGCCTACGCGAATCATCAGCGCGCAGACGATCCCCTCGCCCGCCCCGGCGAGATCGATCTCACGGCGCACGTCGATTTCACCAGCCTCGCCGAAGCCGCCCTCGCCGCCGGGCTGGAGCTCGCGGGCTTCACCGATCAGCACCACTTCATGGTCGGACTCGGGCAGCTTCACTTCACCGACGACACCGGCACGCCGCAGGAAATCCGCGCCTTCAAGACGCTCATGCACCCGAACCTGATGGGCCGCAGCTTCCACGCGCTCGCCCTGCGCAAAGCCGTCGAACCCGCACCGCTCGCCGGCTTCCGCTTCGGCGGCGATCCACACGCAGCGCTGTTCAGCCGATGATCCCGCGCAACTGCGCACACAGCGCGCTGATCTGCTTCGACGAGTGTTTGGCGGAGATGGTCACGCGCAGCCGCGCGGCGTCGCGGGACACTGTCGGGTAGCGAATCGCCGGGACGAAGAAACCGCGATCCGCGAGCACGCGCGATGCTTCCACCGCCGCCTCGGCCCGGCCGACGATGATCGGGATGATCGCGCTTTGGACCTTGCGGTCGCCTTGAAAAAGCGCCGGCATCTCGGTCGCGAAATGCGCCAGGTTCTTCCGCAGCGTCTGCCGCCGGTTTTCGCCCGCGGGCGACATCATAAACTCCACCGCGGCCATCGCTGCCGCGGCGGTGGCCGGCGGTGGCGCGGTCGAGTAGATGAAGCTGCGCGCGCGATTGATGAGCAGATCGATGAGCCGCCGCGACCCGCAGACGTAACCGCCGCTCACGCCCAGCGCCTTGCTCATCGTCCCCATTTGAATATCCACCTCGCCCGCGACGCCGAGCTGATCCGCGAGCCCGCGCCCATTCACCCCGATCACGCCCACGGCGTGTGCTTCATCGAGCAGGAGCAGCGCGCCGTAGCGGCGCTTGATCTCCACGATCTCCGCGAGCTTCGCCCAGTCGCCATCCATGCTGAAGACGGATTCCGTGACGACGATGACGCGCGCCTCCGGGAAGTTTTCGCCCGCCCACTGCAGGTGGCTCTCGAGCTTGCCGAGATGGTTGTGAGGGAAGACGCGGACGTGGGCGCCGCACATCTTCGCGCCATCGATCAGGGAGGCGTGGCAGAGCTTGTCGAGAATGACGACGTCTTCCTTGTGGAGCAGCGCCCCGAGCGTGCCGACCGCCGTGGCGTAACCGCTGGAGAAAGTCAGCGCCGCTTCCGTGCGCTTGAACTCCGCGAGCCGCTCCTCCAGCCGCATGTGCGGCGCGAGCGTGCCGCAGACAAGGCGCGAGGCCCCGGAGCCGACGCCGTATTGATCGATAGCCAGCTTGGCCGCCTCGCGCAGGGCCGCTTCCGTGGCCAGCCCGAGGTAGTCGTTCGAGGAAAAGTTGAGCAGCTTCTTGCCGGCAAACTCCAGCGACGGCTGCTGCGGCGAATCCACTTCACGCAACTGCCGGAGCAGCGCATGGGCGCGGAGTTCCGCGAGTTCGGCATCGATGCTCAGCGCCATCGGGGGGAGCGGCGAAAGGGTCGCGCTTTAAGAACCAAGGCCCCAGGCGAGCAGGCGATGGGAATCGCGCCAGACGTTCGAGTTATCGCCGAGCACCACGACGATGATGTCGCGTCCGCCGTAGGAAGCGCTGGAGATGAGGCAGCGACCCGCCGCATTGGTCGTGCCCGTCTTCATCCCGTTGCACGGGCCGAAGTTTTTCAAGACCGCGTTGGTGTTGCTGAAGGTCGTCGACCGGCCGTTGTGGTAGTGCCAGGTGATCGACTTCTGGGACATGATGCTGCGCAGCGTCCGGTTGCGATACGCGACCAGCGCGAGGCGGGCCATGTCGCGGGCGGTGGAGTATTGGCCCGGCGCGGGCAGGCCGTTGGGGTTCACGAAATTCGATTCGCGCATCCCCATCGCCGCCGCGCGGGCGTTCATCCTGTCGGCGAAAGCCTCGACGCTGCCGGCGTTGTCGCGGGCCAGCGCCCGGGCCACGTCGTTCATGCTCTTCACGAGCAGGACATTGAGGAACTCGGAGCGCGAATAGGTCTCGCCCGGCTTGATATAAAGCTTCGTCGGCTCCGCCCAGGTATCGCTCGCCTCGACGCTCACTTCCTTATCGAGATTGCCGGTCTCGGCGACGATCAGCGCCGTGAGTAATTTCTGCGTGCTGGCCACCGGACGCCGCTGGTCGGCATTGACGGAATGCAGGACATCGCCATTGGCCGCATCGACGACGATCGCGGAGCCGGCCGTCACTCGTGGCACGCCATTCTCGTCCACTGCCGGAGCCTGCGGCACCGTCTTCTTCGTCGTCGTGCTCGAAGACGAACTGCTCGGCTTCTTGGTGCCGCTCGTTTTGGTCGTGGTCGTTTTCTTCTTCGTCTCCGCTGCCGAGACAGGCAGGGATGACATCGACAGGATCGCAAAAGTGAGGAACAGCGGAAGGAGACGCTTCATAGCGGGCGCTACTAAAGAAATCCGCGGCCTTTTCGCAAGCGGCGATACGGGTTTGCCCGGATTATTCCTTGGGCGGCGTGAGGCTTTTGGCCACGTCGGGGTCGGGCGCCGCGCCGAGATCGAGCGCGCGCTGGTAGTGGCGGCGCGCGAGTTCCACGGCGGGCGGATTCCGCTGGAGGTAAAAGACCGCGAGATTGAAGTGCGCCTCGGCGTAGCTGGGATCGAGTTCGAGCGCCTTGCGCATCTCGTCCTCGGCGCCGGAATACCAGCCCTTCTGCCCGAGCGTGACGCCGAAGTAGTGATGCACCGTGGCATTCTTCGGCTCGAGGATCGCGGCCTGCGCGAGCGAAGCGAGGGCGTGGTCGTATCTCCCCTGATCGTATTGCACGATGCCCATGATCAGCCACCCGAGGCCGGACTCAGGTGCGAGCTTCACCGCACTCTGCAACCGGCGCTCGGCTTCGCGCAGGTTCTTCTCCCGGTATTCGAGCAGCCCGAGGTTGATCATCGTCGGGGCGTTGTCGGGCACGAGTTCCAGCACCTTTGAAAACTCCTTCCGCGCCGTTTTAAGGTCGCCCTTGGTCATGGCCACCATCGCTCTTTGTGCGATCTCCTGCGCCTCGTCGGACACTTTCTTTTTTCCCGGCTCATTCAGCTCGGGAGAAGGCGCGAGGCGGAAGCCAGGACTCGGCGACGAATCCAAGGCCAGCGCGGCACCGGCCCAGGCGAAAAACAGAACCGCGACGAAAAAGCGCATGCTCACTTGGAGCGGCCCAACTCCCGCGCACGCTCGGTCGCGGCGCGGACGGCGCTGTAGAAATCGGAACGCACGGCACCGGCTTCGAGGGCTTCGAGCCCGGCGATCGTCGTGCCGCCAGGGCTGGTCACTTCGT
>JBBQYR010000182.1:0-8295 GCA_038208565.1 Chthoniobacterales bacterium
GCTTTACGTCGCCTCAATGTGGGTCTCGGGCGTGACGCAGGGTCTCATGCTCAGCGCGACCAAGGAAGCGGGCACGGTGCTCGCGTATCCCAACTTCCTCGATGCCGTGACCTCGACGAAATCGCTCATGCACATCCGCGCTCTCGGCGGCGCGATGTATCTCGTGGGCTTCCTCATGATGGCCTACAACATCTGGAAGACAGCCGCCGGGGCGCAGCCGGTTAACGGCACCATCGAAGTGTATGTGGACGAAGCGCACGCCCAGAAGCAGCTCAGCCTCGCCGGCGGATTCATCAATGCGCCGGTGGTCTATTCGGTGCTCGTCATCGTCTTCGCCACGATCTGGGCGGCCTTTGGCGGGATCGTCAGCGGGCTCGGGCTCTGCGGCTTAATCGCCACGGTGCTCGCGGTGATGGGGCACGTGGAATTCAGCGGCGGGAAGTGGGCTGACTGGTACAATCGCCTGCTCGAGAATTCGCTCCCGTTCACCGCGCTCACGGCTATGGCGGTCTTCATCGGGGGCATCGTGCAGATCGTGCCGACCATCGTGATTAACAAGGCCGCCAACATCGAAGGCGTGCGGCAGATTCCCTACACGCCGCTGCAACTCGCCGGTCGCGACATCTACATTCGTGAAGGCTGCTACAACTGCCACTCGCAGCAGATCCGCACGCTCGTCGGCGACGTCCTGCGCTACGGCGAATACTCCAAGCTCGGCGAGACGATCTACGATCATCCCTTCCAATGGGGCTCGAAGCGCACCGGTCCCGACATCGCCCGCGAAGGCGGGAAGTATCCGGATTCATGGCACTACTTCCACATGCTGAACCCGCGCCAGATCAGCCCCGGCTCGACGATGCCGAACTATCCGTGGCTCTTCACCCGGCGCACCGAATCCGACCTGCTGCCAAACAAGATCAAGATCCAGCGTCGGCTGGGCGTGCCGTATCCCGAGTGGACGAAGGAAGAAATCGCGCAATCGGTGGCCAAGGAGGAGCAGGCCATCGCCGTCGGCTTGAGGACCGCGGGTGCCGAGATCGAGCCGGACCGCGAAATCGTGGCGCTCATCGCCTACCTGCAGAAGCTCGGCAAATACGAAAAGGTGGCCGTGCCCAAACCTACCCAACATACCGCCGCCAAGTAATCCACCATGTTTCACCGAATCCTCGTCGAAGACTGGCAGCGCGTGCTGACCATCATCAGCTTCTCCATCTTCGGCCTCGTCTTCCTTCTCATGCTGCTCCGGGTGCGGCGTCTACCGCGCGAAGAAGTGCAGCACCTCGAAAATCTCCCACTGCAAAACGACACCGATGACCACGCCCGCTAACGACGACGACAAAATCCGGCCGCACAGTTACGACGGCATCCAGGAATACGACAAGCGCCTCCCCAACTGGTGGCTCTTTACGCTCTACGGCGCGATTGTTTACGCGATCGGATATTGGGTGGTGTTTCACCAACTCCATGCGGCGTTGGAACCCGGCCCCGCGGTGGAGGAAACGATCCGTGAAAACCAAGCGATTGCCGCGCGCTCTTCAACCGTGCTAACGAACGAACTCCTTTGGTCGCTTAGCCGAGACCCCAAGGTGATCGAAAATGGTAAGGTGACTTTTCAAACGATGTGTGTGGCCTGTCATTTGCCGGATCTGAAGGGCCAGATCGGGCCGAACCTCGTGGACGAGTTCTGGCTTCACGGCGGCCAGCCGCTCGAAATGGTGAAGCTGATCAACACCGGTATTCTCGAGAAGGGCATGCCGAATTGGGCGCAGGTGCTCGGACAGGAGAAGATCAAGGACGTCACGGCTTACATCCTCAGCTTCCACAAGGAGGGCGAACCCATCAAACAAGCGCCGCCTTGGATTCCCGGTCAGCCGATGCAGATCCCGGCTGCGGCCAACTAACGCATGGCTCTTCCCACACCCACGCTTGAGTCAGTCACCACGATTCGCGACGACGGCTCCCGCCGTTTCCTCCACACGGCGAATGTGCGGGGGCTGTTCACAACGTTGCGCGGGATCGCGGGATTCCTGCTGCTCGCGGTGTATGTCGTGCTTCCGTGGATTCCCGTGAATGGAAACCCGGCGGTCTTCCTCGACCTCGCGAACCGCCAGTTCCATCTCTTCGGCCTGACCTTTGTCATGCAGGACCTGTGGGTCGCCTTCTTCCTGATCAGCGGGGTCGGTTTCTCGCTCTTCTATGTCACGGCGCTGCTCGGTCGCGTGTGGTGCGGCTGGGCCTGTCCGCAGACGGTCTATCTCGATGTGATCCATCGGATTGAGCGGTTCTTTGAGGGAGATGCTCCGTCACGCGAGCGGCTGGATCGTTCGCCGTGGACGGCCGAGAAGACGCTCCGGCGCGGGGGAAAGCAGTTCGTCTTTTTCCTCTTCTCCGCCGGGCTCTCGCATGCCTTTCTGTGCTACTACGTCTCGCCCGCCGGGCTTATGGCGATGATGCACGGCGCGCCGAGCGAGCACTGGGGTTCGTTCGTTTTCGTGTTCCTGATGACCGCCGCGCTGTGGTTCAACTTCGCATGGTTTCGCGAGCAGTTCTGCATCGTCCTGTGTCCCTACGGTCGCCTGCAATCCGCGCTCATCGATAGCGACTCGCTCGTCATCGGCTACGACACCAAACGCGGCGAACCGCGGGGCAAAAAAGGCACGGAGGGCGCCGGTGATTGCGTCGATTGCCTGCGCTGCGTGAAGGTTTGCCCTACCGGGATCGACATCCGCCAGGGCCTCCAAATGGAGTGCATCGGCTGCGCCGCGTGCGTCGATGCCTGCGACGAAGTCATGACCAAGCTCGATCGTCCTCGCGGTCTGGTGCGTTACGATTCGCTCAATGGTTTCGCGGGCAAAGCGCGCCGCATCATCCGCCCGCGCATCCTGCTCTACACCGGACTCATGTTGCTCGGCGCCGCGGCCATGAGCTACGCGCTTTCCACGCTGCGTCCGGTGACGGTGAGCGTGATCCGCATGACTGGCGCGCCATACATCGTCGCCGGGGACGAAGTGCGGAATCAATTCCTGCTGCGGGTGCTCAACAAGCGCAATGCGACACAAAATTTCAAAGTCACGGTGACGGATGGCCCGCGCACCTTGCGCTGGAGCGGAGCGGAAGACGGGATCTCCGTCGGCCCGCTCGGGGAGGAAATGCGCACGATCGTCGTGGTCACCTCGCGGGCCGAAGGACACGGCACTTTCCCGCTTAACGTCCACGTCAATTCCGTCGAACACCAAACCCGTATTGAAAAGACGGTGCCCTTCCTCGGCCCCGGTCACTGACCTATGAAAGAAGCAATCCTCAACCGCCCGTGGCTGTTCATCCTCGTCGGCTACCTCTTCGCGATGTCCGCGTGGATTTTTATGGTCGTCATCGCGATCCAGCATCGTGATCCGGCGATCCCCGTGCCGACGGCCGCTCAGCACTAGCGAGATGATCGCCGCCGACCTCGCCACCCCTCTCGCGGCTTTCACCGCGGGACTGGTGACCAGCCTGCACTGCGCCGCGATGTGCGGACCGCTGGGCTGTGCGTTGCTCGGTGGGCGGAAAGTGTCGGCGCGAGAGCAGGGCTTCGCGGCGGTGAGTTATCATGGCACGCGGATCATCGCCTACGCTTTGATCGGCGGGCTGCTCGGGCTGCTTGGCCGATCGGCAGCGGGTCTTTTTAACGCGCCGGTCAGCCGCCTGCTTCCGTGGGCGTTTGCGGTGCTGTTCATCGTGGTGGCCTTTGGCTGGGAGCAGAAAATGCCCCGCCCCATGTTCATCAGCCGATGGTTGATGCGGCTGAACCTGCGCGCGCAATCGATGACGCTGATGCGGACGGCGACGCTCCTCGGTTTCGCCACGCCCTTCCTGCCGTGTGGCCCGCTCTACCTCGCCTTCGGCGTGGCGCTCGTCGCCGGCAGCGCGTTCGGAGGCGCGCAGATCATGCTGGCTTTCGCCCTCGGCACGATTCCGCTCTTTGCCCTCGCGCAATTCACCGCCTGGCGCTGGCAGACGCGGCTCGCGCCGACGACGTGGATGTGGACGCGCCGCAGCCTCGCGCTGCTTTCCGCCGCGCTCATTGGCGGCCGGGCGTTGATGAATGACGGCACGCTCCTCGCGCCGCTGAAGTGCCTGCTTTGCCAATGAACCCGAAGCGCACGTCCACTCCCGCGATGGCGGTCTGCTTGCACTGCGGCACCGAGTTTCGGCCGAGCGAACGGCTGCGGCAGTTCTGCTGTAGCGGCTGTCAGTTCGTGCACGATCTCATCACGAAGAATGGCTACGGCCAGTTCTACGACTTGCAGGAAGGCGGCGTGCAACCGGTAAAATCGCTCGTCTTCCAGAAGCGCGATTACACCTGGCTGGAACAAGCCGCGCGGGTGGCCGAGTCGGCGGGCCAGCCTTCCGCCGCACTGCAACTCGACCTGCAAGGCGTGTCGTGCATTGGTTGCGCGTGGTTGATCGAGAAGGTCTTCGCGCAGCGCCCCGGAGCGCTCGCGCTGCATGTCGATCCGGTTCTCGGCGAGATCGATCTGCGCTGGACGCCGGGCGTCTTCGATGTGCTCGCTTTCGCGCGGTTGCTCCAAGCGTTCGGTTATCTCGTCGGCCCACGCGCGGCGGGGGATCGTCCGGCGAGTCGCGGGCTGATCATCCGCCTCGGCCTCTGCTCGGCGCTGGCGATGAACACGATGCTCTTCACGCTGCCGAGCTACCTCGGCATGGAGACGGGCGCGGAGTTCGCGGTGCTCTTCGCTAGGATCACGCTCATCCTCGGCACGCTCAGCCTGCTCATCGGCGGAAGCTATTTCTTCACGCGCTCGTGGCGCAGCCTGCGGCAGGGCGTGCTGCACATCGACCTGCCTATTTCACTCGGTCTCATCGCGGCGTATCTGGGCTCCGTCTATGCTTGGGTGCAAGGAGTCGCCGGGTTCGTCTATTTCGATTTTGTCTCCGTCTTCGTCTTCCTCATGCTCGGCGGACGCTGGCTTCAGCAAAAGGCCGTGGAGCGCAATCGCCACCTGTTGCTCGCGGCGCGCGGCGAACTCGCGCCGATCCGACTCGAAGGCTCGGATGAAAAGCGGCCCGTCGGTGCCCTTGAAACCGGCATGGTCTATTTTGTCGAGCCCGGTCAGCCGATTCCGGTGCGCTCGATGCTCCGCTCGGAGGCGGCGACGCTGGGACTCGAGTGGATCAACGGCGAGAGCGAAGCGGCTACCGCCCGGCAGGGGAAAGCGGTGCCGTCGGGCGCGATCAATTGCGGCGCCAGCACGCTCGAACTTACCGCGCTCGAAACGTGGCCCGAATCGGTGCTCGCCAGCCTCGTGCAAATCGCTCCGCCTTCGTCGCATCGCCATCACGCGCTTGAGCGTTTCATCCGCGGCTACATCGTGGTCGTCCTCGGCATCGGCGTGCTGGCCTTTGCCGGATGGTGGTGGCTCGGCGGCGATCTTTTGCGCGCCATGCAGGTTTTCATTTCGATACTCGTCGTCTCATGTCCCTGCGCCTCGGGTGTGGCCTTGCCGCTGGCCGACGATCTCGCGGCGGCGCGCCTCCGCCGGATGGGCGTCTTTATCCGCGAATCTTCGCTCTGGCCGCGACTCGCCCGCATCCGAAAAATCCTCTTCGACAAGACCGGTACGCTGACCCTCGAAACGATGGCCCTGCGCAATCCCGAGGCGCTCGCCGCGCTGCAGGAAGAGGAGAAGTCCGCGCTCCTGGCGATCGTGCAAGACAGCCTGCATCCGGTGAGTTGCGCGCTCCGCGAGATCCTGCTCGCGGACGGAGTCGTGGCCGCGCCGTTCCCGCCGATCGCGGAGACGGTGGGCTTCGGCCTCAGTGCCTCGGCTGCGGGACACGATTGGAAATTGGGCCGCGCCGGCTGGGCCGGAGTGAGGGAGGGTGATTGCGTCTTCAGTCGCGATGGCGACGTGCTGGCGTCGTTTTACTTTGGTGAAGACGTGCGTGACGATGCCGCCGAAGAAATGGCGGCGCTCCGCAAACGCGGTTGCGAAATTTTCCTACTGAGCGGCGATCGTCGCGGCAAGGTCGATGCGATGGCGGCGCGACTCGCTTTGCCCGTGGAGAATTGCCACGCCGAGATGACGCCGCAGGCGAAGGCCGATTGGGTCGTGGCGAACGACCAGCGCGACACGCTCCTCATCGGTGACGGCGCGAATGATAGCCTCGCTTTCAACGCCGCCTTTTGCACCGGCACGCCGGCCATCGATCGCGGCCTGCTCGAGCAGAAAGCGGATTTCTTTTTCCTCGGTCGCGGCCTCGCCGGCGTGCGTCGCTTGCTCGAAACCGCTGACGCTCGGCGCCGCACCACCCGCCGCGTCCTCGCCTTTGCCCTCAGCTACAACGCCGTGGCCATCGCGCTTAGTCTTTCGGGGCACATGAGCCCGGTGGCCGCGGCCGTGCTGATGCCGCTTAGTTCGCTCGCGTCGCTGGGGATCGTATTTGCGGGCCGGTTGAAGTGAGCATTTTCCCGGCAGCGCTGAGGGCTCTCGGTACTACGTAGGTAAATCCGCCTGGGCAAAATACGGATTCCCCGCATTGGAGGAATGCGGAGTGCTTGGGTATCGGAAGACATCACAAATGAGACCGAATTCCCTTACTTGCACTACCAGGTCAAACCGGCTGCCGGGTTTGCCGCTCATCGTCGTCTCATGAACGCAGGACCTGAACTGTCTTTGCCGATGGGAACTGCGGTCTATTGCTGCTCGCGCGCGATGATCTTCGATCTGTCGCGGCAGACTCCGGCAGGGACGCATATTTTGCGAACCGAGGTGCCGCTCGAATGGTGCGAGCCCCGGTATCGCGAGCAACTTCGCTGGATCGTGGAAGAATTCCGCGACACCGCAGCAGCGCAGGGATTTGGGGTGTAAGCGCCGCCGCTTCGGCGTTGCGTGGTGATGCCGGCGAGGCGATGACTGGCGGTCAGTTCACCTGACCAGTCCCCGCCGCATGCGCTTCGCCCTCCACCGTCCTTCACTTGCCGAACAAGCAGCCGAGGTTCTGCGCGCGGCGCTGCGCGATGGATTGTGGGTTGATCGGATTCCCGGCGAACGCGAACTCAGTAAGCAGCTCAACATCAGCCGCCCCACTCTGCGCGCGGCGCTGGAGCAGCTCCGTCTCGAGGGCTGGCTGAAAAATTCGCCAGGACAGCAGCGGGTGATCGTCCGGCGCGCGAGCAAGAAACTGTCGCCGCGGTCGCAGATCGTCGGGCTGCTCACGCCACTGCCACTGCAGGAGGTGCCGCCGTTTGCGCTCTGCTGGATGGACAAGCTGCGCGAGTTGCTCGTCGCGGCCGGGTTCCAGTTGGAAATTCACAGCGGTCGCCGGTGGTATGCGCGGAGTCCGCAGAAAGATCTCGCGGCTTTGACGCACCAGATGCCCGCTGCGGCTTGGGTGTTGTTCGTGGCCAATGAGCGGATGCAGCGTTGGTTTGCCGCGAGCGGGTTGCCGGGCGTGCTGTCCGGGTCACCGCATTCCGGCGTCGAACTGCCGTCCGTGGACTTCGATTATCGCGCCGTCTGCCGACACGCCGCCGGGCAGTTTCTCGCGCGAGGTCATCAGCGGATCGCGCTGCTGATGCAAGCCTCCGGAGCCGCGGGGGATCAGGAGAGCGAGGCGGGATTCCTCGAGGCTTTTCAGACGAGGAACGGGGCATCGGTCACGCCGATGGTCGTGTCGCACGACGGGACGGCGGAAGGGATTCGCCGCGTCTTGGATACGCTGCTCGGCGCCCGGGAAGCTCCGACCGCGTTTCTCGTCGGGCGTTCGATGCCGGCGCTGATGGTGGCCAGCGACTTGATGCGCCGCGGAATCCGCGTGCCGCGCGATGCGTCGGTCATCGCGCGGGATAGCGATCACTTCCTTGAATTCTTCTCCCCGCCACTCGCGCGCTACCGCGCCAATCCGGATATCCACGCACGCCGACTGGCGCGCCTCGTGATCCAGTTGGCGCGCGGAGCTGCGTGCAGTCCGCGAGCGACTCGCATCATGCCGGCGTTCAGCGCAGGCGAATCGCTCGGCGACGCCCGGAATTCCGCGAAGTGAGTCAAATTCGCAGCGCGCTCAGGAGTTCGCGGTCGATCCTTCCGGATGGCGAGAGATCGTTATCGAATTGGAAATGCCGGATCGCCGCCCGCGACTCGGGACCGATATCGCCATCGACGCAACCGCGATAGTAGCCGCGCCGCTGCAGGGCGATCTGCACATCGGCGCCGAGCGAGGTTTCCTGGCGGTAGCTGCGCACCGGCGGCGCTTCGTAGCGGTTGTCGTAGCGCAATTCGACGGACGGTGCCG
>JBBQYR010000183.1:0-8227 GCA_038208565.1 Chthoniobacterales bacterium
GGACCACGCACATTATCGCCACGAATTTCTCGAAGTCCTAAAGCTGGCCACCGAGAACCCCAATAGTGCTCCAATCCAAATCCATCGAATGAGTGAATATGAACCGCGGAGAGGAAATCAACCGGCGAAGGAACTCTGCACGGAATTGGCATGGAGACCCATTTTTGCCGACTGGAACCGGCAACTCGCCGTTTGGAAACTCAAAGTGGACGTTCATATCTGGAGCAAATTTGGGAGCCGCTACTTTCTGACCAACCATGTGGGGTTATCGGCTGGCAAGGGATTCAAATCCGATCCGACGAAGAAAGAACGTCATCATTGGAGCATGCTGACCGGCCAAGATCGCAAGAATTTGCGCCTTCATTTCAATCCGCTTGGAGTAAGCCCCATATACACGCATTTGTGCGATTTCAGCATCGGTGCGGTGTGACGGAGATGACCATGTTGTCATCAATCAATTCGATGGGCGGTTGCGACATCAAGATTTTCAGCCGTGTCTCGCCAAGATGAACTTGTCGAATATCTGACCGGGCAGTTCCAACCGCCCGGACGGCATAAGTGGGGCATCTCTCTGGCGCTCCGGAATGTTGACTGCTGATGTCGCTTCCGGGGCGCCTTTTCTTTTTTGGGGGTGCCGGTCGAGAGGCTTCGACTTGATTTGCTGATTAGCGATGTGGTGATGCCGGAGATGAATGGCGCGGACGTGGCCCGCTGCGTCAATGAACTCGCGCCGCGAGCGCGGGTGCTCTTCGTCTCGGGTTACTCCGAAAACGACATGGCCGATCAAGGACTCGAGGCGCTCGCGTTTCAGGTGCTGCAAAAGCCATTCACGCCCGCAGCGCTGGCGCGCAAAGTCCGCGAGGTGCTCGACGGTCCCGGTCCGGACGAATCGGCTACGGTTTGAGCCGGGCGCGCGCGCCGTCGATCGCGGCTTCCAAAGCGCGGAGTCGGGCGGCGCGTTGCGAAGTCGGCAGGCTGGTATTTTCGGCGACGGTGCTGACTTTCAGGCGCAGAGCCCGCGCCCGACTCGCCGTAGCGGCGGTCGGGCTTTCCGCTTCGAGTTGATCGCACTTGGCGATGAGCACGGCGCGTCGGGCGCGAAGCAATTGCTCGGCGCGTTGGTTGCCGGCTTGGGCGCTGGAAAGGCGTTGCTCGGTGCCGGTGCGCCGCGCATCGAGCGCCGCTCCGCGTTCGTTCTCCCGGCTCAGCCGCGATTCCGCGTGGCTCACCGCATCGCGCTTTTCCTGCTGGCGCGCCTTGGCTTTGTCTTCGCTCCAGCCGAAGAGTCCGCCCGCGCGGGGATCGCCCGTGGTTTCACACGCGGCGATAGCCAGACACGCGACCGCGGCGGCGAAAGCAGCGACGCGTTTCACTTGCTGCCGAGTTTCTCGTTGATCGAAAGCAGGCGCGCTTTCTGGCGAAGGAGTGCGGCGCGCTCTTCGGCGAGGCGATTGATTTCCGTCTCCAACTCCGGCGCCCGTGGGTCCTGGCCCGCGGCGGCGAGGACTTTTTTGTGCGCGTCGATCGTGTCCTGCCAGGAGCGCGCCGCGCGATCGACCTGGCCGACCTTCGAGTTGATGGAAGTGCGCAGGTCGAACTCCTGCACCGTCGGCCCGGCGGAGCGATCCGCGGCGAGCACGGTGGCGAGCTGCTGTTCCTTCGTCGCGATCACCTCGCCGAGTTTGGCGTTGTATTCCTTGCGGCTCGCGATCTGGCGATTGAGCCCTTCGAGCTGGGAAGTGAGCGCGCTTTCCTGCCCGGCATATCCTTCCTTCTTCTGCGCCACCGAATCGCCCACCGCCGCGCCCACCAGTCCTCCGGCCACCGCGCCCGCCGCGGCGCCGACGAGCGCGCCTTGCCCATTCTTTTTCAAAAGTGCCCCGGCCCCGGCTCCGAGCGCGGCTCCTGCGGCGGCACCGGTCAGCGCGCCTTCGGTGCGGGTGCGCTGGCCGTCGTTCTTGATATTCGTGCAAGCGGGCAGCGCTCCCGTGAGGAGGACTGCGAGAAATTTCGAGGCGTAGCCGCGCCCGATCCGGGAGAAAAGTGAAGCATTCATCGTCGCGTCGAGGATGTTGAAACTGGGCGGCGGGGGCGCGCGAGACAAATGTTCAGCCCAGCCCACAGATTCCGCTTCATCTCGCGAAGCTTCCGCCTATTTTACGCGCCACATGCGCGCAATTCTGGCTCTTGAAGACGGACGAACTTTCCTCGGCGAATCCTTTGGTGCGACCGGTTCCACGGTCGGCGAAGTTTGCTTTAACACGTCCATGACTGGTTATCAGGAAGTGCTCACCAATCCGTCGTATCGCGGCCAGATCGTGGCCATGACCGCGCCGCAGATCGGCAACTACGGCGTGAACGAACACGATGACGAAAGCACCGCGGTGCATGTGCGCGGCTACGTCATCGAGGAGCTCAGCCCCGTGGCGAGTAACTGGCGTTCGCGCGGCACCCTCGACGAATATTTGAAGCGCTGGGGCGTCCCCGGCATCCAGGGCGTCGATACCCGGGCGCTGACCAAACATCTGCGCTCGCGCGGCGCCATGCAGGGCTGCCTCACCACGGAAGACATCTCGCTGGAAGAAGCGGTCGCGCGGGCCAAGGCGGCGCCCCCGATGGCCGGCTCGGATTATGTGAAGGAAGTGACGCCCAAGGCGGCCTTCGCGTGGGACCCGGAAGACAAGGAGAGCCGCCCGTGGACGATCGTGAAGGGCGACGGCCCGACGGCCACGGAAGATGGTGAGGCTTTCGGCCCGCTCCCGCCGGTGAAGCACCGGATCGTCGCCTATGATTTCGGAATGAAGAAAAACATCCTGCGGCGGCTGCGGCAGGAGGGCTTCCAAGTGCAGGTCGTGCCTGCGCAGACGAGCGCCGCCGAGGTCCTCGCGATGAAGCCGGAAGGCGTGTTCCTTTCCAACGGCCCCGGCGATCCCGCAGCGCTGACCTATGTGCATGAGAGCATCCGCGGGCTGATGGGGCGCACGCCGATCTTCGGGATCTGCCTCGGCCACCAGATGCTCGGCTACGCGGTCGGCGGGAAGACTTTCAAACTCAAGTTCGGTCACCGTGGCGGCAACCAGCCCGTGCAGGATCTGGCCACGGGCAAGGTCACGATCACCTCGCAGAATCACGGGTTCGCGGTCGATGCGGAATCCCTGCCGAGCGACGTCGAGGTTTCGCACCTCAACCTCAACGACCACACCGTCGAAGGCCTGCGGCACAAGTCGCTCCCCATCTTCAGCGTCCAGTATCACCCCGAGGCCGCGCCCGGCCCGAACGACGCGAGCTACTTCTTCCAGCAATTTGCGGAGCTGATCGAAAGCGCGCGCTGAGCATCGCTCCGGTGGCCGTGGGTGGGTTGGTGGAGCTTTTGGGTTCCGCGCCTTGATTAAGCTCAGTCAAGAAATGTCGCCTGCCCCGAATGGCGCTAAGATAAGGCGATTTTAGGACGGATTTGGCTGGGTGAAAAAGAGTCGAAATGATAGCAAAATGGATGTCCAGCTCGACCCCGTTTTTCAAAGCATTTGGGCCGCTGCTTTTCGGTCGTCCGGCGCGGGGAGCGCTCCGGAAAGTGGGGCGCTTGAACTCATTGCAGGGGCTTTACGAACTTTTCGGGCATCTCATCCCCGAGGCCCGGTTGGCGGCGAGTCCAACCGGCCGCAATAGCCGCGAGCGGGTCTTTACTCCGCAGGTCACATTTTGGGCGTTTGTCGCCCAGATCCTCAGCCCGGGCAGTTCGTGTCGGGAGATCGTGCGACGGGTGGAAGTGTGGCGGCGGGAGACGGCGGCGGCGGGGGAGAGTCTGAGCGGATCGACCAAGTGCCTATTGCCAGGCGCGGGCGCGGCTCGATCCGGCGGCGCTGGAGCTCATTGCGGGCCATCTGTCCTGGAGCTTGGAGCGGAATGTTCTCAAGGCCGAACGCTGGCTGGCCGGGCGGGCGGTGAAGATCGTCGATGGCACGGGCATTTCCATGCCGGATACGCCGGCCAATCAGGCGCTCTGGCCCCAACCCAGCGGCCAGAAGCCCGGCTGCGGTTTCCCGCAACTGAAACTGGTGGGACTCTTTTCCCTGAGCAGCGGGGCCTTGCTGGAGAGCGCCTCGGGCAACCTGCACGTTCACGAAAGCCTGCTTTTTCGCCAGTTGTGGGACAAGCTTGAGAAGGGCGATGTGCTCCTCGCCGACCGGGGCTTTTGCTCCTATGCGGCGCTGGTCGGCCTGCAGCAGCGGGGCGTGGATAGTGTGATGCGGCTGCATCAGAAGCGCCCGGCCGACTTCCGTGCCGGCCGGGCGCTCGGTCCTGATGACCGCTTGATCGTGTGGCAGAAGCCCGTGAAACGCCCCGAAGCGTGGAGCGTGGAGGAGTTCGCCGCCCTGCCCGCCACGCTGACCTTGCGGATGATCCGCCTGCGCGTGGCCGTGCCGGGCTTTCGCACTCGCGAGGTGGTGCTGGTGACCACCTTGCTCGATGCGCAGGCCTACCCTGCGACGGCCCTGCGCGAACTATCCGGCGAGCGTTGGCACGTGGAGTTGCACTTCCATCAGATCAAGGTGTCGCTGGCCATGGACGTGCTGCGTTGCCAAAGCCCCGAGATGATCCAGCGCGAGGTGCTACTCCAGCGGATTGCCTATAATCTCATCTGCTGCCTGATGCAGCGCAGCGCCCACCTCCACCGCGTGCCTCTGGAACGCATCAGCTTCAAGGGATCGCTGGATACCCTGCGCCAGTGGACCAGTGTCATCGCCGCCGCTGGCGGGACGCCGCGCCAGCAGGATCGACTCATCGACCAGATGCTCGCCGCCATCGCCCGTGACCCCGTCCCGGAACGTCCCGGCCGCAGCGAACCGCGCGCCCGAAAACGCCGAGCCAAAAACTATCAACTCCTGACCAGACCAAGACACCAAACCGGCAATCTTCCCCGCCGGAACCGCCCTCAGAAAACTCTTCCCAAAACGCCCTTATCTTAGCGCCATTCTCGCCTGATCCCTATTTTTTTCGCCGGGCTTTAGGTGCAGGCGTTATTCCAGTGTTGTTCCAAGGTGGTGGTTTGAGATTTGAAACAAAGCCGGGGTGGGGTGTCGTAGGACTTGTCAAACGTGACTCGCCACCAATCCCAGTCCAGACCGGTTTCCCCTTCTCCCATGACGCGGATCTGGGTGGCACGGCCCGGAATCTCGTAGCGGATTTTGTTGCTCAGCGCCATACGACCGGTCTCTTTCTCGATCGGTACCCCGTCGAACTGGTAGGTAAATTTACAGCGGGAAACGTAGCCGGCTTCGTTTAAAAAAGTGACCAAGCCATCTTCCGGGGAAACAGCCAGAGGTGTCTCTGGCAAAGGGGCGTGGAGTGGATGGATATTGCTGGAATACCCCAGTTCGGGATTTACGTCCGGTGTGGCCCACAAAAATCGCCGAGACCGTGAACTCCCTGAGCATATTAGAAAACAGATGCGCGTAATCACCGACATTGTTGGTGACCGGATTCCTCTCGTTTCCAAAGTTAGCGCAGCGTGCGCTAACTTTGGGAACGAGGGGTGTCTCACTTTAGACAGGTGCGGGGACTGGCGGTTTTTGACCATTTAGCCGGTCCGGGAGGGGTGTCTCCTTTGGAACTGCACTCCTTTTCGTCGCAGACGAGTGCCTTTTCGCCGGAGAGGAGGGCCTTTTCACGGCGGAGGAGCGCCTTTTTGCCGTGGAGGAGCTCGTCGGCGGCGGGAGGCGGTTCCTCGATGATAAGAGGAGGCTCCTCGACGGCGGGAGGCAGTGTCTCCGCGCCGGAACCACGCTTGGTCCCGGCGGAAGGAGGCTTGGTCCCGGCGGAGGGACGCGTGGAATTCGCGCCGCGGAGAGGGGAAGATTCCGCTCCGGAGTGCCGAAAAAAAAGACTTGCCGAGCCATAGTTCGGCGGGGAAAAGCACATACCCGGAGTAAACGAAGGATGGGAGCCCAAGCAGCGCTGCGCAAAAGTGCCACGGAAAACCGGGTGTTTGGTTGCGTTCATTCACAGGATGAGCGTAACAGCGCCGACCCCAAGCTCAGCGCCCGCGGGGTGCGGCGCGGCGCCGGGCATGGTGGGCGGAAAGGCGGTGGTGGAAGCATCTGCCATGACGTGCGGAGCGCTGCAGCGCATGTTCAAGCGTCATTGGTTGGGACTTGAAGTAAGAAGGAAATAGCCTCGCCTTCGGTGTCAGCGTCGCCGCAAGTAATCGCCTGCTGCCGAGCCGCCACCAAGAGTGGTTCGGCGCGTAACCAATCGCCGGCCTCGGCGTGGGACTGACCGATAGCGAGTAAGACGGTGTGCGTGGGTTCAGAGTTGTGCTGCGCGTGTGCCAGAGAACGCTTGTAGTAGGCCAACCGCTGTGAGGAGTGATCGGTGACATCAGCGAGCGCTTCCCACATGAAACCTGAACCGCGACCTGCGGCAGTCTGCTGCTCGCAAAACTCGCGAAGCTGGTCGTAGTGCGCAGCGCAGAGAACCTCGTCGCCTGCTTGGCTGGCGTTGGCGATGGCAAGCATTGCCTCGTGGACTCGCTCGTAGATGTCGGCTGGAATCTCGTAAAGGCTCTTCATGGGCTCCCGGCTATCGTCTGTGAAGGGACGTGAATCCATCTTTCCGGATTGGAGCATCGAATCGGTCGTTGAGCCGAATCGTGATAAGAATCTCGGTCTGGGAGGATGGCACAAAACCTCTATCTCTCAACGGTGCAAAACGGTCGTCTGCCAAAAGCGTGGTCACGTCGGTCCATCGCATTTCATCAAGGCGACGTTCATCGTAGAGGCGCTCAGAGAGACTGCGACCAAACTCGGCGGCAATCCGGTGCAAGGGCTCTGCCTCCCAGTAAGCGGGAATCCACGACCGTTGGAAAAGTGCGTATGCTACCGCCGTAACGGCAACCAAAATGGCAAGACTGGTGACGATGAAACGGCGCAACATGTGGGCTACTTGCGAGCGAAAGTGTCTTCAACTCAAATTCAGCGTGGCAATGCGCCTACGACCTTCAAGCTCAGTGCTGCAGCGCATAGACGTTACCGCTGAGTTTATGAAAGGTGGTCACAACTGATGGCGCTCTCCCCGGCGCGGATGCGAGCAATAATGTCACGATCGGTGCCGCTGTAGCGAACAGGCCCGCAGCATGAACCAGTGACGGCCTCAATAGTAAGAGCAACCTCTGCGGGGGAGAATGGTTGCCGCGCGACATAGCAATGACTGCCTCCATGCGAGCCGCTGACAACCGAGGCATCGTGGAAACCGAAGATGCCTGGTGCCACCTCGACCGGCCGCATGCAAATGACGCACTGATATCGCTGAACGTAGAAATTTCCAGGAACGTTCTCCGGTTCGGCTTCGTGTTTGCGGTTACTCATTGGCCGTCATTCGCGGTGGGAACGTAGCAGCGTCAACGACCTCAAGCTCAGCGACCGCCGAGTGCGGCGCGGCACCTGCATGGTGGGCGGAAAGGCGGCGGTGGAAGAAGGTGCCGTGACGCACGGAGATATTCGCTGCAGCGCATACGGGTTAGGCGACGTTGGTTGCTGCGTCATGGGAGAGTTCTGCCTTGGATGCCGCGCTCTGGGCTCAGGAGCGCTGAAAGGTGTAGCAGATGCCGAGGGCAAGTAGAACCGTGAAGATGACTCCGAGCCAAGAGGCCAAAACTGACTCGCCGCCGCGAAGTGGGTCCATGCGCACGCGACCGAACGAAAGGAGCCAGACGCTCGAAGCACCGATGTAGCCGCAAACCGCATCGAAAGCTGCCTCGGCAAGCGCGTAAAGAAGCAGTGCACCCAAGCCGAGAATGAGAGCAACGATGGCTGCGAGTGTCATGCGGCATGCGATTCGTTGGATTTTTTTCCTCTCGTCCTCAAAGCGCTGCGCAAACTTTGGGGACGAGAAAAAATGAAAACCGCAGAGGGACTCTCCTGCGACGCGGGTTCGCCAAACCGGGCTTGTTCAACCAGGGTTGCTTGCCAGCTTCGCGGCATGCGACCTTCGAAGTTAGGCGTCATTTGGTCGGAACGTGGCTGGAATTTCGTTGGGTAGCGAATCGGGTTCGCCGTAGCTCGGATCGAGTTCTTGAGCACGTTCCAATGCGTTCCTGGCTGCATCGTGCCATCCCTTCGCCGTGCAGACCATACCAAGGTATCGGTAGGCGGTGACATTATTTGGATTGATGGTGAGCGCTTTTTTAAGGGCGTTCATGGCGTCGTCGTAGCGGCCCTGCGAGTAAAAG
>JBBQYR010000184.1:0-8131 GCA_038208565.1 Chthoniobacterales bacterium
CGGCCCCTCGGGCGCGACGCTCGCGGCGCTTCTCGCGATGAAGGGCGTGGACGTGACGATCTTCGACGATGGCCGGCGCCCGGATCTCATCGTAGGCGAGTCGCTGATTCCCTCGATTGTCCCAGTGCTGCGCAAACTCGGGATTGAGGAACGCGCAGCCGCGTTTTGCCAATACAAGCCGGGCGTGACGTTCACTTTTGGGCGCGAGCAAGAGATCGATTTCTGTTTCGAGTCGGTGAATGGGGTGCTGCCGACTTATGCCTACAACGCACCGCGCCCTGCGCTCGATCGCCTGATCGAAACGCGCGCGGATGAACTCGGGACCAAGCGAGCGAAGGTGCGGGCGAAGGTGGAGCGCGTCGGGGCCGATGGTCTCAGGCTGGCGGGAGAAACGCTGGAGCAAGCGCCCTGGCTCAACGGACGGCAACCGGACCTGCTCGTCGATTCCTCGGGGCGCAGCCGACTGTTTGCGCGCACGATGGAGATTCCGGCGGAGGTTGGGCCGCGGAAGGACGTAGCTTACTTCGCGCACTACGAAGGTTTTGTGGAGCATCCGCCGCGCGGGCAGGTGGTGATCGGGCGGTTGGATCACGCGGGCTGGAGTTGGCGAATTCCGCTGCGCGACTGTCTCTCGGTGGGCGCGGTCTTAAACAAGAACGAGGCGGCGAAGCTCGGCGACACGCCGGAGGAACGGCTCGAGGCGATCATCGAGCGCGACTCGCAGCTTTCCGATGCCGGGCGCAATCGTCGCCGGATCACCGAGGTCTCGGTTTATACCAACTACCAGCTCGTCTCCGAGCGGGGGCACGGGCCGGGTTGGGTGATGACCGGGGATGCGTTTGGTTTCGTCGATCCGATGCTTTCGCCGGGCATGTGGCTGGCGTTGCATTCGGCGGAATTGCTCAGCGAGCGGCTGGACGATCTGCCGTCGTACACGCGCGAGATGCGCCGAAGTATCAAGGCGTGGATGGAGCTGATCGAATACTTTTACGACGGGAAGATGTTCGCGATGTATCACACCGGGAATCATTTCGAGCAGGCTTATCCGGGGCGGATCAGCGATGGGATGAAGACGTATTTCAATCGGCTGATCGCGCTGATGGCTTCGGGTGCGACGACGACATCGATGTATCCGCGGACCGTGCTGAAATTCATGTCGCGCCACGGCATTTGGAAGGCGAACCCGCTGGAACTGGCGATCCGCTGAGTCGGCGCGGTTACTGCGTCTGCTGATATTCTTTCAGCGCTTCCGGGAGGAGGCGCTGGAGATTGGCGATGCGGGTCGAGTCGCTCGGATGGGTGGACATGAACTCGGGCGGCTTGTCGCCGCCGCGCGCCGTGGCTTCGCTCATGCGCTTCCAGAATTCGACGGCTTCGCGCGGGTCGTATCCGGCCCGGGCCATATAGCGCAGACCGATGGCGTCAGCTTCGCTTTCGTGATCGCGGCTGAAGGGGAGCAGGATTCCGTATTGTGCGCCGGCGCCGAGCGCGCCCATGACGGCGCGTTGCTGCTCGTAGCTCATGTCACCGACGGAAACCTGCACGCCGGTCATGAAGGTCTGCGTGGCTTTTTGCGAAAGCAGCCGCTCGCTGCCGTGGCGCAACGTGGCGTGCGCCATCTCGTGGCCCATGACCGCGGCGAGGCCGGCCTCGGTTTTGGCGACAGAAAGGATGCCGGTGTAGACCACGATCTTCCCGCCGGGCAGGCAGAAGGCGTTGATCTGCGGGCTGCGGACGAGGGAGACCTTCCAGTCGAAAGTCTGGGCGGCCTTGCCGGTCGCCGCCGCCAGCCGCTCGGCGACGCGCTTCACGAGTTCGTATTCGGGACCGCTGGTGACGGTCTGCACTTCGCTGAGCACCTGCTGGTAGCTCTGCAGACCGAGCGCCTGCTCCTGCTCGGAGTTCAAGGCGTAGCGCGCGGTGCGTCCGGCGTCGTTGGTGACCTTTTCGGCCGAGATGAATTGGTAGAAGACGACGAGCCCGGCAATGACGATCGGGACGAGGCGGAACAGAATGCGGCGTGAATTCATGGCGGTCGGCGGTGGGGTTTCGGATGCGGTGCGACTGGCGGCTGACTTTCGCTGACCGTGCGGACTTCTCAATCGCGGAATGAAGAGCGCCCGGTGCGGGAAACAATGTCCCGCGATTTCTTTTGACGCTACTGGGCAGTGCCCCCTATTTGTAACCGTCTTTTGGCCCCTGTAGCGCCCTGTCTGAAAACGGGAAGAACGTTGATCCCGTGGCGCCTCGGTGTCTCAAAGGGCATCACTCCCTCAATCAACTTTACGACTTACGAAGAGGTTATTTTTGAATGTTTAATGGATTATTTGGGCTGCTCTCCAATGACATTGGGATCGATCTAGGAACCGCGAACACACTGGTTTATGTGAAGGACCACGGCATCGTCCTGCGCGAGCCGTCGGTCGTGGCGGTGCAAGTCGGTACGACTCACGTGCTGGCGGTGGGCGACGAAGCCAAACGAATGCTCGGGCGCACGCCGGGGAACATCGTGGCGATTCGCCCGCTCAAGGACGGCGTCATCGCGGACTTCGAAATCACCGAGGCGATGCTCCGGCATTTCATCCATAAGGTGCATCCACGCCGGGCGTGGGTGAAGCCGCGTCCGCGGGGGGTGAGCGCGGTTCCGTCCGGCATCACGGAGGTGGAAAAACGCGCGGTGAAAGAGTCGGCGCTGCGGGCCGGGGCGCGCGAGGTGCATCTCATCGAAGAGCCGATGGCGGCGGCGATCGGGTGTGGTCTGCCGGTGCAGGATGCGGCGGGGAATATGATCATCGACATCGGTGGTGGCACCACGGAGGTCGCGCTGATTTCGCTCTCGGGAATCGTCTTCTGCCGCAGCGTGCGCGTGGCGGGTGATGAGTTGGACGAGGCGATCATCCAGTACATGAAGCGCGCTTACAATTTGATGATCGGCGAGCGCACGGCGGAGGACATCAAAATCAAGACCGGCAGCGCGTATCCAATAGAGAAGGAAACGACGATGGAAGTGAAGGGACGCGATCTCGTCGCCGGTTTGCCGAAGACTTTAACCATCACCTCGCAGGAAGTGCGCGAGGCGTTGCTCGAACCGATTTCGACGATCGTCGATTCGGTACGCGTGACCCTCGAACGCTGCCCGCCCGAACTTTCCGCCGACCTTGTTGACCGTGGGCTTGTGCTCGCGGGCGGCGGCGCGCTTTTGCGCGGCCTCGATCGTTTGCTCACCGAAGAAACAGGACTCCCCGTGCATGTCGCGGAGGATCCGCTCAGCGCCGTGGCCGAAGGCACGGGTCGCGCGCTCAGCGAGATCAAGTTCCTGCGTCAGGTGGCGACGACGGACAGCCGCTGGTCCCACTGAACCATCGCGGGCATGACCGCTCCTTTTAATCGCAATTCTTCCAGGAACCCTGCCCGGCCCTCCGCCGCGGCATTGCATCATCACGCATGAGCCGGCGCATCGTCATCCCCTCCATCATCATTTTTGTCGCGCTGACAGCGCTGATTCTTTTCCTCAGCCCGCACAATATGCGGCGCGTGCAGGCGGGTTTCCTCGGCATGATCTCGCCGTTTCTGAAAACGGGGTCGTCGATGGAAAAGAAGTATCGCGATTTCCGCGAAGGCCTGAAGACGCTCGAACAACTCGAATCCGAGAACAAGCGGCTGATGATCGCGAACAAGGAACTCAGCGCGACGAATCAGACGTTGCGCGGCCTCGAGATCGAGAATAACCGGCTGCGGAGTTCTCTGGAGTATAGCAAACGCTCGGTCTTCAAGCTGCTCCCAGCTCGGATCGTCGCGCGTGACGCCTCGACTTGGTACAACAAAATCGTCATCGACCGCGGCAGCGCGGAGGGCATCAAAGACGATCAGCCGGTGCTGACGGATGTCGGGCTGGTCGGTAAGACCTCGGTAGTATCCGAGCATTCGGCGACCATCGTGCTCATTGCCGATGAAACTTGCCGGGTCTCGGCGAAAGTCGAAGGCACGCAGGAGCAGGGGATCGTGAAGGGCGAGCGCGTCTCGAGTGGCTCCACGCCGAGCATCGGCCTCAATTTCCTTTCCAAGCAGGCCAACCTCACGTCGGGCGCGAACATCTACACCTCGGGTGTGGGCGGCGTCTTCCCGTCGGGCGTGCTCATCGGCCAGGTCAAAGAATTCAAGACCCGCGAACTGGATGGCCACGCCACGGTCGTGCCGGCGGTCGATCTCACTACCCTTGAAGACGTCTTCGTCGTCGTCGGAGAAAGCAAGTGATCTTCTTTGGCCTGCTCCTCATCGCGATGTTTCTGACGCTGGTCGCGCAGCATTTCATCGACCCGGTGCCGGTCATTGGCGCCCGGGTTTTCCTGATGCCGATCATCATGTTCTATGGTGCTCTGGCCCTGCCGGTGCCCGGCATGCTGGCCCTGGCCTTTTGCGGCGGGCTGATGTGGGACGCGCTCAATTCCCTGAGCGTGGAAGGGAATGTTGAAATCGCCATGGGCTGGTCGATTGTCCTCTACGCGGCGCTCGGCGCACTGATGGGCGGGTTCCGGCCTCTCTTCCAAAGAGGGCGCTGGGAAATCCACTGCCTGCTCAGCGGCGTGTGTACCGCTTTTATCGTTTTGGCTGAATACCTCATGATCACCTTTCGCCGCGAACCCGTGGTTTTCTTTTTCGACAAGGAAATCTGGTGGCGCATTGGCGGAGCGGGCTTGGTGGCCGTGTTGTTGTCGCCCTTCTTTTTCTTCGCGTTAAATTACCTCGCGTTCCTCGTAGGCTACGACCCGCAGCCGGAGCGGAGCGCCCGCCGTTCCCGTTGATATGGCCCGAGCATTTTCCCGACGTCCCAGCGCCGAGTGGCGCGTGATCTTCCTCGCCTTCGCCATGCTCTGCGGCATGGGCATCCTCATCGGAAAACTCTGGTGGGAGCAGGTGGCGCGCGGCTCGATGTGGACCAAGAAAATCGCCAGCCGGTCCGAGGTTACCGTGCGCATTCCGTCGGTGCGTGGAGAAATCCGCGATCGCAACGGCGTCACTCTGGTGGCCAATCGCGCGAGTTACGAAGTGGATTTCTATCTGCCCGACATGGTCCGCGGTTATCGCGATCAAATGGGCTCGGTGCCGGTCAATGAATACCTCGCGACGGTGCGGCAGATGAAAAAGAAGATGAAGGAGCCGGACATCGTTCAGATCGTGAACGAGAGCGTCCAGCCGCGCTTGGAGGAATTGAAGCTCCGCCAGGACTACAACTCCGAGCGGCTCCAGAAACACTTTCGCAACGACACGCTGGTCCCGTTCACCTACCAGGAGGAACTCGACTTCGCGACCATCGCGCGTTTCTCCGAACACGATGTTGGGCTGCCGGGCGTGGAGATTTCGGTCAAACCCGTGCGCCAATATGTGTATGGCGCGCTCGGTGCGCATTTGCTCGGTTACGTCGGCGCGCCGGTGAATATCGACGAACTGCCGGACGTGAAAAACTTCACGTTTTACTCCCCCGATGTGGAGGGGAAATCGCAGATCGAATTGGCCTACGACAAGTGGATCCGCGGCACGCCAGGCGTGCGGGTCATGACGCGCAACGTCAAAGGCATCATCGAAGGCGAACTCCGCCGCGACCCGCCCAAGCAGGGCAACAACATCTACCTGACGATCGACGCCCGCATCCAATACATCGCTGAGCGCGCGCTGCGGGCGGTCGGCCGTGGCGCCGCAGTTGTGGTGAATCCGAAAAACGGCGATATCCTTGCCATGGCCACGGTGCCATCCTACGACCCGAACACTTTCATCCCAAGTGTCTCGAAGGATGACTGGAAGGTGCTCAATGACGACGAAACCGATCCGCTGACCAATCGCGCGATCCAAAGCTACGCGCCTGGATCGACCTACAAAGTGCCCATCGCACTGGCCGGTTTGCGCGCGGGACTGCCAGCGACTCGCACTTACAATTGCTCCGGCGGTGTGACCTACGGCTCCAAATACATGAAATGCTGGATCGCTTCGAAGGGTGGTGCGCACGGCAATCTCTCGCTGGCCGATGCACTGAAGCAGTCGTGCAACTCCTTTTTCTATCAGTGGGGCAACGCGGCCAAGATCGACAACATCGTCGCCGTCGGTGAGCAACTTGGTCTTGGTAAGAAATCGGGCATACCGCTGACGGGTGAAAGTCCCGGCATTCTTCCGAGTCCGACTTGGCTGAAGACGATCAGCCCCAGCGAACGCTGGTCGGAAGGTTACACGGCCAACACTTCCATCGGTCAGGGCTTCGTCCTCGCGTCGCCCCTGCAGATGGCCATGGTTACGGCGACGGTCGCGAATCGCGGCATCTCCTATCAGCCGCGCCTGGTACTGCGCGTCACCGATCAGCAGGGGAAGGACGTAGTCGATCCCGAGACCGGGAAACTGGTCGCGCCGCCGGAACCCGTGGTGCGCGCGGATTTGCGCGCAGCCGGCGTGACGAGCGAGCAGATCGAGCAGGTCCGGCGCGGCATGTGGAAGGTCGTGCAGGAAGCTGGCGGCACCGGCAAGCGCGCGCAGATCAAGGGAATGGAAGTCGCGGGCAAGACCGGCACGGCGCAGTTTTGGCGCGGCAACAAACAGGACAACCACACGTGGTTCATCACCTTCGCGCCATATGACGATCCGCAATTTGCCGTCTGCGTGATGGTCCAGGGCGCCAAGTCGGGCGGCGGCGTTTCCGCACCGATTGCGCAGAAGATCATGGAGGAAAGTTTCGCTCTCGAAAAAGGTTACGACCCCGGCCTCGCCAAACTCGAACCAGCCAAGGGCAGCTTTGCTCAGATCGAAGCGGTGGATTACGCGAAGAACGCGCAAGTCGCCGCCATCGCCGATGACCGCGAAACGGCCGACCATGTGGACGCCCCGATCAAACCCAAGGACCAGAAACAGATCGGTGCCAAGCCGGACATTCGGGCGGACGCCGATGCCCGCGGCAAACAGCGCGGTGGCCGAAGCGACGCCGCGCAACCAACCGAAAAACGCAATTTTTTCCAACGAATTTTCGGTGCGAAACCCTCCGCACCGAACCCGCCCAAACCGGCAGGTCCACCGAGGCGTTGACCTCACCCGTGCTCAAAAATCTTTACCCCAAACTCCTTTCCATGACCGAACGCGTCAAAAGATTGATCGGCCTGGCTCCGCGCCAGACCGGCAACAAACTGATCATCAACGCTGAAAAGCTCGAACGTCGGGTCGCCCTCCTGGAGGGCGGTGTGCTCGAGGAATATTCCATCGAGCGCGAAACCGACCGCAACATCGTCGGCAGCATCTTCAAGGGCCGCGTTAAAAACATTGAACACGGTCTCAAGGCGATGTTCGTGGACATCGGCTTCGAGAAGAATGCGTTCCTCCATTTCTGGGATGCCCTGCCGGCGGCGCTCGATAGCGGCGTCGAGCAAGTCGAGCGTGTGAATGGCGGCAAGAAGGAGAACAAACGTATCACGGCGGCCGACATCCCGAAGATTTACCCCGTGGGTTCGGAAGTGCTCGTGCAGGTCACGAAAGGCCCGATCAGCACCAAGGGCCCGCGCATCACCACGAATCTCTCGCTCGCCGGGCGGTTTCTCGTGCTCATGCCCTACTCGGACCAGAGCGGTATCTCGCGCAAGATCGAGTCACCGAAGGAGCGTGACCGGTTGCGCAAGATTCTCAAGGAACTGAACGTCCCGGAGAACATGGGCGTGATCGTCCGGACCGTGGGCGAAGGCCAAAAAGCGCGTTATTTCGTGCGCGATCTCGCCTATCTCCTCGAGCAGTGGAAGGCGATCGAGGACGCGATGAAAGCCAAACCCGCGCCGGCCTGCGTCTTCGCCGAACCCGACCTCATCGAACGCACCGTGCGCGATTTCCTCACCGACGAAATCGACGAAGTGGTGTGCGACGACGAGACGGCGGTCAATTGCATGACGGAACTCGTCGGGCAGATCTCCAAGCGCTCGGCCACGCGCATCAAGCACTACCCGGGCACGACGCCCATCTTCGAGCAGTACCAGATTCAAAAGCAGATCGACGACTCCTTCCACCGTCAGGTCTGGCTGCCGTGCGGCGGTTACATCGTCAT
This sequence comes from Chthoniobacterales bacterium, assembly GCA_038208565.1. Taxonomy (GTDB): domain Bacteria; phylum Verrucomicrobiota; class Verrucomicrobiia; order Chthoniobacterales; family Chthoniobacteraceae; genus Chthoniobacter. Next base: position 8,063 of record JBBQYR010000184.1, read on the forward strand.
CGATGAAACTGAGGCACTCATCGCCATCGACGTAAACACAGGGCGCAACAAAGGCGGCAAGGACGTGGA
>JBBQYR010000185.1:0-7915 GCA_038208565.1 Chthoniobacterales bacterium
ATGGGACGCCAATGGCTCCAAGCTAAACGCGAAGTCGCCGGCCTGAAAAAAGGCCAGATGGTCGGCAAACTGGTCAAAGAAATCATGGTCGCCTCGAAGCTCGGCGGGCCTGAACCCGACGGGAATCCGCGACTCTTCGCCGCGGTCGAAAAGGCGCGCCGCCAGAGCGTGACCCGCGACGTCATCGAGCGCGCGATCAAGAAGGGCGCAGGGATTGGCGCCGAGAAGCTCACCTTGGAACACGTCGTTTTCGAGGGTTACACGCCGCATAAAGTGCCGGTGATCGTCGAGGTGATGACCGACAACAACAACCGCACCGCACCGGACATCCGCCTGCTTTTCAAGAAAGGCCAGCTCGGCGCGCCGGGCAGCAACAAGTTCCTCTTCGAGCACGTGGGTCTCGTCGAAGCGCACCACCCCGACGCGGGCACCGATCTCGAAGCCGCCGCCATCGAAGCGGGCGCGGACGAAGTCGAAGCGCTCACGCACGATCAGAACGACGACATCCCGGCGGGCGTCGCAGGCGGGCGCTTCATCACCGATCGCACCGCGACCGCCGCGGCTTCGAAATGGCTTTCGCAAAATGGCTGGACCGTGGTGACGAGCGAGCTCGGCTACGTGCCGAAGCAATTCCCCGATCTTACCGACACGCAGCGCCAGGAAGTCGGTGAGTTCATCCAAGCCATCGAAGACAACGACGACGTCCACCGCATCTGGGCCGCACTGAAGTAGCCCGGAGAGGAGCGCTGGATCCGGGCTCAACTGCAGCGAAGGAGACGTTTTTTTTCTGTGCGGCCCTCTGCGACTCTGCGCCTCTGCGGTTAACTCCGAGATCCGGCCGGGCTCCCCGAGTCGCGCACGGTCTTGAGCAGCGGCAGCGCCACGCCCCAGGCGAGCAGCACCTGCAGCGCGATGAGCACGTGGAAATAGGAAAACGCCGCGCCGAGCGGCAGCGTGTATGCGCCCCACGCCGCGGGGAAGTGGTCCTTGATCCAGCCGCCGAGCAACGCGCCGATCGCCCCGATCAAGCCGACCGATGACCAGTGTACGGCCATCGCCACCGTCCGCCCTGCGCTCCCGGTGAAAGCCTGTGTGAGCCTCAACTGACAAAGCTGCACGCCCGCGTAAAATCCGCCGATGATCAGCGATGCCGCGCTCATCAGGAGCACGGGTTGCGGCACGGAACCGATGAGCGGAAGCGTGACGTGTTTCGGCGAAGCGAAAAACCAAGCGAGCGTGAACAGCGGGCCGATCGCGACGAGCGTCATGGCCACGCGCCGTGCGCCGAAGCGATCGATGCGATGCCCGATGGCCTGCGACCACAGGATCGCGCCCAGCGCCGAGGCGAGGATCAGCCACGACGCTTCCGAGTAAGTCGCGCCGAAGGCGTCGTGGAGATAGACCACATTGAAAAATCCTGGCGTGCCATTGAAGTAGCCCGGCAAGGCCAGCGCCGCCGTCCACGCGCCCATGGCGATCGTCAGGCGGCGAAAATCGCGGCTTTTCAGCGGCGCCGCGATCCGGCTCCACGCCGACTGCCCCGGCGCGCTCCGGACCTGCGTGGGCTCCGCCACCCCGAGATGTACGACGATGTCGCCAATTCCGAAAAGAGCCGCGAGACCGAAGACGATCGAGAAACCAAGCAGCCCCTGACCGGAGCGATTCGCCGCATCCAGCACCCAGCCAAACGACAACGCCGCAACGAGCAGCACGATCGAAAGCAACCGCTGGCGCGAACCCCAGAATCGTCCCGCCCGCCCCGCCGGCAGCAGATCCGCCATCCAGCTCAGCCACGGCGCCGTGCTCGCATTGCCGAGCGCATCACTGATGCCGAGCGCGACGATCAACACCACGACCCAGTACGCTCCGCCATCCGGCCATAGAAACGGCAGGAGCGCCGGCACCAGCCACACCGCCCGATGAATGATCGCCACCGTCGCCCAGTACGGTTTCCGACGCTCCAACCGCTCGACGTAAAACGCCGACGGCAACTGCGCGAACATCGCCGCCTGCCGCACCGCACCCATGAGCCCGAGCTGAAACCCGCTCGCCTTGATCGCCTCCATGAAAAGAGGCAGCGGAAGCCCATAGACCGCGACCAGCCAGACCGTGCCGAGCGCGCCTGCGGCGACATTTCTCCGCATCGAAGCCTCGAGCTCCTCGCCGGAAATCTCGGGTGTATCGCGGGTGGAAGAGGCCATGAACGGGGAAGCGCACCTCAGCCCAGCCCGCCACTCCGCGCCAGGCGCGAGCTTTTGCTAGTAAGGCTTGGCGATGATCCGGCGTTTCGGGTCCGTCGCGCCGGGCGTCTTGAAGATCGGCCCGGGCGTCACGGATTTCAGCTCGAAGCCCTTGAGCACGAACTCGGGATAGAAGCCGTTGCTCGCCGGCTCGTAAACCCTGTCGCCGGAGAAGGTGCCGAAGAACTTGTATTCGTAGCCGTTGTCGCTGCCGATTTTCCCGAGCTCGCGATCGGGCGCGAGCTTCTGGTGCTCGTTGAGCATCACCATTTTCGCCGTGGCCCAGGCCTGCCCCGGCTTCCGCACGTAACCCCAGAATTTGTAGTCCAACTTGTGGTAGCGCCGCCCGATGAAGTAGTCGCCCGGCGGCTCCGCGGTGATCTCCGCGAGCATCGTCGCACGCGAGGCGGTGTTGGGATCAGCCGTGGCGCAGCCCGAGAAAAATCCCGGGATGGCGAGGAGCGGGAGGAGAACGAAAAGACGCCGAAAGAACATGGAGGAGATTTTCAGAGCAGGCCCATCTTGGCGAGGAAGGGCTCGATCCAATCGCCGAGCGCTTCCTCCTTCAGTGAGTGCGGCTCGGGGATGGAGCCGAAGACGCGCCACGATTCCGTGTGGCCGACCGATTGGCCTGGCAACAGCGTGCGCAGCGGGCTGAGCGACTCGATCTCGAGCATCTGCGCATTGCTGAAGGTCTCGAAGTTGCAGCCGAAATCGGGATAGGTCGCGCCGGGCTCGAATTCGATGAGCTTCATGAACAGCGCGTGGCGCGACAGGTAGCCGACCCATTTCATTTCGTGGCGCAGGCCGAGTTTCGTCGGCGCGCTGTGCGCGGTCTGGCGCAGGGTGATGAACTCCCGACCCCAGCGCCAACGGTCGTCGGCCGTATCGGTATAAGGCCAGAAAACTTGCACGCGATTGGGCCGCAGATCCTGGGGATGATGCCCCATCGGCGGACGCGGGATGATTTCCAAGCCGCCCGCTTCCATGACCGTGATACCCCACGTCGCGAGCGTTGCCGGATCGGTGCCCTCATTGGTCGCGCGGTGATCCAGCGCCACGAGGGAAGTGTCCGCCGCGAGCGTGATGGTCAGCGTCTTTTTGATGTGCCACGGCGCCAGCGCGGCATTTTCCAGCCGCACGCCATTCGGCAGCAGCTCGTAGGTCACGGGCGAATTATCCGGCTGATAGGTGCGCTCATCCTCCGGCGCGAGCCAGATGCGATGCCCGCCGCGCGCCATGAATTGGTCTTCGCCACTTCGGCCCTGCTCCTCGGTGTTCACCTTCAGCACATTCTTGCCGCCCGGGAGATGCTGGTAGGAAACCACGCGTGGCCCCACGTCGAGGGTGACGATCAGCTCGGCGTGGTCGTTGGCGATGCGGAGGCAATTGGCCCAGCCGCCGAAGGAGGTTTTTTCAATTTTCATCGATCTGGGCGCGCACCTTGGCGAGGAGCGCAGGTTGCCGCTGGAGATGGCTGGTCAGCGTCTCGATCGCGCGCAGCGTGGGTGGGCTGATGTGGTGTTCCATTCCTTCCACATCGTGATAGATCACCTCGTCATCAAGACCAAGGAGTTTGAGGAAATCCGTGAGTAATTGATGACGCCGCGTGATGTTCCGCGCCAGCTCTTCGCCCGCCGTGGTCAGCACGAGGCCGCGGTATTTTTCGTATTTCAACAGCCCCTCGGCATCGAGCCGCTGGACCATGTTCGTCACACTGGCTTGCGAGATCCCGAGGCTCCCGGCGATGTCCACGACACGGGCGTAACCCTTGGTGTTGATGAGTTCGAGGATGCGCTCAAGGTAGTCCTCTACTGCGGAGGAGGCATGGCGGGCGAGCTTCGCGGAGGACATAAAGCAGCGATAGCGGCACCGGACAGGGCTGGTCAAGTGCGGGGCCGGTCAAAGTTTGGCAATCACTCCGAATAAAATTAGGTGAGTCTAAGTTTATTATTGTGAATTGTGCCGCGGCGGCTTATCTACCGCACCCTGATGAAACTCCATCTCGTCTCGTTCGGTTTTGCGCTGGCCCTGCTCCTCCCGGCCACGCCCTGCTGGGCCGCTAAGAAACGTGTCGTCACCACCTTCACGATCATCGCCGAGATGGCGCAGAACGTCGCCGGCGACTACGCCACGGTCGAATCCGTGACCAAACCCGGCGCGGAAATCCACGGCTACGAGCCCACGCCCGGCGACATCGTGAAGGCGCAGAAAGCCGATCTCATCCTCTGGAACGGGTTGAATCTGGAACGCTGGTTCGAGAAGTTTTTCCGCAACCTGCGCAACGTCCCGAGCGCCGTGCTCACCGAAGGCATCGAGCCGATCGGCATCGCCGAGGGCCCCTACACCGGCAAGCCCAACCCGCACGCCTGGATGTCGCTGCAAAACGCCGCGATCTACGTCGAAAACATCCGCAAGGCGCTGGTGAAAATCGACCCAGCGAACGAAGCCGGCTACACCGCCAACGCCAAGGCTTACACCGCGCAGTTTCAGGCGATCGAAGCGCGCGTCCGCGGAAAGCTGGAGCGCGTGCCGGAGAACCAGCGCTGGCTGGTGACCAGCGAGGGCGCGTTCCCGTATCTCGCGCGCAGCCTCGGGCTGAAGGAACTCTTCCTCTGGGCTGTGAACGCCGACCAGCAGGGCACTCCGCAGCAGGTGCAGAAGGTCATCGACGGCGTCCGCGCGAACAAAATCCCCGTGGTCTTCAGCGAGAGCACCGTGAGCGACAAACCCTCGCGGCAGGTCGCCAAGGAAACCGGCGCGCGTTACGGCGGCGTGCTCTATGTCGATTCACTGAGCGACGCAAAAGGGCCGGTGCCCAGCTATCTGCGGCTGCTCGAGTACGACGTGGAGACCATCGTGAAGGGCCTGCTCGGCGAATGACCGACTCCGCGCTGCACCTCGACGTCCGCGCCGTCACCGTCACCTACCCGAACGGCAACATCGCCCTGCGCGACGCCAGCTTCCGCCTCGATGGCGGCACCGTCTGCGCACTCGTCGGCGTGAACGGCAGCGGCAAGTCCACGCTTTTCAAGGCGATCATGGGCTTTGTCCGGCCGAGCAAAGGCGAGGTGCTCGTCTTCGGCGACGACATTCAAGCCGCGCAGAAGCGCAACCTCGTGGCCTACGTGCCGCAGAGCGAAGAGGTGGACTGGACCTTCCCGGTGAGCGTCTGGGACGTGGTGATGATGGGCCGCTACGGCTACATGAATTTCCTCCGCATCCCGCGCGCCGAGGATCGCCGCGTGGTCGAGGAAAGCCTCACGCGCGTCGGCATGCTGGAGTTTCGCGACCGGCAGATCGGCGAACTCAGCGGCGGGCAAAAGAAGCGCGTTTTCCTCGCGCGCGCCCTCGCCCAGCGCGGGCGCATCATCCTGCTCGACGAGCCCTTCACCGGTGTGGATGTCGGCACCGAGACCGCGATCATCGAACTGCTCCGCGACCTCCGCCGCGATGGCCACCTCATGCTCGTCTCCACGCACAACCTCGGCTCGGTGCCCGAGTTTTGCGATCAGGTCGTGCTCGTGAATCGCACCGTGCTCGCCTACGGCCCGACCGCCGAAGTTTTCACCGAGGACAATCTCACGCAGGCCTTCGGCGGCGTGCTGCGCCATTTCCGCTTCGACGAATCGACCGTCCAGCCGCACGACGGCCGCACCGTCACCGTGCTCACCGACGACGAGCGTCCGCTGGTCTTCGGCAAAGGCGGGCACCTCGAGTACAGCCACCGCCAAGGCCGCGAGCAGATCGTGAGGGAGCGCGCCGAAAAGCCCGACGACGAATGACCGAGCTGCTCACGCCCTTCCACTACGAATACATGCTCAAGGCGATCTTCGTCTCCGGGCTGATCGGCGGCGTGTGCGCGTTTCTTTCCTGCTTCGTCACCCTCAAGGGCTGGTCGCTCATGGGCGACGCGCTCTCGCACGCGGTCGTGCCGGGCGTGGCCGTCGCGTATCTCGCGGGCTGGCCGTTCACCGCCGGCGCCTTCATCACCGGGCTGCTCGCGGCGCTCGGCATGGGCTTTGTGAAACGCAAGACGCGGCTCCGCGAGGACGCGGTCATCGGCGTGATCTTCACCTCGTTCTTCGCGGTCGGCATCCTGCTCATCTCGCTTTACCCGACCTCGATCGACCTGCGGACGATCATCCTGGGCAACATCCTCGGCATTTCCGACGGCGACATCTGGCAGATCGTCATCATCTCCGTGGTCACGCTCGTCATCCTCGGCGCGAAGTGGCGCGACCTGCTGCTCTTCTGCTTCGACCCGCAACAGGCCCGCGCCCTCGGCCTGAACGTCACCGGCCTGAATCTGCTGCTCCTCACTCTGCTCTCCGCGACGACCGTCGCCGCGCTGCAAGCCGTGGGCGCCACGCTCGTCGTCGCGATGCTCGTCACGCCCGGCGCCACCGCTTACCTGCTCACCGATCGTTTCGGTAAAATGCTCGGCCTCGCCGTGAGCATGGGCGTGGGCACGTCTCTCGTCGGCGCGTATGCCAGCTACTTCTTCGACGGCTCGACCGGCGGCTGCATCGTCACTTTGCAAAGCGCGCTCTTCGTCGTCGCGCTCGTCTTCGCGCCCAAGCACGGCCTCATCGCCGCCCGCACCCAGCGCCACGCCGCTGCCTGATGGAAAAGCTGCTCGAGCCCTTCCAATTCCAGTTCATGACCGACGCCATGATCGTCGGCACCGCCATCGGCGCAGTGTGCGCGGTGCTCTCGTGTTTCCTCGTGCTCAAGGGCTGGTCGCTCATGGGCGACGCCATCTCGCATGCCGTTCTCCCCGGCATCGTCATCGCCTACGCCTTCGGCGCGCCGCTCGCGCTCGGCGCGTTTTCGTCCGGCTTGTTCTGCGCCATCGCCACCGGTTGGATCAAAGCCAACTCGCGCGTGAAAGAGGACACCGTGATGGGCGTCGTCTTCACCGGGCTCTTCGCGTTTGGCCTCGTGCTTTTCACCAAGGTCAAAACCGATCTGCACCTCGACCACATCCTCTTCGGCAACATCCTTGGTATCGAGCCGAGCGACCTGCGAGAGAGCTGCATCGTCGCGGGCGTCACGCTGCTCATCGTGCTCACGCTGCGGCGCGATCTACTGCTCTTCTGCTTTGATCCGAACCACGCCCGCGCCATCGGCCTGCCCACGCGTTTTCTCTACTACCTGCTGCTCGCGCTGCTCGCCGCGACCATCGTCGCTTCGCTCAAAGCGGTCGGCATCATCCTCGTCATCGCCATGCTCGTGACGCCCGGCTGCATCGCCTACCTGCTCACCGATCGCTTCGGCCGCATGCTCTGGATCGCCGTCGCGAGCTCCGTCTTCTCCAGCCTCGCGGGCGTCTACATCAGCTTCTTCATCAACGGCTCGACCGCCGCCTGCATGGTGCTCGTGCAAGCGCTGATCTTCCTCCTCGCGCTCGTCTTCGCGCCGAAGCACGGTCTGCTCGCGAGCCCGCGCGGCACACCGGCCTAGGAGGGCGGCGCTTCGTCGCCGTCCAATCCGGAAAAGTTTGGCCGCTGACCAAGCAGCGCCGTGCTCCCCGGCTTCTGTCGCCGCGAGTCAGCTCATACCAACTTCAGGAAACAATCAGACGCTCCCGCAGCCCGGAGGGCTGAAAGGAAATTAGCCCCGGGTGAAACCCGGGGATATTGAGAGAAACCGGAGGCACCCCGGAGGCGGTG
>JBBQYR010000186.1:0-7906 GCA_038208565.1 Chthoniobacterales bacterium
GCGCTGAAGAAACTCACGCTCCTCGCGGTCAGCGATAGTCCCGAACTCACCGACGCCGGTCTGCTCAAGCTGAAGCCGCTGAAGAAGCTGAAGGCGGTGCATTTCTCCCGCACGAAAGTGACCGACGCCGGCGCCGCGGAGCTGGAGAAGGTGATCCCCGGCCTGAAGGTCTGGCACTAAATAGCCCAGCGGCGCCCCACCACCTTCGGCCGTCCCCGTCCGTGCTCAAGAAGTTCACCAAACTCAAGAATCTCGATCTCAGAGACGCCGCCGCCAAATCCGCCGCCGTCGAGATCAAGAAGGCGCTGCCTGGTTGCAATGTGAGCGGCACGTAGCGCGACGTTGACTCACTGCGTTCGCCCTGCGGGCAGCCTGCGGCTGTCTGTCTCCGCTTCGCTCCGGCTCAGGTGTCGCGTCCGACCCGCGCCCTCGAAGGCCACCGACGCCGGAGCCGCGGCCTTGGAGAACGCGATCCCCGGCGTACAGTCAGCGCGAAATAGTCCGCCTCGCCCACGCAGGGGCCACCGATCGAGCGTTCACGCGCGGTCGCTCGTGACTCCAGGGCGGCAGGCCCCCGCTGCCGCCGAGCCGCTTCGCGGTTGACCGCTGCCACCGGTTGCGCCCTGATGCGCGGCGACATGGCCGCTGATTCCCTCTGGCAACTCGACGCCGTCTCCCTCGCCCCGGCGCGGCTGCGCGAGGTGACGCTGACGATCCGGCGCGGGGCGACGGCGGTGCTCGGCTGGTCGGGCGCAGGGAAGACTTCGCTGCTCCATCTGCTCGCCGGTTTCGAGACGCCGGACGCCGGGAAAATCACGGGCGCACCGCGCGTGGCGTGGGTGCCGCCGGATGACGGGCTGTGGCCGCACTGCACCTGCCGCGAGCACCTGGAATATGTCGGCGCGCCGCGGGAGAAAAGCGACGCGCTGCTCGCGGCGTTCGATCTGCGCGAGAAGGCGGAGGCGCGGCCCGAGGAGCTGTCGCAGGGCGAGCAATCGCGGCTCGCCGTGGCGCGGGCGCTGGCCAGCCCGGCGGAGGTGCTGGTGCTGGATGAGCCGCTGGTCCACGTCGATCCGGCGCGGGTCGGGAAATACTGGCAGGTAGTGCGCGATCATCTGGCGGCGAGCGGGGCGTCGCTGGTCCTGGCCACGCACGATCCCGCGACGGCGATCGGCGAAGCGCGCGAGGTCATCTGCCTGCGCGGCGGGCGCGTGCTTTTCACCGGCGCGACGGCGCAGCTTTACGCCGCGCCGCCGGATGAGGAGCTGATGAATTTCCTCGGACCGGGCAACTGGCTCACGCCCGAGGAAGCGCGGCGCTGGCTGCGCCTCGCGCTCCCGGCCACGCGCTGCCTGCGTCCCGAGCAGCTCACGATCTCGCCGGTGAGCGGCGGCCCGCTCCAGGTCGAGGCGGCGCGGTATCGCGGCGGTTGTGCGGAGGTGGAACTCCGCCACGTGCCGAGCCACGCCAGGCGCACTTTTTTCCACCGCCCGGCGCGCGACGAACTCGCGCCCGGCTCCTTCGTGCAACTCGCCGCGCTGCTCGGCCTGATGCTCATGCTTTTCACCGGCTGCCACCGCGAGTCGGCCACGACCGGGCTCGCGGCCCGCGACTGGCGCGCCTGGTCGCTCCCGGCGGAAGCCGCTTCCATCCCGACGCCGCGCAGCCTCGCCACGGGGCTCGACGACGAAATCGCCGCGCTCGACACCGCGGGACGCGTGATCATTTACAGCGCCGACGGCACGCTGAAACGCCAGTGGCACATGCTCGACGTGAAGGTCGGCAAACCCGAGGGGATCGTGATCCTGAAGGACGGGCGCGTGGTCGTGTGCGACACGCACTATCACCGCATCGTGTGGTTCGACGCGGAGGGAAACTGGCTCAAGAACATCGGGCAGAAGGGCGAGGGCCACGGCGAGTTTTTCTACCCCGTGGGCATGTGCAAGGATCCCGACGAGAACCTCTACATCTGCGAATACGGCGGGAATGATCGCGTGCAGAAATTCACGCGCGAAGGCGAGTGGCTGGCGAGCTTCGGCGGCTTCGGCACGGGGCCGGGGGAGTTTCAGCGGCCCTCGGGGCTGACTTGGCTCGACGGCAAAATCTACGTCACCGACGCGGTGAACAATCGCGTGCTCATCTTCACCGACGCCGGGAAATACGTGGGCGTGCTCGGCGCGGAGAAGCCGCCGCTCGACCTGAACCTGCCCTACGACATCGCCGCGGCGGAGGGCGCGCTCTACATCATCGAATACGGCGCCGGCCGGCTCACGAAGGTGACGCCCGACGGGCGCGTGCTCGGGCGCTACGGCCGCACGGGGTCGGGTGAAGGGGAGTTCGCGACGCCGTGGGGACTGACCATCGATTCCAAGAAGCGCGTCTTCATCGCCGACACGAAGAACCGCCGCATCGTCTCGCTGCAGTTTTGAGCGCCACCATCCCCACCTGCTTGACGCCCCCTCTCCCGATGCGCACTTTGTCCGCATGAAAGTCGCCAAAAAGTCGCCACGCAAACTGGCCGCCACTTTACGCCGCGCCACCCTGACCTTGAGCATGGAGACTTACCGGAAAATCGACACCTTGCGGGGAGATGAACCGCGCTCCGCGTGGGTCCAGGCGCTCGTGGAACGCGAGGAAGCGCGCCGTGAACGGGAGCGTTTCGCCGCGGCGCTGCGCGAACAATACACCACGGAGGTCTGCCGGCAGACGCTGGCGATCAACGACGAATATCCGATCCACGAAAAATGAGGCTGGCACTCTATTCCTCGGTGCCAAAGGGCACCGCGCCGAATCTGGTCGCGCTCCAGGATGAAACGCTGACTGCTCTGCCGACCGTGCTGGTCTGCCCGTTGAAGGCCGGGATCGCCCTGACCGCGCTGCGCGTGGAGGTGCGATGGGGCCAGGAGACGCTCGTCGCCTGCGGCGATCTCGCCCGTCCCATTCGCCGCACTGCACTGCGACCGTTTGGCCGCCTGGATGAAGCGATTTCTCGCGAGATCATGGCGCGCTTTCTTCAGTTGCTCGCGCGCTGACGCGGGTAAAAATCTCCCGCCCGTGACGCTGCCCAAACCCCTGCGCGCCCTTTTCCCCAGGCCCCGCCGGCCGGTCACGCTCGGTGCGCTCGCGCCGCTGCTCGTCTTCGGCGCGCTCTTCCCGGCGGGCGTCGCGTTGGTCGATTGGCGCGGCCTCCTGCGCTTCTCGAATCCCTCGGCCTTCGCGCTCGCCGCGGTGCTGCCGTGGATCTGGTGGCTGCATCACGCGGGCGGCGGCGGGCTTTCGCGCGGGCGCGCGCTCGCGGCGTTGATCGTCCGCTTCATCGTCGTCGGCGCGTTCATCCTGCTCCTCGCCGAGCCGCGCGCGGTGCGGAAGAGCGACACGCTGGCGGTCGTCTATGCGCTCGATGTCTCGGACTCCATGGGCGCAAAGGTGCGCGACCAGGCGCTCGGCTGGATCATGCAGACGGCGACGATCAAACCGCCGAAGGACGAAGCCGGGCTCGTGATCTTCGGCAACGATGCCGCGGTCGAGCTGCCGCCGCGCACGACGTTTCCCTTCGAGGCGATCAACTCGCGCGTGACCCGCGACGGCACCGATCTCGGCAAAGCGCTGAGCCTCGCCGCCGCGATGCTGCCCGAGGAAAACCAGGGCCGCATCGTGCTGCTCACCGACGGCAACGAAACCGAAGGCAGCGCGCTCGCGCAGCTCGACGAGCTGAAGTCCCGCGGCATCGCCGTCGATGTCCTGCCCGTCGGCTTCTCGTTTGAAAAGGAAGTCTGGCTCGAACGGCTCGACCTGCCGCGCGTGGTCAAGCTCGGCGAAACCTACGAGGCGACCGTGCTGCTCAGCGCGCTTTCCGCCGGCCGCGGCACGCTGCGCTTGAGCGAAAACGGGAAATCGATCCTGGAGAAGGAAGTGGCGTATGAGGCCGGGAAAAATCGCTTCACGCTCCCGCTCTACATGCGCGCGCCCGGCTTCTACGAATACGCCGCGACGATCGAAGTGCCCGCGGCCGAGGACGGCTGGAAGGAGAACAACATCGCGCTCGGCGACCTCTACCTGCGCGGCGAAGGCCAGGTGCTCGTCGTCACCGATGCGCGCAGCGATGTGCGGGATTGGGAGCCGCTCGTGGCCGCGCTCAAGGCCAGCGAACGCGTGGTGCAAGTGCGCATGGGTTACGAGTTGCCGCGTGATGCGCGTTCGCTGCTGCCCTACGACCTCATCATTTTCGCCAACGCACCCGCCGACGCCTTCGACGCCCCGCAGCTCCAGGCCGTGCGCGACGCCGTCTATAATCTCGGCACCGGCTTCCTGATGCTCGGCGGCCCGCACAGCTTCGGCCCCGGCGGCTATCACCGCACCGCGATCGAGGAAGCGCTGCCCGTCGAGATGGATGTGAAGCAGAAGAAGGTGCTGCCCAAAGGCGCGCTCGCGATCATCCTGCACACCTGCGAATTTCCCGAGGGCAACACGTGGGCGAAACGCATGGCCAAGGAAGCGATCCGCGTGCTCGGCGCGCAGGACGAAGCCGGGCTCATCGCCTACGTCTGGGGGACGGGCAACCAGAGCGGTTACAACTGGGTCTTCCCGCTCACGCCGGCGTCGGCGTACGACAAGCTCGTGCCGCTGATCAATGGCGCCGAGCCGGGCGATATGCCCGATTTTCATCTGCCCATGCAGATGGCGCTGGCCGGTTTGCAGAAAAGTGACGCCTCGCTGAAGCACCTCATCGTGATCAGCGACGGCGATCCATCGCCGCCGAATCCGAAGCTGGTGCAGGAGTTCGTGGACGCGAAGGTCAGCGTCTCGATGATCGCGATCAATCCGCACGGCGGGCAGGACATTTCGATCATGCAGTCGGTCGCACAGCAGACCGGCGGGCGGTATTATTTCCCGCAGGATGCGGCGCAGTTGCCCGGCATTTTCATCAAGGAAGCGAAGACGCTGAAGCGCGCGATGCTGCAAAACAAAGTCTTCACGCCCGAGGTGGAGTTTCCGTCGCCGGTGCTCAAGGGCATCGAGCAACTGCCACCGCTGCGCGGCTACGTGCTCGCGACGGTGAAGCCGCGCGCCAGCACCGTCCTGCGCGTGCCGGCGAACAAGGAGGAACCCGCCCAGATCGATCCCGTGCTCAGCACGTGGCGCTTCGGCCTCGGCGCGACCGCGGCGTGGACGAGCGACCTCGGCGCGGCGTGGGCCCAGGATTGGATCGAGTGGGAAAAGTATCGCGCCTTTGTGAAGCAGCTCGCGCAGGAGATTTCGCGCGTCGAGCGGCCGACCGATCTGCGGCTGAATGCTTTTGCTTCGGGCAATAGCGGCGTGATCACCGTCGAGGATTTTGCGAAGGACGACGCCTTCCTCGAAATCGCCGCGCGCGTGACTGGCCCGAGCGGCAACACTTTCGAAGTGCCGCTGCGGCAGAATGGGCCGCGCCGCTACCAGGCGGAGTTCCCGCTTTCCGGCAAAGGCCGCTATCAGGTCGTCGCCGTCGCCGCGGGGCGCCGTGACCGGGACGGTACGCCCGAGCAGGCGATCGGCGGATTCGCGGTGCCGTATTCGCCGGAGTATCTGCGCTTCCGCAGTGATCCCGTGCTCCTCCAGCAGATCGCCGCGCGCACCGGCGGACGCGTGCTCAGCGCGACGGAGACGGACATCTTTCACCCGCCGCGCGAGACCCGCGAAAGCAGCCGCCCGGTGTTCGACTGGTTCATCATCGTGCTCGCCTGCCTGCTCCCGCTCGATGTCGCCATGCGCCGCGTGCAGCTCGACTGGAGCGTGATCCGCGGGTGGTTTGGGTTCGGCAAGAAGGTCGAGGATTCCACCGAGACCATGGGCGCGCTGCTCGGGCGCAAACGCCGCGTGCAAACCGCCCTTGACGCGCCGTCCGAAACGCGCGCTCTTTCCCCCGCTCCGCCCAAACCACCCTCAACGTCGATCCCTGCAGCCGCCAAACCATCGGCACCACCACCCGCCCCGGAATCCGACGAAACTATTTCCACCACCGAGCGCCTGCTCGCGCGCAAACGCCAACGCGATCAGGACCAAAAATAACCGCCATGGAAACCTGGAAAATCCAAGCCCTCCTCGCCGCGCTTTTCGCCGGCCTGACCTCCGTGCTGGCCAAGAGCGGCATGACCGCCCTCGGCGCCGATCTCGCGCTCGCCGTCCGCACCTTCGTCGTCTTCCTCTTCATCACGGCCAATACCTTCCTCTTCCTCGGCCCGCAACCGCTCGCGCCCTTGCGCCAGGCCTCGTCGCGCGATCTCGGCCTGCTCGCGCTGAGCGGCGCGACCGCCGCGCTCTCCTGGATCTTTTACTTCCGCGCGGTGAAAACCGGCACCGTCAGTCACGTGGCGCTGATCGACAAAGGCAGCGTCGTCGTCACGCTGTTACTCTCCTTCTGGTTGCTCAAAGAACCATTCACCCCAAAGGTTGTCTGCGGAGCCGCCTTCATTGTCGCCGGTATCATCACCCTCACCTCGAAGTAATCCATCCATGCCATCATCCAACCGCAACGCCATCCCCATCCCCGCCCTGCCCCGCACCATGATCCTCGTGGGATTCTGGGTGCTCATCGTCCTCATCTTCGTCTGGACCGGCATCTACACCGTGCCCGCGGAATCCGTCGGCGTCGTCCAGCGCTTCGGCGGTTTTTTGAAAACCGTCGAGCCGGGATTGCAATTCAAGATCCCCTATGGCGTGGACGTCGTGACCATCGTGCCGGTCAAGCGGCAGCAAAAAATGGAGTTCGGTTTTGGCACGCGCGGCGCGAGCAACCGGTATCAGGAGAGCCAGGAGCCGGAGTTGGAAAAGGCCATGGTCACCGGCGATCTCAATTCCGCCTTGGTCGAGTTCGTCGTCCAGTATCGCGTCTCGAATCCGCGCGACTTCCTTTTCGCCGTGCGCGATCCCGAGGATACGTTGCGCGCCGCCGCGGAAGCCGTAATGCGCGAGATCATCGGCGACCGCACCGTGGATGAAGTCATCACCATCGGCCGGCAGGACATCGAAGTCAGCGTGCAGGCGAATCTGCAAAAGGTCGTCGCCGGTTACACGCTCGGGCTCGCCATCGATACCGTGCAACTCAAGAACGTGAATCCGCCCCGCGAAGTGCAAAGTTCGTTCGACGAGGTGAACCAGGCGCAGCAGGAGAAGCAGCGCGCGATCAACATTGCCGACGGCGAATACAACAAGGCCGTCCCGCGGGCCAGCGGCGAGGCCGAGCAGGCCATCTCGCAGGCGCGCGGCTACGCGCTCAAGCGGGTCAACGAAGCGGAAGGCGACGCGCTGCGGTTCGGTTCGCTGCTCGCTGAATATCAGCGGGCACCGGAGATCATGCGCCAGCGCCTTTATCTCGAAACCATGATCCTGGTGATGCCGACGCTCGAGCGCCGGATCATCGTCGATGACAAGGGCCAGCAGATCCTGCCCTTCCTCCAGCTCGGCAACGAAAAGAAGTAATTACCTATGCTCACCAACTCTCTCCGCTCCTTCGGCCTCGCCGTGATCGTCATGATCGCGTTCGTCGGCTTCCAGCTCTGCTCTTACACGGTGAATGAATACGAGCAGGTCATCATCACTCAGTTCGGCAAGCCCGTCGGCCAGCCAATCACCACCGCGGGCCTGCACTTGAAGGTGCCATTCGTGCAGACCGTCCACCGCATCGACAAGCGCATCCTCGAGTGGGATGGCCGCGCCAACGAGATGCCGACGCGCGACAAGCTCTACGTCATCCTCGATTCCTTCGGTCGCTGGCGGATCAAGGACCCGTCCTTGTATTTCATCACCATGCGCGATGAAACCAGCGCGCTCTCCCGGCTCGACGACATCCTCGGCAGCGAAGTCCGCAACGCGCTGGCCAAACACGACCTCGTCGAAATCGTCCGCACCGACAAGGACCGCAAACCCG
>JBBQYR010000187.1:0-7900 GCA_038208565.1 Chthoniobacterales bacterium
CCGCTCTCGGTGTAACGGAAGGTCACGCGCCCGTCCTCGTCGGCGAGGAGGGCCTTGCCGCCGAGCGCGGTGTTTTGCACGTAGCGGGCGAGGTAACCCACGGCCGCGTGGCCGCGCCCGGCGGGCTGGCTGTGGACGACCCATTCCTTTTCCCACACCGCCCGCGGCACCTCGCGGTGTAACTCCGGCGCCTGGGTGCGCAGGGCCTCGGCAAAGCGCGTGCGGAACCGGCGGCTTAACACCGGCACGGGCAGGAGGTAGGGCGTCCCATCCTTTAAGGTGCGGCACTGGCGCCACTTCCGGCCGTCGGCCCGCACGCCCCCGCCGGGCACCACATAGTGGACGTGCGGATGGTAGCCCAGCTGCCGGGTCCACGTATGCAGCACCCCCACGAACCCCAGCTCCGCGCCGAGGTGGCGTGGGTGGGCCGCGATCTCCTGGAGGGTCCCCGCGCTTTGGCGAAAGAGCAGGGTGTAACCGAGCCGCGGATGGCTCTGGCAAAGCGCGCGCAACTCCTCGGGCAGGGTAAAGGTCACCAGGAAGTAAGGCACCGGGAGCAAGTCGCGCTGCTGCCGCTCGCGCCACGCGGCGGCGTCCGCGCCGCCGCACTTCGGGCAGGAGCGATGGTTGCAGCTATGCCAGCCAAAGTGGGTGCGGGTGCACTCGCCGCAGCGGTAGAGGTGTCCGCCCAGCTCCGGCGTGCGGCAGCGCACGATGGCGCGCAGCGCCTGCCGGTGATGGCCCGGCACGCACGCGCCGCCGCGCCGCAGATACTCCGGGGCGTGGCGGCGGAGGACTTCCGCCAGCTCGATCATGGGTCGCGGTTGACCGCCCGCGTGAGCCCGTCGAGCCCCCCCGGCGCGCGCCGCACCGCGGCGTAGCGCGAGATCTTGGTCATCGTGTTCGAGCGCGGGATGGCCAATCCCTTTGGTGGTCAACATTGACCGGCCCACTACCGCACAACCCGCGCCCGCTCGCGCACGCACTTTCTCCGGCCCGCGCCTCAACCCATTTCCACGCCCGCGTCCCCGCTTGCCAAGCCCACCGCCCACCCCTACCCTCCCAATCCGATGTTTCGCCTCCCGCCATGCGACGCCGCGCAGCGGCTTAGTTCAACCGAGGGTTGCGGCGTGCGTTACGAGCCGAAGCGGATCGCGACGTAGTCCTGCGTTTCGACCACGCGAAAGCCGAGCTTCTGAATCTCGCGGGCGATCTCCGGCATGTGTGCGGCGCCCCACGGGACGACGATGCTGTTCGTCTTTGGCAAGCGCTCCTCAAGCACGTTGAGCAGGTGGCGGTTGCGTTTAGTGAGGAGGTCTTCCATGAGCAGCAACTCCATGCCGGGCGGCGTGGGTTTCATGAGCAGCGGCAGGGTTTCGGCGGTCACGCCTTTGGCATGGACGAGCATCGCGGTCTTCAGCACCTCCAGCGTCTCGGGTGAAAAGGAACTCATGTCCACGTCCGCGGGGACCAGTTCACCCTGCGGCTTGAAGACCTTCGTCTGCTCCACCCCGCCGACCGAGGCCGCCGCGCGGGAGTAGTCGAGGTGGCTGTTTGCCACCTTGCGGTGGTCGCTCACGCCTTCCATGAGGATCACGGAATTCGCCGGGAAGGACGCGGCGAGATCCAGATAGAATTTGGGTTCGCCGACGTGCGACATCGGCACGAGCAGGACCGTCTTGCCGTCGTCGCGGACATACTTCCGCACCTGCACGGTGATGCCCTGGGGCTGCAACGCGACAAAGCCATCCGTAAAATGCGCCACGGCCAGTCTCGCGGAGAAGGCCATGGAAAGAGCGAGCGCCGGCAGGAGCAGAAAGGCCCCGGCGACGAAGACGGCCAAAAGGTTTCCCCAACTGAACTTCCGCTCGGCGAGCGGCTGCTCCGCGATCATCGGCCAGCGGAATTTCCAGCCGCCCTGCACCCGGCGGATGAGGAAAAGGGCGAGCAGGATTTGACTCAGAGAGACGGCCCAACTGATCAGCGCCGCCTGTCGGTAGAAGAACACGAACAAGGGCAGGATCGCGACGCCGACCACCGGTAGATAAAGGCTGGCCGGGAGAAAGATGCGCTTGGGGATGCCGGGGAAGAGCGCCAGCAGGCCGCAGGTGAGGGCGCCCATGAAAAGCATGAGCAGAAAAAGTGGGGCGGTGGCGACGACCAGGTCCATGCGGCCGAAAAAGAGCACCAGCGAATCGCTGAGGAAGGAGAGGATGCCGCTCACGAGGAAGAGGGCGAGGACCACGCTGAGCAGGGCGGCGAGGATGGGGCTCGCGGATTTCGGCGCACTCGCAGGGAGCGGCGGAGGAAGCAGGGGCGACAACATGAGCGGGACGCTTCACCAGCCGCCTACTTCGCACAACGGCAAACTCCTGCACCGGAGCCGCGCGACCGGCCGCGTAGGGAGCGCCCCGTCAGGCCGTCGGCTTCTCCAGCACCATCCACAGGTTGTCGCTCGTGGGGAGACGATCCCACGGGTGGCAGCGCAGCACGCGGAAACCGGTCTCGCGAGCCAGCCGAGTGAGGCTGCGCGGAGTGAAGTAATTTACGTGATCCGGGAAACGGTAGCCGCACCAGCGGGCGCCGCGGAACCGGCGATTCCAGCAGGCGAAGTTGGGCACTTTGATGATGATCCGCCCGCCGGGTTGGAGGGTGCGCTGCGCTTCGGTGAGCAAGGCGCGCGGCTGGATCTCGTGCTCGAGAAAGGCGCTCATGAGAATGCCGGAGAGCTCGCCCGTGCCGAGGCTGCGCAGGCCGGTGAGGGCGTCGCCGGCGAAGACGCGTCCGCCGCGTTTGTTCACGCGTCGCTGGGCTTCCGCGGCGAGGGCGCGGGAAATCTCGAGGCCAACCGGAGTGTAAATCTCCGGGAGTTGCTGCAGCCCCTTGCCTCCGCCGCAGCCGATATCGGCGACCGCTCCGGGGCCGATGTAGGCGCGCAGGAGCGTGCCGAGTTTGCGCCGCTTGAAGACGTCGCGGCGCAGGCGCTTGAAGCCGTCGCTGACCTTTTGCTTGATCGGCTCGGAGGAAGTGCGGCGCGCAGTTTCCGCGCTCGAGGTTTTCTCCCAGGCGAAGTTTTCAACCATCTCCTCGTAGGCGGCGGCGCGCTCGAGATAGACGAAGCTGCACTGCGCGCAGCGTTTGAGCGGCCACTCGGCGGGCGAATGGTCGAGGGCCGGAGCGGAAGTGTTGTCGTGGTCGCAGACCGGGCAGGCGCGATGGATGATGGCAGGCACGCAGGAAGAGGATGAGAAAAGTGGGCCTAGAAGTCAGCGTGGGCGGGCGCGGTGTCAAACCGCGGAGCGGTGGACGCTACGGCTGGTAGTAGGCGCCCATGACTTCGAGGATCTTGGCGCGGAGCGCTTCGCCATCCACGGGGCCGTTGTGGCGCCAGAGGATTTCGCCTTTCGGACTGACGAGGAGAGTGTGGGGAATGGCGCCGGGCCACTCGGGGTCGAGGGCTTTCATCAGCTCGCCCATATTCGCGCCGCTGAAGAGGTAGCTATTGGTCGTGCGGCCCTCGGCCTGGAGCGCTTTCTTGGCGCGGCCCGACGGACCGGCGCCCTGTTTTTCGAGAAAGGCTTTCGCCTTCGCGGCGTCCTTCGGGTCATCGGCGCTCAGGGTGATGAATTGAAAATCGCGCAGGTCGAACTTGCGCGCGGTTTTCACGAGCTCGGGAAATTCGGCGACGCACGGCGCGCACCATGTGGCCCAGACATTGATCAGGCGCACCTTGTTGGCGCTGTTTTTGAGGAGGGCGGCGGCGCCGGCGATGTCGATGGGCTCCACGTCCACGGGCGTCTTGTTCCACTTCTCGGTCTGCTCCGCGACGGTGCTCTTTTTCGTGAGCCACTTGGTCGAGCAGCCGTGCGGTTTGGTGATTTCCACCGGCACGGGTTTTCCGGCGAAGAGCGCCTCGACGGCGTTGCGGGCATCGGTCGTCTTCACCGTCGCGGGATCGGCAAAGCGCGAGTCGTCGAACTGGCCTTTGTAGCGAAGCTGGCGGGCGGCATCGAAGATGAAGACGTGCGGCGTGGCGAGGCAGCCGTACGCGCTGGAGACGGCCTGCGTTTCGCCGTCGTAGAGGTAGGGGAAAGTGAAGCCCTGCTCGGCGGCGTACTTCTTCATATCGTCGAAGCCGTCGTTGTATTTCGAGTAGCCGAGTTCATCGATGCTCAGGCCGTCGGGATGGTTCGGGTTGATGGCGACGAGCGCGAGGCCCCTGGCTTGGTAATCGACGAGGAGTTGCTTGAGCCGGCTTTCGGCGGCGTGCGAGTCGGGGCAGTGATTGGAGATAAAGGCGACCATGAGAATTTTCGCGCCCTTGTAAGTCGCGAGCGTGTGCGTCTTCCCGTCGATGCCGGGGAGCGAAAAGTCCGGCGCGGCCTCGCCGATTTTGAGGTCGTGGAGGGCGGGTTGTTTGCCAGGCTCGGCGGCGAAGACGAGCGCGGGAAGGAGCAGCAGGGCGAGGAGGAGTTTCATGGGAGGGAGTGCGGGAGTTTTGATGAAGCCGGGCGCGGTGGCCAGCGGTCTTTGAGGGCCGAGCAAACCGATGGTCGTGAGGCTCACGGTGGCAGCTCGACATTGCTCACACCGGCGGTGCCGGGATGGAAGAGATTGCCGGTGAAGTGGAGGCCTTGCGGGGAATTGCCGCTGCCGGCTTCGATGCGGACGGAATACTGATAACGCGGCGGCTCGCGCTGCGGCTGGCCCTCGATCAGCGGCCGGTCGCGGCCGGTGTCGTAGATGACGTTGCCCTGGATGAGGACATCGGTGAGCGGAGGATTTTCCGGCTTCTGCCCGCGGTCGAATCGCAAGGGATTGCACGATGCGCTTTTCCCCCAGATCCACGCGGCGTTGCCGTAGCCGAAGTCGGAGATGATGTTCTGCGCGATGATCGAGCCACCGTCGGTATTCGGCTCGAGCGCGGGCTTGTCGCCTTCCGCGGCGCGCGACACGCCGGACGCCGCGCCGGGCATGAGACCGATCGCCCAGAGGTCGTTCTTGATGAATTGATTGCCGGTGATGAGCACGTTGCGCGAGCCATGCATGGCTTTCATGCCGATGAAGGCGTTATTCACGATGTTGTTCGCCACGATGACCTGGTCGCAGTGCAGGTCGATGCCCTGCGCGGCATTGTCGATCTGGTTGCCGAGAAGCTGCGTGCGCGAGTTGCGGCGCGGGCCGTTGACGACGATCGCGGAGCCCTGGTGCCAGTTGTCCACGTAAGCGGCATCCCACACTTGCTGGCTGATGAGCGCGCCTTTCGTGGGGTTCTTTTTTGTGAAGACGCCGAGCTGGTGTTCGTCTTTCACGGCCTTCGTCGGCAGGAGGTGGCGCTCGATCACGCGGCAGTTTTGCACGGTCGTGCCTTCGCTATCCACGACCACGATCCCGCTCCCATCGATGCAGCGGAAGGCGTAGCCGTAGTTCTCGGAAGCGGTGCGGTCGTCGATGCTGATGCGCATGTAATTCTCCACCCGGCAGCCGCGGACCAGCGCGCCGCGGCACTCGCGGAGCGAGATCGCGCCCGCGGCGGAGCGGTTGTCGAGCACGCGCACGTTATCGAGCGTGGGGTCTTCGGCGCGGTGGAGGAAAAGGCCTTCGCTGCGACTCTCCATGCGGCCCTCGGCGCGGGTGAGCGTGAGATCGCGGAGCTGCACGTCCGCAGCATTCTCCACGGTCAGGATCGGCTGGTCGGGTCTGGTCTGAATGATCCGCCCAGGGCCGTAGAGCCCGCTCCCGGACTTGTTGATCACGATCTTCTTCGCAATCTCGTAGTCGCCCGCGGGCAGGAAAATCGGGCGTCCGGGATTGGCATCGAGCGCGGCCTGGATCGAGGCGTAGTCGGTGACTTTCGGCGACTCGGCGCTGGCGCGGCGGTCGAGCGTGAAGAGCAGGACAAATCCAAGCGCGAGCAGAACGCGCCGCCGGGCGGGAGCGGAAGATGGGAACATGGCGCGGCGATTCGAGCAGGTTGCCCTGCGGATTCAAGTGGCCCTTCCGCGTGCGGTTACAACTTCTGCGACCGCAGCGAGGAGAGCCCCGGAGGAAACTCGCTCGAAACCGGCGTGTCCCGCGGCGGGGTGGGGCGCGATTTGGGATCGGGAGTGATCTCCGCCTTGCCGATCATCGTCGCGCCTTCGTCCATCACGAGCCGGTTGGTGGTCAGGCCGCCGACGAGATTGGCCGAACCCTTGAGCTCACAGCGCCCTTTCACGAGCACATCGCCGGTGACCGCTCCATGCAGGATGAGGGAGGCGACCTGGATATTTCCATGCACGCGGGCGCGCGCCCCGAGCACGAGCGCTTCGCCGATGATGTCCCCGTCGCGCAGCTCTCCGTCGAAGTTCAATTCGCCGCGGAAAGTCAGTGAGCCGGTGATCTCGACGTCGTGCAGGATGGTGCTGATTTGGCCGTTGGGAGGATTCATGAGTTGGATGTCTAGCGGGTTTCGGCCAATCGCCGAGCGCTTTATTTCAGCAGACGGGACCGGCGCGCGCGGCGGGTGCGATTCGGTGGATGATGAAACACCGAGATGCAGAAAACTTTCCCAAGCAGCCCAACTGGGCGGATCGCGTTCTTGAAATCATGATCGCGGTCTGGCTTTCGGTGGCCGTTGTGGGCTGCGTGGTTGGAGTGTTGCTCAGTTCCTGACGGTCAAAGGGATGCTCCATGACTCCCCGGGAAAGCTCGAATACTTGAACCCCATGTCCTGCAGCGACCGACGTCCGGGACGCCCGGAAGATAGGCATCGATCCGATCCAGAAAGCGACGGAGTCATCCCGACCCAGGACGCAGGCGCGCGGTGCCCGCTTTGTCGCCCGTGGCCTGCAAGCCGGAAAGCAAAGCCGGCAAAACTCTCTGCTTGCCACTCCGCAGGCGCGTGCCTACTTTCCCGCCCTCGTTTCGAGACCCGCGCGCTTAGCTCAGTGGTAGAGCACTACCTTGACACGGTAGGGGTCACAGGTTCGAACCCTGTAGCGCGCACCATTCTGCCGTTGTGACTCGGCGTGACTGAAAATGCCTGATCGTGCTGAAACCCTGTGTTTATCGGCATTGGCGGGCACTCGACCGACTTCGCGGTTGTGACTGCCCGAGACTCGGTTTGACCCGTTGGGACTAAATTAGGTGACGGTATAGGTGACTACGCTTTGGCCGGAATTGAGAGCTTTTGCACCGTCTCCGCAGCCGGGAATAGATTCGTGTCGGCATACACATGATCGCTTAGCCGTCGATCGCTGTGCCGCATCAGGAGCATCAGCACTCGCTGAGGAGTTCCGAGAAGGTGCAGATTCGTGCAAAACGTGTGTCGCAGCGAATGGAAATCGACGACCCGGTTTTCTGCATCGTAGCGAGCCACCCCGGCAGCTTCCAAGTCACGGAAATAGATGCGGAAACGAGAGGAGGGGTGGCGTGCTTTCCCATTACGGGTAAAGCGACTCTCGATCAGCGCGCGTCCCACTTCCAGAAAGGTTGCACGTCCGGCTTCGATGGTTTTTTCGCGCGCTTCGAGGTATTTGCGATCCTCTTTACCAAGATCGTAATTATCGACTTGTTCCAAGGCAGCAAAGGGCGATGCGGGCCGAACTCAGGCGTGCTTTTCAACGATGACCGGGCTTCGCTGCTTCAATGAAGCTCACCTCGCAGCGGCTTGAGAATCTGCCTGTAGCCTTCACGCATGATCGTGAGGTCGGTCTCGATGGCGAGATGAGTGAAGCCGAGTGCTTGGAGCGCGATTGCATCGTCGGTCTGGCGCATCAGCAGGCCGCAGACTTTGCCTGCAGATTTGGCGGCGGCGGCGACTTCACGCAAACAGGCGGCGTAGTCGAGGGTGGCGTCTTGCGGATAGGACTGGAGGTTGAGTTCCAAGTCCATGGGACCGACAAAGAGCACATCGACA
>JBBQYR010000188.1:0-7754 GCA_038208565.1 Chthoniobacterales bacterium
AGCCAGCCATGCACCTTCCCGCACCGCCTCCGGGGTGCCTCCGGTTTCTCTCAATATCCCCGGGTTTCACCCGGGGCTAATTTCCTTTCAGCCCTCCGGGCTGCGGGAGCGTCTGATTGTTTCCTGAAGTTGGTATAATTCAGAGCTAGGCGCCTAACTACTCCGGGCATCAATGGCTCCTGCTCCCCGCAGACGTGTTCCGCGCCTATGTTGCCCTGCAGTCTTTCCTTTAGGCCGGCAGTTCAGAGGTCTGCTCCCGCCATGAGCATCGAAGAACTTGAAGCCGTTGTTTCCAAGCTCCCGGCGACTGGTCTGGCTCGGTTTTCGGAATGGTTTGAGGAGTTTATGGCCGACCAGTGAGACCGCCAGATCGAGCAGGATTTGGCCGCCGGTCGACTCGACGCGGCCATCAAACGCGCCGACGATCACTACGAGGCCGGCCGCTGCACGCCGCTATAACCCATCTCGCCGACCCGGACTTTTGGTTCCACTACCGCCAGCTTCCCGACGGTATCCGGGCACTCGCGGGCAAGAACTTCGCGCTCCTCAAGGCGGATCCACGGCACGCGTCCCTCCGCTTCAAGAAAATAGGCGTTCTACTCGGTGCGGATCGGCCTTCACTATCGGGCACTCGCCCGGGAGCGCCCCGATGGTTTCCAGTGGTTTTGGATCGGGCATCACTCGACTTACGATCGGCTCGCCGGTTCGAAATGAATCAGCCGTTGAGGGCGGCGTCGATCATGGCGCGGCGCTCGGCGGTGATCGCCCAGCGTTCGCGGGCGTCGTCGTCGAGGGAGGCGATGGGATCGAAATAGAGGAACTGCTTGCCCGGCTTCACGCTCGGGCTGGTGAAGACGCTGATGCCCGTGGCGCGGTCGTAACGCTCGGGGCTATGCACGTCGCGCTTGCCGCCGCCGCCGGGGGCGTCGAGGACGAAGGACGGCGTGTTGAAGCCGGCGGTGGCGCCGCGGACGTGCTTTTCCAGATGCTGCGCGGTGGAGAGCGGGGTGCGCAGGTCTTCCACGCCGGGCACCATGTCGTGCATGTAAACGTAGTAGGGGTGGGCGTTCACGTAGCTGAGCCGGCGGACGAGCTGGGTCATCGTCGCGGGATCGTCGTTCACGGTGCGCTGAAGGACGGTCTGGCAGCGCACATGGATGCCGCGCTCGGTGAGGACGTTCATGGCGTCGTGGGTGATGCCGGTGATTTCGTTGGGGTGATTGAAGTGGGTGTGGACGACGACGTCTTTATGCAGCGCGCGGCCGAGCTCGACGACGCGGGTGAGGGCGTCGGTCCAGGCGTGATCGCTGAGGATTTTCTGCGGGAGGACGCAGAGGCCTTTGGTGGCGTAGCGCAGGCGGCGGATATTCGGCAGGCGCAGGAGGCGCTCGCCGATGAGCTGCAGGTGGTCGGGCTTGAGATTGTAGCTGTCGCCGCCGGAGATGACGATGTCCTCGAGGTCGGGCTGATTTTCGATGTAGGCGAAGGCCTGCTCCCAGCGCGCGAGGTTCGCGGTGAGCGTGAGTTTTTCGACCTCGGGCGTGTCATTGCCCACGGCGTAGCTGCGGGTGCAAAAGCGGCAATAGACCGGGCAACTGAGCTGCGGGAGAAAGAGCGCTTTGTCGCGGTAGCGATGTGTGAGGCCGGGGACGGGCGCGTCTTCCTGCTCATGCAGCGAGTCGAACTGAAGCATCGGGTGATCGTGATGCTGCTGCGAACGGAGCGGGAGAAATTGCGTGCGAATCGGATCGTGGAGCGGATCGCTCCAGTCGATGAGACTGAGCAGGTAGGGCGAGATGCGCACGGCCATAGGCGCATTGGCGAGAGCGGCCTGGAGGTCCTCGTAAAAGCTCTCGGGAGCCAGCGCGCCGAGCGTTTCCTGGAGCTGGCGCGGGTTGGTGACGGTGTGTCGATTTTGAAAGGTGTGAGTCCGGAATTCTTCCTCGCTGATTTTTTCGTAAGCAGGAATGCCGCGCCAGAACTCGTCGCGGCGGAGCGCGCGGTGGTCGGGCAAGACCCGGCTCAGCGGCTCTGGTGAAGTGGCAGATGTGGGTGGATCGACGTGGGCGGTATCGGTGAACATAAGCGTGAAGGGAGCGGTGAACGGATGAGAATACGTGCCGGCGGGAGCGGGCGGCGGTGCCGTCGCTAGAGAGAAACCATTTTTTCCGTGGACCGAAGCGGAGCCATTGAATATGAGCCGCGATGGTGGACGAGCTGGGAATCGAACCCAGAACCTAGCGATTAAGAGTCGCTTGCTCTGCCAATTGAGCTACTCGTCCGTTTCCATGAAGCGGGCGAGATAGATACCCGGAGATCGCGCAGGCTCAAGATTTATTTGCGCGCAATTCTCCGGCTGGCGACGAAATGCGGGAGAACCCCTGTTTAAACTAGGCTCCCCTCGCCCAGGAGTGCTAAGTATTCTCGCGATCCTAATCCATGAGCCAAAAACGCGTCCTCCTCCTCCACGAAGATCGCTTCCTCACGAGTCTCTTTCGTGACCGACTCGAGGCGGCAGGACTGGAGGTGGAAAGTGCCCGTTCAGGAACGACTGGCTTGAACGCCGCTGCCGAACGGCACCCGAACGTGATCGTCCTCGATCCCGTGCTGCCCGGCCCGGATATGGCTGAGCTGATTCCGCAACTGAAAGCCATCGGCGCGGTCAAGCCCATCCCCGTGATCGTGCTCCCGACGGCGCGACCCGTGACGGCGGAAATCGCGCAGGAAGCCGGCGCGGACATTGTCCTCACTCGTGGGGTGAATCCGATCGCGGACTTGCTCGACGCCGTGCAAGCCAAGGTCGGCGGGGAGAAGACCGCGGCGCTGAGCAAAGGGCTGGCGTTCCGCCCGGAAGACAACTGGGTCCGCATGAGCCTCAACGCCATCCCCGACACCGTCGTCTCACTGCGGCGGGCGCTTCACGAGTCCACCCGGGAAGGCGGCGATCCCTCGGCTCTGCCAGAGTTTTTCCAGACAATCCACGGACTGGCTGAGCAAATGGCCGTGCTCGGCCAGCGCCCGCTGCACTATCTCGCCGGACAGATGGAAGCGCTCGCCCACGACCTGAGCCGCTTCCCCGAGCAGGTCAACCCATCCGCCCTGCGCACTCTCGGCCAGGCGGTGGACTTCCTTTCCACGCTGATCCCCGACGCCGTGCGACTCAAGCTCAAGGACCCCGGCGCCGCGCAGGTGCTCGTGGTCGATGATGAAGACGGCGCGCGCAAGATCATCATGGCCGCGATGCGCATCGCGAATTTGAAATCGATGGCGGCGGATACCCCGAGCAATGGCCTGGCCGCGCTGGGTGTCCAAGGCTTCGACCTTATCTTCCTCGATGTCGGTCTGCCGGAGATGAATGGCTTCGAGTTGTGCTCCAGAATCCGCGCGCTGCCGATGCACGAGAAGACGCCGATCATCTTCATCACCGGCATGGCTACGTTTCAGAATCGCGTGCAGTCCAGCCTCAGCGGCGGGAATGACTTCGTCGGCAAGCCGTTCAACATCTCGGAGCTCGGGTTGAAGGCGCTCGTCTGGATTTTCAAAGGGCAGCTCGGCCAGGTCTGATCAGGGCAGCAGGATCAAGGCAGCGCCGACGATCGCCGTGGGCGCGAGCGCGCCGAGCAAGAGCTTGAGCGGCGAGATGCCTTCGTCGCCGAACTGCGACTGCAGGATGGATTGCCCCGCCGGATTGGGTGCATTGGCGATGACGGTAAGACCGCCACCCGTCACCGCGCCCGCCATCACCGCGTATTTCAGCTCGTCGGATAATCCCGGCACGAGCGACGCGAGGTAAGTGATCGCCGCGTTGTCATTGAAGGCCGTGAGAATGATCGAGCCGATGAAGAGCGGCCAGCGATCCAGACTCCCCAGCACCGGCCCGATCCACCACTGCTGACCGCCGCCGTGGATCACGAGGGCCGCGAGGAAGAAACCCACAAGGAGAGGGCTGCGGAGTTGGATCGACGACTGATGCCGCGGCGTCGCTTCCACAAAGGCGAAGAAAAATAGGAACCCCAGGATCACGAGCGGCGGATAGTGCGCTGCGAGGACCGTCCACGCGATGAAGAGCAGGTGCGTCACCGTGATGATCGCCGGCAGCGGGCGCTCGCCTTTTCCCGCTGAGGCAGCCGGCGCTACGAGGCGCGCGAGTTCCGCGCGGAAGACGATGAAGTGCAGCGCATTTGCGATCACGATCCCGATCGCCGCCTTCCACCCAAAATTGCCGAGCATGTGCGTGAGGCCCCAGCCCCATTTCTGCGCGACCATGACGACCGGCGGCGCCGCGAAATGCGTCAGCGTCCCGCCGACCGAGATGTTCACAAAGAGCAGCCCGAGCGTGGCGTAGCGCAGCTTCATGCTCGGCTGGAGCTCGTAGAAACGGCGGCTGAGCAACAACGCACAGATCGTCATCGCCGCCGGTTCGGTGATGAACGAGCCGAGCAGCGGGCCCACCGTCAAAATCGAAAGCCACCACGCCGTGACTGTGCCACCGCCGAGCGCCGCGAACTGCGCGAGGCACGCCTCGGCGATGCGCAGGATCGGCCGCGACGCTGCGATGGCCATGACCACGACCACAAAAACTGGTTCCGCATAAGAAACGCGGCCGAAGTAATCGACCATCACCGGCCAGCCCTTGGCCACGATCAGCCCGACGCCCAGCGGAATCGCCCAGATACCGAAGACCGCCTCGATTTCACCGAGAAAGTGAAAGAGCTGCCCCCGAAAGCGCAGACGATCGCGCCGCCGGCCATGCGCTTCGCCGAGTTCCGGGTGATCTTCATCGCCGTCGAACTCCTCGTAGGCATGCGCGTAGCGATGCGCGATGGCCATGAACTTCGGCGCGAGAAAAGTGTGCAGGATCGCGCCGAAAAAGAGCAGCGTGGCGAAGACGTTGAACGGCTCCTGCTGGATGCGCGAAAGCATCTGTCCACCGACACTCAGCGCCGTATCGCCGTAACTATCGATCGGCCGCGGATAGGGATTCTCGACGGCGCTCGCCGCGCCAAGAGCCACGCCAGCGCTCGCGAGAAAAACCATCAGCGCGAGCAGGCGCCGCAGGATTTGAGAAAAGTGGAATCGCATAAGCCGCGGGCGGGTCTATCGCAGCGCGTTGCTTTTGTCCGCGCAAAACGAAACGATTTTCGCACCGACAAACGCTTCCAGCCTTGGCAGATTGCCGCCGCAAGCCTTTAACCCTGCGCCAACCCCAGAAACATCCCGGATGAAACTCCGCCTCGTCCTCGTCGTCCTGTCCTGCCTCCTCAGCGTCGCCACCGGCCTCGTCCTCTCACGTTCCGGCTCCGGCCCGACGGCGGCGGCGAAACGCGACCGCCCGCTCATCGGTCTCTCGCTCGATACCGTGAAAGAAGAACGCTGGCAGCGGGACCGCGACAACTTCACGAAGAAAGCCGGCGAACTCGGCGCTGACGTAAAGGCTCTCGACGCCAACAGTGACGACGTCCGTCAGGTCAGCGACATCCGCACCCTCATCACCCTGGGCGTCGATGTCATCGTCATCGCCCCGCACAATGGCGACGCCATGGCCGAGGGCGTCCGCCTCGCGCACGACGCCGGCATCCCGGTCCTCGCCTACGACCGCCTCATTCGGAACTGCGACCTCGACCTCTACATGACCTTCGACAACTTCCGCGTCGGCGAGCTCCAGGCGCAGTCGCTCCTTGAGGCGCTCGCCAAGGCGGGCTCGGGAAAGAAACGCATCATCCGCCTCTATGGCGCGAAGACCGACAACAACGCCGCCGTCTTCAAAGCCGGCCAGGACAAAGTGCTCAAGCCGCTCATCGACAGCGGCGCCATCGAGGTCGTGCATGAGGATTGGGTGGAAGACTGGAAGCCCGAGAACGCCAAGAAAGTCGCCAACGCCGGGCTCAACAAAACCGGCAAAGACTTCCACGCCATCCTCGCCTCAAATGACGGCACCGCGGGCGGCGCGATCCAGGCGCTCATCGAAGAAGGGCTCGCGGGGAAGATCATCGTCACCGGTCAGGACGCCGACCTCGCGGCCTGCCAGCGGATCGTCGCGGGCACCCAGACCATGACGATTTACAAGCCTCTGAAAAACCTCGCCGAGCGCGCCGCGGAGTTTGCCGTGAAGCTCGCGAAACGCCGCCCGGTCATCGCCGCCGGCAGTTACGACAACGGCCAGATCCAAGTCCCGACCGTGCTCCTCGATATCGTCGCCGTGACGAAAGACAACCTGCGCGAAACCGTGATCAAGGACGGCTTCCACCCCGAGGCCGCCGTCTTCGGCGTGGCCGTGGGGAAGTAGACCGTCACCAGCGGTCATGGAAATAGGAATCTCCGACTCACGGAAAAACCGCGCGGTAGAAGCGGCGGGGCGGGAGCGGAGGCGGGTCGATGATTTCGAGGTGGCCTTGCGCGTCGGCGATGGCGCTGACGGCCGTCTCCCACACGATCGGCTGGGTGCCGAGGTCGTCGGTGGATTGCACGCGGTAGGTGCGACCGGGCACGCCGGTGAAGGCGAGCCGCGCTTGGCTCGCGCCGCCGCCGCCGGGCGCGGGTTCGAGCGTGATGATCGTCGCGTCGCTCGGCGGTGCGCCGGTCAAAATGGTCACGCTCACGCTGCCGGTAGCGAGGCCGCCAAAGGCGTCGGTGATCGTATAGGTGAAGCTGTCCGCGCCGGTGAAGCCGGGCGCGGGATCGTAGAAGACGTAGCCGTTGGCGCGGGAGACGGTCGCCTGACCTGAGGCGGCGGCACCGGTCGAGACGAGCGCCAGCGGGACGCCGTTCGGGTCGGCGTCGGTGTCGTTGGCGAGCAGCGTGCTTTCGAGAACACTGACGCTGCGCGTGGGGTAGCGCGCGAGGCTGTCGGTGACGACCACGGGCGCGATGTTCGCCCGCTCGACGGCGCCGATGTCGATGCGCCCATCGAGCACGCGCGCCAGGCCCCGCCCATCCAGAAACCCTGCCGCGGGTTGGATCGCCGGGTTGCCGCCGTTGCGCGCGGGGCTGTCCTGGCGCGGCAGGCAGGTGAGGAGCGGACCGCCGTTATTGGCCGCGCCGTCCAGCTTCACTTGCCCGCTGACGAGCCCGGCCTGATCGCCGGTTTGCGTGAAGCTCCCGATGCCGCTGCCCACGCCGATCAGGTTCCAGCCGTTGGATTGAATGGCCGCGCCCGAGATCGCGAGGTCGCTGCCGCCATTGCGGATGAAAATGCTGTGCCCGACCTGGACCATGGAGCCCGCGGTGACGTCGGTGACGAGGCCGCTCGAATTGCCAGCCACGGTGCAATGCGCGATGACCGCCGAAACCGCCCCGGTCGCGCTCACGGTGATGGCGCGACCATTCGTCGCGAGCGTGCAGTTTTGCAGATTCAGCGCGCCGCCCGCGCCGGTGACCGCGCCCTGGTTTCCGTTGAAAAGGCAGCGCTCCGCCGTCGCGGAACCCGCGCTGTGGTAGAGCCCGCCATCGGTCCGGCCGGAGTCGCCGTTGAACTCGAAGTGCGTCTCGCGCACGAGCAGCGTGCCCGTGTTGAAAATCGCTCCGCCTTTCGCGACCGCACCAGTGGCGCGGTTGTTGTAAAAGGTGCTCGCGGTCACGGTCAGCGAGCCGGCGTTGAGGATGCCGGCTCCGTTACCCGCGCTCAGCAAGCCATCCGTGATCTCGAGCCCATGCAGTCCCACGACCGCGCCGCCCGCTACTTCAAAAATCCGGTAATCCCCGCCCGTGCTCCGCCCGACGCTGATCACGCGCGGAAAGCCCGGCGCGCTCGTGGC
>JBBQYR010000189.1:0-7695 GCA_038208565.1 Chthoniobacterales bacterium
GATGGGGGCGACGCGCAGTCGTGGGATGCGGAGAAAGATTTCACCGAGCGCGCCATCACACCGCTGGATCCGTGGCCGCAGTTTGCGCAGGCGCTGATGCTCTCGAACGAGTTTATGTTTGTCGATTGACGCACCCCGGCCATGCACCCCGCTCCCCTTCCCATCGATCGCCGCGAATTCCTCCGTCGCTCCGGTGTGGGTTTTGGCATGCTCGGACTTGCCGGCCTGCTCGGTCAGTCGCGCGAGCTTCACGCCGCCAGCGCCACGACGATCGGGATTCCACATTTCGCGCCGAAGGCGAAACGGGTAATCCACTTTTTTCTCAACGGCGGGCCGTCGCATGTGGACACCTTCGATCCGAAACCCGCGCTGCTGAAGTATGCGGGCCAGCCGCTTCCGCAGAGCTTCATCACCGAACGCAAGACCGGCGGCGCGTTTCCGTCGCCGTTCAAATTCCAGCGCTACGGGCGGAGTGGAATCGAAGTCAGTGAACTCTTCGCGAAGACCGCGCAGCACATCGACGACATCGCCGTCATCCGCTCGATGCAGGCGCAGGTGCCGAATCACGAGCCGTCGCTCATGCTCATGAATTGCGGCGATTCCGTACAGGCGCGGCCGAGCCTCGGGTCGTGGCTGCTCTACGGATTGGGCGCGGAAAATCAGAACCTGCCCGGCTTCATCGCGATGTGTCCCGGTGGCAAACCGACCAAGGGTGTGGATAACTGGCAGTCGGCGTTTCTGCCCGGCAAGTTCCAGGGGATGTATGTGGACTCGCAATACAACGCGGTGGACCGGCTCATCGAGGACGTTCGCAGCCCGCACGCCACGCCGGAGGCCCAGCGGCGGCAGCTCGATCTGCTCCGCGCGATGAATCTCGATCACCGCCAGCCGCGGCTCGATCCCCGGCTCGATGCGCGCATTCAATCCTTCGAACTCGCCTTCCGCATGCAGACGGAGGCGGCGGAAGTCTTCGACATCAGCCGCGAGCCGCAGCACATCCGCGACCTCTACGGCCATGGCGTGCATGGCCGGCAGACCCTCATCGCGCGGCGCTTGTTGGAGCGCGGCGTGCGCATGGTGCAACTGTGGCACGGCGCGGGGCAGCCGTGGGACAATCACGACAAGATCGAGGAAGGCCATCGCAAGCTCGCCGGGGAGATCGATCAACCCATCGCTGCGCTGCTCACCGACTTGAAACAACGCGGCATGCTGGACGACACGCTGGTCATCTGGGGTGGCGAGTTTGGCCGCACGCCGGTGGTCGAGGGCGGCAACACCGGCGCGAAGATGGGCCGCGATCACAATCATTACGGCTTCACCGTCTGGATGGCGGGCGGCGGGATCAAGGGCGGCACCGTCCACGGCAGGACCGATGAGTTCGGCTTCGCCGCGGTGGAGAATCCCGTGAGCGTGCACGATCTCCACGCTACGATCCTTCACCTCATGGGGCTGGACCACGAGCGACTCACCTACCGATACTCCGGCCGCGACTTTCGCCTGACCGATGTGCACGGCGAGTTGGTGAAGAGCGTGCTTGCCTGAAAATTACACCGCAACATTTCTCATGAAACGAATCAGCTTTCCCTCCTGCTTGATCGCTGCACTGCTCGTTTCGGGCTACGCCACTGCGGGCGAATCGCGATACGAAGTGGTCCGCGATTGGCCGACGCTGCCCGCGGGCCATGCGCTGGGCCTGTGCGCCGGGGTCGGCGTGGATTCGCACAACAACGTTTTTGTTTTTCATCGCAACGGTCGCGCGTGGAGCACGCCATTTCCCGAAGAGCCGATTGCCGAGGCGACGGTGACGGTCATCGACGGTCGCACCGGAAAGCTGCTCGGGTCGTGGGGCGCGGGCGAGTTCATCATGCCGCACGGGCTCACGCTGGATCGCGAAGACAACGTGTGGCTCACAGACGTCGGGCGTCATCAGGTGTTTAAGTTCACGCATGACGGGAAGGTGCTGCTGACCCTCGGCGAGCGCGGTCGGTCGGGCGCGGACCAGGCGCACTTCAATCTCCCGACCGACGTGGCGGTGCTGGCCGATGGATCGTTTTACGTGAGCGATGGTTACCGCAACACGCGCGTGGTGAAGTTCGACGCTGCAGGGCGTTACCAGTTCGAGTGGGGTGGCAAGGGTTCCGAGTCGGGGAAATTTAATCTCCCGCATGGCGTCGCGGCGGATGGCAAGGGCCGCGTCTTCGTTTGCGATCGCAGTAACTCGCGCCTGCAAGTGTTCGACGCGCTTGGGAAATTTCTCGCCGAGTGGAAAGGGCCCGAGATCGGGCGGCCGTATGGCGTCTGCGTCGCCGGAGACGGACACGTCTTCATCATCGACGGCGGAGACCAGTCGGGAGATCAGCCCGCACGCGCGAAAGCCGTCGAGCTCGATGCCGCCGGCAGCGTGGTGGATACATTTGGATCGTACGGGAAAGCGCCCGGGCAATTTCAACTTGGCCACGACATCGCCGTGGCGCGCGACGGCGCGGTGTATGTCGCGGAAGGCAAAGGGCGCCGCGTGCAGAAGTTCATCCGCAAGGCCGACGGTTCCCGATGACGGCCGTCGCATAAGCTCCATTCACCCTCGCAAATTCCCCCCATGAAAATCCTCGCCCAGTTCGCCCTCACGATCCTCCTGCTGGCCAGCGCCGCATTCGCGGCTGATCCGCTGCGCGCCGGCGCGGCGACGAGCAACATCACGCCCGAGCTCGGCGCCAAGATTGTCGGCGGCTTCCTGCCCTTTCCCGCGACAGGCATCCACGACGAATTGCACGCGCGCTGCCTCGTGCTCGACGACGGCAAGACCAAGCTCGCGCTGGTGGTCTGCGACCTTCTCGGCCTGCATCGCAGCGTGAGTGTGGAAGCGCGGCGGCTCATCGAGGAAGCCACGGGCATTCCTCCGTCGCACGTCGCCATCTCCGGAACGCACACGCATTCCGCGGCGAGCGCGCTGGGTGAGAATCGCTACACGTCCGAGCAACCGCTCGACGACTATCAGCGATTCGTCGCGCGCCGGATCGCGGACGGCGTTCGCCGCGCGATCAATAACCTGCGGCCCGCGCAGATCGCCTTTGGCACCGCCGAAGCGCCCGAACATGTCTTCAATCGTCGCTGGTTCATGCGCGAGGGCACGACTCCCCCGAATCCCTTTGGCAAGGTAGACAAGGTGAAGATGAATCCCCCCGGCGGCAGCCCGGATCTCGTGGAACCCGCGGGGCCGACCGATCCGACGGTTTCTTTCATCGCGCTCCGCGAACCCGGCGGGCGCTTGATCTCGGTCTACGCTGCCTACTCGCTGCACTACGTGGGCGGCGTCGGCAACGGGGAAATCTCCGCGGATTACTACGGGATGTTTTGTCACGCGCTGGCGAAGCTGCAGAACGCCACGGAAGCCGAGCCGCGCTTTGTCGCCATGATGGCGAATGGCACCAGCGGCGACATCAACAACATCAACTTTCGGCAGCCGCGCCCGTCCGCTCCGCCCTACTCGCAAATGCGCAAGGTGGCTGAGGACGTGGCCGGGAAGGTGAACGCGGCGCTGGCCAAGGCGGAGTGGCAGGAGCGCGCGGAGTTGGATGCGCGTTATCGCGAACTGGAACTCAACTGGCGCACGATCGACGCCGAGTTGCTCGCTTGGGCAAAGGAAAGGAATCCGAATCCCACCGCGCTGCCCACCAAGGCCGACCTGCCGACGATCTACGCCGGACGCGTGCAACGACTAGCGGGGGCTAAGGGGCCTGCGCTGATTCCGCTGCAAGTGCTGCGCGTCGGCGATGTCTGCATCGGCACGTCGCCGTGCGAGACGTTTGCCGAGATGGGCCTCGAATTCAAAAAGCGCAGTCCCTTCGCGCGCTCGTTCGTGGTGGAATTGAATCACGGCTACTTCGGCTATCTGCCGACGCCGCGGCACTTCGCTCTCGGCGGCTACGAAACGTGGCCGGGGACAAACTCGCTGGAGCCGCAGGCTGCCGTGAAGATGCTCGATGCCCTGCTGGAGATGGCCGCGGAGGTCGCACCGAAAACGAAATGAACCGCTCACCGTCCGATCTCGCTCGCGGCGCTGGCGGGGTTCAACGCACATGTTGCGCTGGCCGTCTGCAGCGTCCCTGAATTCCGCAGCAAATCATCCCGCGCATGAAGAGTCTCATCGTCATTACCTTCCGCACGTTGTTGCTCGCTTCCATAGCCGCTGGGCTCGCTGCTGATGGCGAACTCGAAACCTTTGTTCCGCGCGTCATCGGCTCCACAAATCCCATTTGGCTCGATGCCGATGGCGATGGCCGCTTTCAGTCCGCGTTCGCTGACGCGCAAGGCATCGTCGAGCAGCATCGGACCGACCCCGAAAAGCTTCGCGAAACGCTGCCGCGCTACGACGCAGCCGTCGCCGTTCAGGTGGAATCGCTAATGTCGCCAGCTTCCAACTAACTGTGTTAGAGACGGCTCGTCTGAAAGAAACTCCCTCCACCTCCCTCCATGAAAATCACTCGCCATTTCGTCGGTTTGATCGCCTCATTTCTCAGCTTCAGCGCGGGCGCGCAAAGCCCATCGGACTTCAGTCGCGCGCTGACGCTTCATGCGTCGTTCGACCAGAATCTCAATGCCGATTTCTCGAAAGGTGATCGCCTCGCATGCATCCGGCTGGGCAAGGAAATCGTGCCGGCTTTACCCAACGAGGAGGTCAAAATTGTCGAAGGTGCGGGCCGTTTTGGCGGTGCGCTGTGGTTTCCGAAGAAGGGCAACACTCGACCTCAGTTCAAAGGCACGGACGTGCTGGGGTACAACGAAAGGAACTGGAGCGCGACGGTCTCGGTCTGGCTGCGGCTCGATCCCGACAAGGATCTGGAGCCCGGCTACTGCGACCCGGTGCAGATCGTCGGCGATGACAGCAAGAAGGGTTTCATCTTCCTCGAGTGGTCGAAGGATGAAACGCCGCGCATCTTTCGTTACGCGATCCGGCCGCTCTTCGATATCTGGAATCCTGACAACGTGAAGTGGGACGAGATCCCGTTTGCGAAGCGTCCGATGGTGCAGGTGGAGCGGGCGCCGTTTTCGCGCGAGGCGTGGACGCACGTGGTCTTCACGCTGGAGAACCTCCACGACAAAACCCGCAAGCCGATCGGCAAGCTGCACATGAACGGCCAGCTCAAGGGAACAATCGAGAACTGGGATCTGACGCTCGGCTGGGACCCTGCGTCGGTGCTGCTTGTCCTCGGCGCCGCCTACGTCGGCTACATGGATGATCTCGCGGTCTTCAACCGTGCGCTCACTGATGCCGAGGTGAAGCAACTCTTTGCGCTGAAGAATGGTGTCCGTGAGCTGTATCCGTGACGCGAAAGCGCCTCGCCCTTCATCCCTCCCATCGTGATATCCAGATTCCTCCTGCTCCAACTCTTCGGCGGCTGCCTGCTGGCCATGCCCGGCGCTGCAGCCGACGCGCCGCTCACCATCGGCAGCCGCCGCGAACTCTTCGTCGATCACTTCCTGATCGATCAAATGAAAGGCACGCAGTTGCAGATGCACCCGCCGCGCGATGAGGGAATCGTACTCAAGTTCGATGCGCCTTGGGAGGGCGGGTTCAGTGGCTACGTGAGCATCGTCCGCCTCGGCGAGCGGCTGCGCGCTTACTACCGGGGCAAGCCGGTGGCGAACAAGGATGGCAGCGCGGATGAAGTGACCTGCTGCGCGGAATCCAGCGATGGCGTCCACTGGACGCGACCGGATGTCGGCGCCTACCAGGTGCAGGGGACGCGCAAGAACAACGTCGTGCTGATGAACGCCAACACGTCCACGCACAACTTCAGCCCGTTCCGCGATGAGCGTCCCGGCGTGCCGGAGGGCGAACGCTTCAAGGCGCTTGGCGGCACCGTGGATAGCGGTGGCCTGGCCGCGTGGAAATCGGCCGACGGCCTGCGCTGGCAGAAGATGGCGGAAGAGCCGGTGATCGCGAAGGCGCAGGTGCCATTCAAATACATGTTCGATTCGCAGAACGTGCCTTTTTGGTCCGCCGCGGAAGGCCGATACATCTGCTACTACCGCGTCTTCGAGGGCGGCATCCGTCGCATCGTGCGGAGCGAAAGCGCGGACTTTCTCAAGTGGTCGGCGCCCGTGCTGATGGAATACCGCAACCCTTCGGCGACCGCGCCCATCGAGCATCTCTACACCAACCAGACGAGTCCTTACTTCCGCGCGCCGCATCTTTACGTGGCCATCGCGGCGCGATTCATGCCCGGACGCCGCGTGCTCACCGACGAGCAAGCCGCCGCGATCAAGGTGAACCCCGGCTACTTCAAGGACACCTCCGACGCCGTCTTCATGACCACGCGTCCGGTCGAAGGTGCCGTGCACTCCTCGTCCTACGACCGCAATTTTCTCGAAGGTTTCATCCGCGGCGGCATCGGCGCGCAGAACTGGGTCTCGCGCACGAACTACCCCGCGCTGAACGTCGTCCAGACCAGCCCTGTGGAAATGTCAGTGTATGTGAATCAGGATTACGCCCAGCCGACCGCACACCTGCGCCGCTATTCGCTGCGACTGGATGGCTTCGCCTCGCTCCACACCGGCTACTCCGGCGGCCACATGGTCACCAAGCCGCTCATCTTCACCGGCCGCGAGCTGTCGCTGAACTTCTCCACCTCCGCCGCCGGTGGCGTGAAAGTCGGCATCGAAGATCCCGAAGGAAAACCAATCCCCGGCTTCTCCATCGACGATTGCCAGATGCAGATCGGCAACGAACTCGACCGGAAGGTGACGTGGAAATCCGGCACCGACGTGAGCGCCCTCGCCAACAAACCCGTGCGCCTGCGTTTTTCCATGAAGGACGCGGACGTGTTCTCGTTTCAATTCCAGTAACGCCGAAAATCGCCCAAGGCCCGGTAAAGAGCAGCCCACTCGAACGATACTCAGTAAATGCCCGATTCCGCAGAGCCGTCGCCCGCTTCCGAGCAGTTCATCACGCTGCTCAATGCTTCCCATGGGCGGCTGCTGGGATTTCTGCGGGTGATGCTGGGGAACAGCGCCGATGCGGAGGACGTGCTGCAGCGCGCGAGCATGACGATCTGGCGGAAATTTGCGGAGTACGATCCGAGCCGGGACTTTTTCGCTTGGGCGAGCAGCTTTGCCTTCTACGAGGCGAAGAACTTCCAGCGCACCGCGGCGCGCTCGCGGCTGCACTTCGATGACGAACTGCTGCAAAGGCTCGCCGACGAGCGGGTGCCAGATCTCGAACATCGGGACGCGCGGCTCGCGGCGATGGATCGGTGCATCGAGGAACTGGACGCGCCGAGTCGCGAACTGGTGCGTGAGTTCTATCTCAACAACACGGATGTCGCCACGCTGGCGGAGCGGCTCGGACGCGCACCGCAGACCCTTTACAACAAACTCAACACGCTGCGCCGGCTGTTGGGCGAATGCATGAAACGGCGCCTGACGCAGGAGGCATGAACATGAAACCGAACGACCAGGAAGTGCACCGGCTGTTTGTTGGTAAAGCAGATAGGACGATCACGCCGGAGGAGCACGAGCGGCTGTCCGAGCTGTTGAAAGTTTCCGCCGAAGTCCGCAGCCAGTGGTTTGCTTTTCAGGATGCGGAATCGGCCTTGCTGGCGTGGTCGCAACGCGAGGCGCTGCGCAGCGAGGAAGGCGTGGGGATCGTGATGACCGGGAGCGAACGGGCCTTCTCGGAGCAGCGCTCGGGCGGAG
>JBBQYR010000190.1:0-7617 GCA_038208565.1 Chthoniobacterales bacterium
CATGGCTGGCTGCTTCCGGCACACCCTCCGGGGTGCATCGGATGGTGGTCCGAAACTCCGGGTTTCACCCGGAGCTAATTTCCTTCAGCCCTCCGGGCTGGGCAGGTGTCTGATCATTTCACCAATTTGGTATAAGAGGGAACCAATCCGTGAAAAGCCCTCTCCACTTCGTCCCTTTCTGCTAGGTCTGTCCGCTGCATGGCTGCCGCTCACCCTCCTTCTTCGAAACCGGCGTTTGCGGACTGGGCCACGCGCCCGGCCATCGTCTGGCTGGTCTGCATGCTGGCGAGCTTTGCGGTGTATGCGCCGGCCATCGGGGGAGATCTGATCTGGGACGATTTCTATCTCGTCCGCGAAAACCCTTTCTTCCGCAGTCCCGTCTTCGGGCTCGAAGTCTTCCGGCACTACCTGTTCTTCGACTCGTTTTCCACCTACTACCGTCCGGTCCAGAACTGGTCCTACATCGTCGACTACTGGCTCTGGCACGGGGTGCCGATGGGCTATCACATCACCAATATCCTCCTGCACAGCCAGTGTGCTTTTCTGCTCTTCCTGCTGCTTCGGCGGCTGTTGCCCGATCTGTCGTTGGGCGAAAAGGGGAGCGCTGCCGGGCTTTGGATCGCGCTGCTCGTGGCCTTGGTCTGGGCGGTGCATCCCATCCACAACGCCGCAGTCGCCTACATCTCCGGTCGCGCCGACAGCCTCGCGGCGCTCTTCGCCCTCGGCGCGTGGCTACTCGTCGGGCGGGCTCTGGATGCGGGAAATGCGGTGCGGAAAACCACATGGGCGCTGGCCGCGGCAGCTTCGATGCTGCTCGGCCTGTGTTCCAAGGAGATCGCACTCGTCTGGCTCATCCTGATGGTCGGACACCTTTTCTTTTTCGATCGCAAGTCCTCGCGCGCTGCGAAAGGCGCGGTGCTGGCAGGTGTCGCGGCCGTGCTCGGCGTGTATGCGGTGCTGCACGGTCTGCCCGCGGCCCGGGCGCCCATGCAGGACGGCCCGCCAGCGCCGTGGGATGCGCGCTTTCTCCTCATGCTTCGGGCGCTGGGCGATTACACCGGCCTGCTCCTTTTCCCGACAAAGCTCTATATGGAGCGCGCGATCTCCGATCCGGGCATCTACCGCAGCCTCGCTTCGTGGCGCGAGCAAATCCGCTTCGAATACCTCTCGATCCTCGGTCTGCTCGCCTTGCTGGCTGCCGGCTGGTTCTGCGCGAAAGGTTTCCGCGGTCGCCGTCTGCGCCTCTTCGGCGCGGCGTGGTTTGCGGTCGCCTTCCTGCCGATCTCGAATCTCTTCCCGCTCAACGCCGAAGTCGCCGAGCACTGGATCTACCTCGCCAGCATCGGCGCGCTCCTCTTCCTCGCGGGAATCCTGGTCGCGCTGCCGGCGCGCGTCCGCACCTTCGCCACGGTTTTGGTCGGCGTGGCCATCGTCGGCCTCGGCGCCCGCACCGCCATGCGCAGCGCCGACTGGATCAATGGCGAGACCTTCTGCCTGCGGACCATCGAAGACGGCGGCGCGACCCCGCGCATTCTGGGCGCGCTGGCCTCGCTCTACGGGCAGCGGGAAGATTTCGCGAAACAGGAAAACATCCTGCGCAAGATGATCGAGCGCTTTCCCGAATACGCCCCGGCCCGCCTGAATCTCGGCATCTGCCTCTCCCGCCAAGGCCGGGCCGCCGAGGCGGAAGCGCTGCTCGGCGCCTCGCGCGAGCGGGCCGACGAAATCTCGCGCCAGTATCCGCGCACCTGGCCCGCCGCCTTGCAACTCGCGCAAAACCGACTCAAGGCGGGCCAGCCAGCGGAGGCTCTGGCCCTCGTGCAGGAAGCGCGCGGACGCTTTCCGGAGACGTGGGAGCTGGCGAAAGGCGAGAGCGATCTCCTCCGCGAAAGCGGGGGTGCGGCGGCGGCGCTTCCCGTGGTCGCGGAATACGCCGCGCGGCGCTGGTGGCACTACGAAGCGCAACTCGCGCTCGGGTCGCTCCACTTCGCGGCTGGTCAGCCAGCCGTCGCCATCGCCGCGCTGCAAAACGCCAGCCGACTCGACATCCACGATGGCCGCGCGCTCAGCGCCATCGCCGAGATCGAGCTGGCCCGCGACCGGCCCGAGAGCGCGCTCACCGCGCAACTCGCCGCCATGGAGCGCGAGCCCGATCGACCCCGGCACTACCTCGTGCTCGCCGGCATTTTGGAAAAGCTCGATCGCCGCGCCGAGGCCGGTGCCGCGCTGCGCAAGGCCCAGCTCCTCACGCTCGAAGCCGCCCGCGATTCCTGATCGTTACTGACTCGCCGGCCTGGCGCCAAAGTCGCCCGGCTTGATTTCCCAGCTCCCGAGTTCGATCAGCGTGAACAGGAAAGTCGGGTCATTGGGCGGCAGCTTCTTGTGCCACGCCGCCTCGCTGCCGTCGTAAAACTGCGCGAAGAACGTGTGGTAACCTGGCTTCATCCACGGCGGGTAAACGACCGACCACTCCTCGACGTATTTCCCGTCTCCCGCCTCGATGGCGCACGCTCCCTTGAGCACCGGATAGAGGTGCCGGCCGTCGGAAAGCACCAGCATCAGCCACGGAAACCGTTTCCGTTCACCGCTGAATTCCCAATGCAGCCGGAACTGCAGCGCGCCGGGAAGCCGCTTGGTGACTTGGACGCCCGCGAGCGTCGTTTCACCGTCGATCTTCATCGGCTGGTCGATCGGCGTGAATCCGGTCGGCGGTTCGCCCCGGCGGAGCACCGTTAGCGCATTCTTCGATTGAGCCCGCCACGGCACCTGCCGGAGGTATTCGTGAAGCAACCGATCACTCGAGGGCACCACCCCACCGTCCCGGAGTCGGCTCCACGGATGGTAATAGCCCGCCTCCGTGCTGAAAGTCAGCGTGTCGGCGTAGTCGATGACCACCACATCGGCCACGGGCGGCGGCGTGTAGGTCTCGGTGCTCAGCGTTTTTAGGCCTTTGAGAATGTGGTGCAACGACGCCAGGCGCTCGCGTTTTGCGAGGTGCGGGAGAAAGCCCAGCCCGGCCGTGACGGCGGCGGCTTCGGGAATCTCGGCGATCATCTGCGCCTTCCATTCGCGCTCCTCGAGGATGGATCCGAACGCGGAGATTTGGCGTCCTACAGCCCGGGCCTCGCCGAACCGGAAATGAGCCACGGTACAAGCCGCGAGCACCGCGGCGGCGATCATCGTTTGCCCTTGGAGCCGGCGCAACGCTTCCGCCGCCGCGATCCAAAACAGCGGCAAAAACGGCGCCGGATAATGCGCCCCCAGCGACCACTCCGAATAGCGAAACGAAAGAAGATGCTGGGCGAGCAGTGGCGCGGCGATGAGCAGCCAGCGCGGGCGGAAGAGCGGCAGGCCGAGGAGCGGGAGGAGCAGCGCCCAGAGCATATTGCCCTCGGTCAGCGCGGTGCGTAGCGCGGTGAGGACGCGCTGCGGTTCGGTGAAAAACTTGCGGAGGATGTCGCCGGGCGAACTTCCGAGGTGCCCGTAGAGCTGCAGGTAATCGACGTTGCCCGCATTCAGCGCCGGGCTGATCAGCTTCCCGTAAATCAGCAGCCACGCGGCCGCGACCAAGGCCGGCAGAATATTCCACGCGAGCTGCCAGCCGCGCGTGCGTTTCCACTCGATGACTCCGAACACCCCGCAAAACATGACCAGCAAAGGTGCCATGTTTTCCTTCACGCTGAGCACCGCGAGGAACCACAGCCAGAAGCGCCCATGGCGCTCGGCCAGCCGCGCTTCGATGAGCAGCAGCAGGAGCGGCGCGGCCAGCGCCTCGGGGTGAAATTCGTAGATCGCGATCGAAAACGCCGCCGGCGTGAGCAGCGTGGCTGCGGCCATGAACTGCGCCGCGCGCGGCTCCAGATCCAGCCGGCGCCCGATGCGATAGGCCGTGAAGGGCATGGTCGCGAATGCCAGCGTCTGCACCGCGACGAAAAGCATCGGATGCGGGCAGATCGCAAAAAACGGCGTGAGCAGAAAGACGATCGGCTCCGCGTGATTGCCCATGAGCGGGACATTGAGCAGCGAGACCTGCCACTGCCCGCGCAGCGCCAGCCAGAGCGCTTGCACGTAAAAGGCAAGGTCGAAAGTGCCGTATTGGAACGTCCACCAATGCCAGCACGACACCGCGAAGGTGATCCCCGAGAACAGCAGCGCGCACCACACGAGCAGGCGCGGAGTGGACGGTCGGGCGGGAAACATCCGCAGGCTCATAGCGGGCGTGGAACGAAATGACAACGCCGCCCGCCGACGCGGGGCCTGCTTCCGTTTGGATGGTGGAGGCTATCTCCCGAGATTCGCGGCCGGCGGTCGCCAGGCCATCGTCAGTGTCGCCCCGGCCGCGGCCGCGAAGATCGCCCAGGTGGCAAGCGAAAGACCCAGCGGCCATCCGGTGGCGGGGAGCTTTGGCTCCACGAGGTACCACGGGAAGGCGTCCTTGCTGCCCGCGCTGAACGTGGCGAAAATGAGAATGCTTGAGGCCGCGGTGAGCACGCCGGCCCAGCGCGGAAAAGCCACGAGCACGAGCGGAAACCACCAGACCAGATACTGATGCCCGAAGCCCGGAGTGAGCGCGAAGAAGATGAGGGCGGTGACGGCGGCGGTGCGAAAGAGGGCGTGCGCATCACCGCGCCGCCCGCGCCAGGCGAGCGCCGCCGCGAGGGCGACGATGATCGTCTTGAGCGCAGGAGCGAGGACGGCGGCGACCGGGTCGGTGTAGCCATTGAAAGGGATCTGCGGAATCGAGCGATCGAGCGCCACGAGGATTTCCCCGATACCCCACGAGCCCCAGACGCTGCCGTAGGCGAGGACGTGTTTGACGAAATCAAAACCCGCGACGCTCCACCCCATGGCGAGCATCGCGCCGGCGCTGAGCCCGAAGCTTAAGCAAAAACGCCAAGCCTGTCCCTGGCTCAGCCAGTAAGCGGCGAGCGCTGGGGCGAAGAGCACCGGCGCGATCTTGATGTGACACGCGAGCCCGAGCATGAGCCCGGAGAGGATCGCGCGATCCCGCGCGGCGGCCGCGAAGGCGAAGAAAATGCCCGCGGCGACGAGCCCGTCGAGGTTGCCGTGGAAACCGCAGATCAAGATGTGGAGGGGACTCGCGGCGGCCAGCGCGAGCCAGCCCCAGCCCGGACCCAGGAAGCGGCGCATCTGCAAAAGGCTGAGCACGACAGCCCCGTCCGCCAGGATGCCCGGCAGGCGGAAACACAGCACGAAAGCCGCCCCGTTTCCATGGGTGGCCGCGGC
The DNA here is from genome assembly GCA_038208565.1 of Chthoniobacterales bacterium. GTDB lineage: Bacteria > Verrucomicrobiota > Verrucomicrobiia > Chthoniobacterales > Chthoniobacteraceae > Chthoniobacter. The sequence continues at coordinate 5,248 of JBBQYR010000190.1, forward strand.
GAGCCAGCGCATCAGGAGACTGACGCTCGCGGTCTGATTCCAGCGCAGATCCGCGGCATACACCTCGGCCATCGGATGCTTGAGCAGCTCCTCGCCGAAGTGGAAAAAGCGCACGGTATCCGTAGTGCCGAGGCTTTGCGCGGCCCACGCGATCTTCACCACGGTCGCCAGCGTGAGCAGGAGCAGGATGAGCAGGCTGTTGCGGCGGACGATCGCCGGATCTTCGGGAGACATCTACAGCCTCATAACGACGGTCGCCGCAAATGACAACGCCGCCTCCGTTCTTCCCCACTCCCGATGGATCAAGGCCCGGGGCACTCGGGTCGCGATAGTTTTCGTTTGTGGATCGGAAAGGCTCCTGCCTCCCGCGGTTGGGACTTTGCCAAAGTGGCCCGTGCGAGCGGAGCCGATCAATTGCTCCGCGAAACCGCGGAAACGCCGCGCGAAATGCCGCAGTGGTCCGCGGAAAAAAAGGTCAGGCCGTACACGCCGAACTCGGCCCAAAGCGCCCTCCTCAGCAGCAACCTCGATGGGGTGATGGACACTATGAACAACATCATCGGCATTCTCATGCAAGTTGACCTCGGGCAATCGCTCAAGAAAGAGATCAGCGAACTGCCGCGCGGTAGCCCGGAAGAACTGGCGCGCATCAAGGAGGACGCCACTGACCAGGCGACCAAGCACGAACAGCTCAAGGACTTCATCGAGAAACAGCACCTCCGTGCCGGTCGTGCGCGGAATGAGGGAGCGATTCGCGCCTGGCGGTGACGTCAGAAAAAGTTTTGACCTAATTTGGAAGAACACGTTTGGTTTGGTATTCCAACTGGTCCTACCAGCCCACCAGCATGCGTATCCAATCCTTCGAAACCATTTCCCGTTCGCCCACACTCGTGGAGCAGGTGTGTCAGAAACTAGCGGTGATGCTGCGGTCGGAGCAGGGGCGGGCTGATGCGACGTTGCCGGCGGAGCGGGAGCTGGCGGCGAAGCTGGGGGTGGGGCGGAATGTGGTGCGGGAGGCAACGAAGCGGCTGGAACTGCAGGGGATGTTGGAGATTCGTCAGGGGCAGGGCACGCGCGTGGTGAATTGTTTACACCGGCCGCTGACGGCTTCGCTTTCGCTGCTCATGCCGAAGGAGAAGGATCGGATGCGGCAGTTGTTTGAGGTGCGGCTGATGATCGAGCCGCAGAATGCGCGGCTGGCGGCGTTGCGGGTGACGAAGCCGCAGTTGAAGCGGATTGAGGAGTCGCAAGCTCGGTTGCTGGCGGCGACGACGCTGGAGGATGCGGTGGCGGCGGACATGGATTTTCACCGCGAAATCGCGCGGGCATCGGACAATCAAATCGCGCATCTGCTCCTGGAATCGCTGGCGGAGTTGCTGGCGCAGAGTCATCGCAGCGGATTTCTGCGGCAGGGTGACGAGACGACGGCGGCGGAGCATGAGAAGGTGCTGAAAGCGCTGCGGGCGGGCGATGGCAAGGGGGCCTTTTCGGCGATGCAGACGCATTTGCTGAAGGCGGCGAAACGTCTGAGGTTGGCGATGCCGGAAGTTAACGATCGATCCAATGTATGAAGAAACATTCCATTCACAATTCACTCACTCGTCGTCTCTGGCTGCAGATGGGGCTCTGCAGCGGCCTTGGTTTAGCGATGGGTCGTAACACCCGCCTGTGGGCGGCGGGCACGGCTGAAAATGCGGCTCCGGTGGCGAAGGCAAAGTCGCTCATACACATCTTTCTGCCGGGGGCGCTGGGGCAGCATGAGTCGTGGGACCCGAAGCCGGAGGCGATGTCGGCCGTGCGTGGCGAGTTCGGCGCGGTGGAGACGAAGGTGTCGGGCGTGCGCTTTTGTGAGCTGATGGCGAAGACGGCGAAGGTGGCGGACAAGATGACGATCTTGCGTGGCATGTGGCACAACGAAGCGGCGCATGAGCGCGGAGTGCAGACGATGATGACGGGCTGGCGGCCAAGTCCGGCCATCGTGTATCCGAGCATGGGCAGCATCGTGTCGCATGAGTTGGGCTCGCAGAAAAACCTGCCACCTTATGTCTGCATTCCTACTTCCAATCCGCAGTCGCAGGCGGGTTATCTGGGCGACTCTTGCAGTCCGTTCGATGTCGGTGGCACGCCAGCGCTGAAGGGTTTCAAAGTAAAGGATCTGGAGTTGCCGAAGGGCGTGGATGCGGGGCGCTTTGAGCTGCGGCAGCATTTGCGTGAGGTAGTGCAGGAGAACTTTCGTCCGCTCGCGGAAGAGCCAGCGGTGGCGGCGATGAATGATTTTTACCACAAGGCCTACGGCATGATTTCCGAGCCGGTGGCGCGGGAGGCGTTCAATCTCGATGCCGAGCCAATGAAGTTACGCGAGGCTTATGG
>JBBQYR010000191.1:0-7585 GCA_038208565.1 Chthoniobacterales bacterium
CAATTCCATGAGGCCGCTCCCATTTCCCAAATCCCGTCTGGCGCCCGCATCTGCGGATTCGGGGCGTCGTGGTCTGGGGGCAGCGGCCATTTTCTCGCGATGAATGCACCGATGAACTATCCCGAGCCGCGGATCGACCAGGCTTCCGACATCGGGGCCGCGGAGGTCATGACGCGCCGGCGCCTGCGGCAGGATCTGGAAAGACTGGGAGTGGCAGCCGGGGATACCGTATGCGTTCACTCGGCCTATGGAAAAATAGGCTACGTCGTTGGAGGCCCGCGCACGGCGCTGGAGGCGTTGTTTGAAGCTGTCGGGGCCGGGGGCACCGTGATGATGCCCACCTTCACGGGTGATCTTTCCGATCCTGCCGACTGGAGGCATCCGGCGATCCCGCCCGAGATGATCGAGGAGGTCCGCGGTTCCATCCCCGGATTTCATCCGCAGCTTTCGCCATCGCGGCAAATGGGGGTGCTCGCCGAACTCCTGCGGCACCGCCCCGGCGCCGTGCGCAGCCCGCACCCGCAGTCCTCCTTTACTGCGGTCGGGGCGCGGGCGGCGGAACTGTGCGCCGTCCATCCTTTGGATTTTCGCTTTGGGCCGCAGTCCCCGCTCGGGGCGCTGCTCCGCGCGGAGGGTAAGGTGCTGATGTGGGGCTCACCATGGAATACGGCCTCGGCGATTTACCTCTCGGAATTCGAAATGCCTGATCGCAGCGAGTGTCGCATGACTTCCCCCGTCGAAACCGAAGAAGGAGTCGTTTGGCGGGAATATCGGGATGTCGTGTACCGCCAGCGTGGCCACGATGCCGTCATTCATCTCCTCGAGCGCGGGCTGGCCTCGCGCGGCCTAGTCGGTCGGGCCGATTCCGTCCTGTTCGGTGTCCCGGCGGCGGTCGGGGAAACGCTCCAGTGGTGCCTCGCATGATCGTCAAGGAAGCCGTTCGTTCACTGGCGCTGCATACCGAGGCCAGCCTGCAGCAGGCCATGGAAGTCCTTGATCGCACCGCACGCGGCGTGGTTCTCGCCGTGGATGCCGATTTCCGTTTGCTGAGCACGATCACCGACGGCGACATTCGCCGCGGCCTGCTTTCCGGCCTGTCGCTCGGCGACCCGCTGAGCGAGATCCTGCGGCGCAAAACCGTCACAGAATATGCTACCCCGACCACCGTGCGGGAGGACACTCCGCCCGAACAAGTCCTGCGGCTCATGGTCGAGCGGAGCGTGCGCCACGTCCCGGTGGTGGACGACGCGGGGCATGTGATCGACCTGATCACGGCAGATGACTTGGTGCCGCGCGAGGGCATCTCGCAGGCGGTCATCATGGCGGGAGGTTTCGGCAAGCGCCTCTTTCCCCTCACCGAGAATGTCCCGAAGCCAATGCTGCATGTCGGGGACCGACCGCTGCTCGAGCGCACCATCGAGCAACTCCGACTCGCCGGCATTCGCCGTGTCAATGTCACCACGCACTATCTGCCCGAAAAGATCACCGAGCATTTCGGCGACGGGGCGGATTTCGGGGTGGACTTGAAATACGTCAGCGAGGACACGCCGCTGGGGACCGCCGGCGCGCTGGGCCTGATGGACACTCCGAGCGAACCGATCCTGGTGCTCAACGGCGACGTCCTCACGCGGGTGAACTACCGTAACCTCCTGGATTATCACCGCGAGCATCAGGCCGATCTCACCGTGGCGGTGCGGCGCTTCGCGCTCGAGGTGCCGTACGGCGTAATCGAGTGCGAAGGCGAACGGGTCGTCTCGGTGAAGGAGAAACCGACCGTCAATTTCCTCGTCAACGCCGGCATCTATCTGCTCGAACCCGCGGTCTATGATTTCATCCAAAACGGCCAGCATTGCGACATGCCGGAGCTGATTCAGCGGTTGGTCGCGGCGGGCCGCACGGTGTGCAGTTTTCTTATCCACGAATACTGGCTCGATATCGGCAAACACGACGACTACCTGCGCGCGCAGCAGGACGTGAAAGGGGAGGCATTTTCATGAACAACTGGACTGGAAAAAAAGTGCTCGTCACCGGCGCGGGCGGCTTTATCGGCAGCCACCTCGTCGAGAAACTGGTCGCCTTGGGCGCGCGCCCATGGGCTCTGGTGCATTACAATGCCCGCGGCAGTTGGGGTTGGCTGGATCAGTCGCCGGTCGTGAACCAGGTCGAAGTTGTGGCCGGCGATATTTGCGACCCCGGCAGCGTGGAGGCGGCGACGAACGGCGTGGAAATCGTCTTTCACCTCGCGGCCCTCATCGCCATTCCCTATTCCTACGTGGCCCCGGAGTCCTATGTACGGACGAATGTGCTCGGCACGCTGAACGCGCTCCAGGCGGCGCGGCGCGTGGGGGTCAGTCGCTTCGTTCACACCTCGACCAGCGAAGTTTATGGCACGGCCCGCGAAGTCCCGATTAAGGAAACGCATCCGCTCCAGGGCCAGTCGCCATATTCGGCGAGCAAGATCGGGGCGGACAAAATCGCCGAATCTTTTCACGCGTCGTTCGCGGTGCCAGTGGTCACGGTGCGCCCGTTCAATACCTTCGGGCCGCGCCAGTCGGCGCGCGCCGTCATCCCGACGATCATCACCCAGCTCCTCGCCGGGGCCGACAAAATCAAGCTCGGCAGCCTGCACCCGACGCGCGACCTCAACTTCGCGGCCAACACCGTCGAGGGCTTCATCGCCGCGGCGGAGCCGCCGGAAGCGATCGGGCAGACTTTCAACCTCGGCTCCAATCGCGAGATCACGATCGGCGACCTGGCGCAATTGATCATCAAGATCGTCGGTGTGCCGGCGGAGATCGAAAGCGATTCCGCGCGTGTCCGCCCGGCGAATAGCGAAGTCGAACGCCTGCTCGCCGATAACACGCGAGCCCGCGATCTTCTCGGCTGGGCGCCGCGGGTGACGCTCGAGGAAGGCCTGGAGCAGACCGTCGCCTGGCTGCGGGAAAACCAGCATTGGTATCGCGCCGGAGTGTATGCCCAGTAAGCCCGATGCTCCGCCTGCCGGAGAGACGATCCCGCTTTGCGTGCCGGAGCTTCGCGGCAACGAATGGCGCTACGTCAAAGACTGCCTGGATACCGGCTGGATCTCGTCGGTCGGCAGCTATGTCGATCGCTTTGAGCAGATGATGGCGCAGCGGGTGGGCACGGCGCATGCCGTGGCCACAGTCAATGGCACCTCCGCGCTCCACATCGCGCTCCAACTCGCTGGCGTCGAGCGCGACGATGAAGTGCTCGTCTCGTCGCTCAGTTTCATCGCCCCGGCCAATGCGATCCGTTACCTTGGCGCGTGGCCGATCTTCGTCGATGCGGAGCCGGACCATTGGCAATGGGACACGGGAAAGGTGTGCGCGTTTCTTGAAAACGACTGTCACTTCGCAAATGGCGAACTGCGCAACAAGACCACCGGGCGTCGCGTCAAAGCGCTGCTGCCGGTGCATATCCTCGGTCATCCCGTGGACCTCGCGCCGCTCCTCGATCTCGCGCGAAAGTTCGGGCTGCGCATCATCGAGGATGCCACGGAAAGCTTGGGCGCGACGTATCGCGGCCAGCCGGTTGGGCATCTCGCCGATCTCGCCTGCTTCAGTTTCAATGGCAACAAGCTGCTTACGACCGGGGGCGGCGGGATGATCGTCACGGACAATGGCGACTGGGCCCGGCGCGCGAAGTATCTGACCACGCAGGCCAAGGATGATCCGATCGAATACGTGCATCACGAAGTGGGCTATAACTATCGGCTGACTAACGTGCTGGCGGCCATGGGTTGCGCGCAGATGGAACTGCTCGACGAATATGTGGCGGCCAAACGCCGCATCGCCGCGCGCTATCGCGAGGCTTTGGCCAGCGTGCCCGGAATCACCCCGATGGGGGAGGCCGACTGGGCGTGCTCCAGCTTCTGGATGTTCACCGTCCTGCTCGATGAAACGATCGGTGGTTGCTCGTCGCGCGCGGTGCTCACGGAACTCCAAAAGCGCGGCATCCAGACCCGCCCGCTCTGGCAGCCGCTCCACCTCTCGCCGGCGCATGCCGGGGCGCGCATTCTGCGGACTGGGGTGGCGGAAAAACTTTACCGCGATGCGCTCAGTCTGCCGTGTTCGGTGGGCCTCCAGCCGGAGCAACAGGAGCGCGTGATCGAGGCACTGATCGAGATTCACACCGACTGCAGGACCGGAGCCGGGGTGAATGAAGGAGTGCATTCATGACCCAGGTTCGGCAATTTTTCTGGCAGGCGATGCAAAAGCTCAGCCTCGCGAAGCCGAAGAAGCATCACTTCCAGGGCGCCGTCGATGCGTTCATCGAGCGCGTCCAGCGCTTTCCCGGCACGCGCCGGAGGGTCGTCACTCGCGGCGGGGTGGGCGTGCTGGTGACGCCATGGATGCAAACGGCGGTACCGCTCTTCAGCCTGGAGATCGCCCGCAAACTGGCCGCCGAGGGGCAGTCGGTGACGCTCCTCTGGGATTCCACAAATTGCTTCGGAAACGCCGCCAACGCCTGGGAGATCGAGCAACTTGAGCGCGTCATGGCCGCACTGCGCGAGGAGTTCGAAATCATCCGCGTGGACGAGAGCCTGCCGGCTTCCGGGACGGAGCCTGCGTTCTTCGCCGAATTCGTCTTCGAAAATGCCGTCCAGAAAACGCGCGGCGAAAAACATGCCGCCGAGTTTTTGGCCGACAATCCCGCACTGGTGACGAGTCTGCGCTCCCATGCCAGCCGGGTGTCGGAGTTGCTCCGGGCGCGACCGCTGGACTGGCTGTTCATTCCCGGTGGCGTGTGGGCCTCGAGCGGCATTTATGGTCAGGTCGCCACGGCGTTGGGGATTGCGATCACGACGTACGATTGCGGTCCCGGAGCGCTTTATCTCGCGCACGGCGGCCCGGCGGCCCAATTCCCCGAAGTGGCGGTGGTGACGCGCGAGGTGGAACTGGCGTGCCAGGGCGATGAGCGCGAACGCCAGCGTCTCCGCGCGGCCGTGCAGGCGCGACTCGAGGGCCGCATGCGCGGCCATGATGAGTATCGCCTGCAGCCCGTCGAGGCGTCGGCCAGCGCTGGCCAATCCTGGGATCTGGTCGTGCCGCTGAATCTGCGTTGGGACTCGGCCGCGCTCTGCCGTCGCCGGCTTTTTGCAAGCGTGAAGGACTGGCTCCAGCACCTGCTCGCGTGGGTCGAGAAAACGCCGGGTGTGACCGTCGCGCTCCGCCAGCATCCTTGCGAGCGTCTGGCCGACCTGCGCGGCGCGGACGATTTCCAGACGTTGCTGAACGACTTTCCAAAGCTGGGGGAGCGAGCCCGGTTTTTCGCGGCGGAGGAGCCGGTCAATACTTACGATCTCCTCGCCGGAGCCCGGGTGATCCTGCCCTTCACCTCACGGGTCGGGATTGAGGCTGCGCTCTTTGGCAAGCCGGCCATCCTGAGCGCGCACTGCTATTACGGGGATTGCGGGTTCGCCGCCGCGCCCGCCAGCCAGGACGAATACTTCGCGCTCCTGGCCCAGGCGTTGGCCGGAGAACTACCGGTTTCCGAGGAAGCGCGCTTCGCGGCGAACATCGCCTATTACCTCGCGGAGGAATGTCTGGAGATGAAAACGCCCTTCACGCCGGCGCCCACGGATTATGCGAATTGGGTCCGGCAGTCGCCGGACGAGATTTGGAATTCGCCGGAAACGCAGGACTTGTTGCGCGCGCTGATCACCCGGGAACCGCTCGTGCGCATCCGTTACGAACGCCAGGCCGGAAGAACCACCACCCCGCACCGTGCATCCGTTTCTTAAACTCGGAAAAAGCTGGCTGGCGCAGCGCCGGGCCCGCCGGGAGGCGGCCTTTTACAAGCGGGCCAATACCGGCGCACATTCCTACGTCGCCTCCAGCGTGCAGATCTATGGATGCCGCAATGTGAGCATCGGTCATCACAGCGTGATCAGCGAAGACACGCTGCTCAATGCGAACAACCGCTGCGCCGATGCCATGGCGATCGTCATTGGCAATAATTGTTTTGTCGGTCGGCGGAACTTCCTCACGGCCGGCGCGCTGATCAAATTGGGCGACTATTGCCTGACCGGCATCGACTGCCATTTTCTTGGTTCCGATCATCTCCATTCGTCCCCGTTTCACCCCTACCTGGCCACCGGGACCACGGCCGAGGACGTGATCGATATCGGCACCAACTGCTGGCTGGGCGCTTCGGTGGTGATCATGAAAGGCGTCAAAATCGGCTTTGGCTCGATCATCGGCGCGGGCGCCGTGGTGACGCGCGATGTGCCGCCGTTCAGCGTGGCGGTGGGCAACCCGGCGCGCGTGATCAAACGTTTCCATGTGCCGCAGGGCGAGTGGTTGCGGGCCTCCGACTACCCCACCGATGGCGATGTGTCTCTGCCCACTGCGGAGGAATATCTGGCGGGAATCCAAGCCGCTCACCCTGCGCTGAAAATGCCGGTGGCCGGCGCCAGCAAGAGTTTCGGGGATATTTAAAAATGGCCTTCACCATTCGCCGACTCCTGATGCACATTGCTGCGGAAATCGAGGCTCTCTTCGCCGAGCCGGGCGACCGCCTGCCCTGGCGTCGGTTGGAGTTGCGCAGTTTCAATGTGACCTTTGGCCCCAAGTTTTTTTTCGGTCGGCATCTGCATATCCACAGCTCAGGTCGGCTTACCATCGGTGACCGGGCGACCTTTGGGAGTTATGTGCAGTTGATGAATTTCGCCCGCATCAAGGTGGGCGACGATTTCCTCTGCGCGGGCAATCTGGTCATCAATACGGGAACGCACGATCCCGTGACCCTCCTGCCCGGAGCGGCGCCGGTGACGATCGGGCAGCGCGTCTGGTGCGGGACGAACGTGACGATCCTCGCGGGCGTGGCAATCGGGGACGATGTGGTGATCGGCGCGGGCAGCGTGGTGAATAAATCGATCCCGAGCAATTCCATCGCTTATGGAGTGCCCGCGCGGGTAATTCGTCCCCTGGATCGCTCGCAAGTGAAAAAGCTTTGGGACTGGACCGATCCACACCGTCAGAGTGAGGGCGAAAATATATGAAGACGGCCATCATTACCGGCGTTGCTGGGTTTCTCGGCCGCTATGTCGCGCGCCATTTTGCGCAGGCGGGTTGGTCGGTGGTGGGTGTCGATGCGGTCGCGCCGGAGAATGTGGCGCTTTCTGCCGGGACCTATCGCCGGCTGGAATTACCGAGTCCGCGGCTCGGAGACCTGATTCGCGAAGTCGCTCCGCAGGCCTGTGTGCATTGCGCCGGTCGGGCCTCGGTCGGACTTTCGATGGAAGATCCCGCCGCTGATTTTCAGGGCAATACCGTGTTGGTTTTTGAGTTGCTTGAAGCGCTGCGGCGCTCGGCACCGGCGTGCCGGTTTCTCCTGCTTTCGAGCGCCGCGGTGTACGGAGATCCGGTTTCGCTGCCCGTGACCGAAGACCACGCGATCAGCCCGATTTCGCCGTACGGCTACCACAAACGGCAGGCCGAGTTGCTCTGCGAGGAATTCGCCCGGCTCTATGCGCTGCCGACGGCGAGTGCGCGCATCTTCTCGGCCTATGGCCCGGGTCTGCGGCGGCAGGTGATGTGGGATATCTGCGCGCGCGCACTGA
>JBBQYR010000192.1:0-7546 GCA_038208565.1 Chthoniobacterales bacterium
ACGGCAGGTAGCGCCGGAAGTTGTCCTGCCCGAGCAGGCGAAAGTGGTCGTGCTGGCGCCCGAACTCCTCCCGCGCCCAGCGGTCGTAGCTGGCCAGCGCGGCGAGCACACGAGCGACTTCGCCGCGCGGGGCGTCGATCTCCACGGCGAGCAAACGAGCGCGCAAATCGCGGAGCTGCGGATTGGCGATCGGCGCGTCGTCCGGCTCGGCCGACCGGTCGGCGAAGGCCATGAATTGCGCGACGTAGTTTGGCCCGCCCGCTTTCATCCCCGGCCCGAAGCACGACTTGCCCATCCCGCCGAAAGGCTGGCGCAGGACGATGGCGCCGGTTGTCGGGCGATTGATGTAGAGGTTGCCCGCGCGGATTCCGTCGCGCCATTCCGCCTGCTCGCGTTCGTCGAGCGACTCGAGGCCGGAGGTCAGGCCGTAGCCGGTGGCGTTCACCACCGCGATGGCTTCGGCGAGTTTGGTGAAGCGCATCACGCCGAGCAGCGGGCCGAAGAATTCCGTGAGGTGGGTGACGCTGCCGGGCGCCACGCCCCACTTCACGCCGGGCGACCACAGGTTCGGGTGGTCGCCGATCTGGCGGGGCTCGACGGCCCAAGATTCGCCGGGATCGAGCGAAGTAAGTGCGCGGGCCAGTTCGCCGCTCGGCGGGCGAATCAGCGGGCCGATCTTGGTCGCGAGCTCCCACGCCGAGCCGACGCGCAGACTTTGCACCGCATCGACGAGCAGGCGCTGGAACTCGGCATCGTCGTACACTTCCGCCTCGAGCAGCAGGAGTGATGTCGCCGAACACTTCTGCCCGCTGTGGCTGAAGGCCGAGTGCAGCACGTGTTTGATCGCCTGTTCGCGGTCGGCGAGCGCGGTGACGATCGTGGCGTTCTTGCCGCCGGTTTCGGCGAAGAGGCGCAGCGTCGGTTTGGCCGCGAGCAAGCGCCGCGCGGTGTCCGTGCCGCCGGTGAGAATCACGCTGTCCACATCCTCGTGCGTGACGAGCCGCTGGCCCGCGCCGCTGCCGGGGCAGGGTAGGAATTGCAGCGCCTCTCGCGGCACGCCGCCGCGCCAAAAGCACTGGCAGAGTTCCCACGCGATGAGCACCGTGTCGCTTGCTGGCTTGAGGATTACGGTGTTGCCCGCCGCGAGCGCCGCGGCGATGCCGCCGCATGGGATGGCGATGGGAAAATTCCACGGTGGCACGACCACCACCGTGCCGCGTCCTTGCGCCTCGACCGATGGCAGCGCGAAAAATTCCGCCGCCGCCGCGCGGTAAAACTCCACGAAGTCCACCGCCTCGGAGACCTCCGGATCAGATTCCGCGAGCGTCTTCCCGCCATTGGCCAGCGCCGCCCACATGAGATCACCGCGCGCCCGCCGCAGTTCCTCCGCGACGAGACCGAGGATCGCCGAGCGCTCTTCGTGAGTGCGCGTCCGCCAGCCCGCCGCATCGCGGTGCGCTGCTGCGACCGCCCACGCGACATCTTCCTCCGTGGCCAGCGCATAGCTCCCGAGCGTGACCCCCGAGCGCGACGGATCGAGCAACGGCCGGCGCTCCCGTTCTGCGATCTCTTCCCCGGCGATGACGAGTGGCACATTGATCGCGGGCTTTTCCCGGACGAGGCCCGCCGCCCATTCTGAGTTCTGCGGCAGCGCGAAGTCGGTGTCCGGCTCATTCGCGAATTCCCGCCACCGCATCTCCGCGCGCGGCCCGCTCGTCGGCGGCTGGGGCCGGTTTTGCGTCCGGCGCGGCGCGTCCGAAATGCCGAGATGAAAAGCGTCGCGAAATCCGCGCTCCAGCGTCTGCCACTCATCGCTCCCCACGCGCAGCTTGAAGGCGTGGCGCAGGAAATTCTCCGGCCCGGTATTCTCGTCGAGCCGCCGGATGAGGTAGCCGATGGCATTGAGAAACTCCTCCTTCCGACAAGCGGGCGCGTAGAGCAGCAGATGTTTCGTCTGCTCGAAAAGCGCGCGTCGCTGATGATTCGCCATGCCTTCGAGCATCTCGAACTGCACGCGCTCGCCGGCTTGGGCCGCCTCTGCCAGCACCAGTCCGAAGGCCACGTCGAAGAGATTGTGCGAGGCCACGCCGATGCGGACCGCGCGAAGATTTTCCGCGGTGATGGCCTCGATCAGCATCCGCTTGTAGTTCGCGTCGGTCTCCGTCTTCGACTTGAACGGCGCCTGCGCCCAGCCGCGTGCCGAAGCCTCCGCGCGCTCCATTTCCATGTTCGCTCCTTTCACGATGCGCACCGTGATCGCGCCCCCGCCCGCCGCCACCCGGCCCCGCGCCCACGTCTGCAATTCGCGCAGGACGCGCACCGAGTCCGGCAGGTAGGCCTGCAGCGCGATCCCGGCGTTCACTCGCTCCAGCCCCGGCCGCTCCAGCGTGCGCATGAAAGCCTCCGCGGTGAGCCGCATGTCGCGATACTCCTCCATGTCGAGGTAGAGAAATTTCGGCACCGCCCGGCCATCGGCATGCATGAAGATCGCCGAAGCCGCCGTGCGCAGCAGGATCTCCAGCCGGTCGCACAACACGTTCACCGTGTGCTCCCGCGCCAGCGCCGAAATTTGCGAATAGATCGTCGAGATCTTCACCGACAGGCACTCGATCTCCGGGCGCAGCAGCGCGTCGGCATAAGCGTGCAACCGGCGCCGCGCCTCATCCTCGCCGAGCAACGCTTCGCCGAGGAAATTCAAATTCATCCGCACGCCTTCCAGGTGCCGCGCCTGCAAATGCTCCGCCAGCACCTCCGGTTCTGCAGGCAGCACGACGTTCGCCGTTTCCTGCTGCATGTGCTCCTTCACCAGCGGCACCGCTACGCCCGGCAGCCAGCTTCCAAACGTCTGAAAACCCCGCAGCAGCGCGCGATCGAGCGGGCTGAAAAACCGCGGCACGCCCTGCACATCGAGGATGTGCGTGAACTGCTCCGCGATCCGCGCCGCCGAGCGGGCGCGAAAGGCCCGATCCGTGAGTTGCACGAGCGTCGCCTTGTCCTCCGGCGTCTGCAACATGCGATCCAACTCCGCCTGCTGACGCCGTTCCGCGCCCGTCTGCAATGCCGTCGCCCGCGATTGCAATTCCCGCGCGAGCGCGATGGCGCGGTCGATCAGTGTCGGATCGAATTCAGCATTCATGGCGCGAACATGTTCCCATCCCGCGCGCCGCGCGATCAAGGTTTCCGCAGTGTCTCCGCAAATTCCTTCCAGAGCGCATCGAGATCCGCGCCGCAATATTCCTGGAAGAGCGCGGGTGAATACTTTCCGGCGTGCGAGGCCACGTTGAGCTTGCGCACGAGATCCTTGTCCTTGTGCGCCTCCAGCCAGATTAAAAAGGTCGCCGCCACGCCATACGCCTGCCGATAGCTCCCCTTGTCCGGATCGATCGCATGTCGCCGCACGCCCGGCTCGAAGTGCCGGTCGCGGATATAGTCGGCGATTCCCTCCGTCAGCCAGCCCTCGCCTTTTCCGCGATAGTCCTGCACCACGTGCGTCAACTCGTGGACCACCATGCCGTAATCATTCGGCGCCTTCTTCGTCACCCACTCGGCGGAAATGTGGATCGTGTTTCCCGTGGCATGCGCCACGCCCTTCATCGGCTCGAAAATGAGCACGACCTCCGCCGCGGGCAGCGCGCGCCCCTCGGGAAAAAGCAGCGCATTGATCCGCGGATACCATTCCTCGACGATCCCCTTGCTCTTCGCGGCGAAGGTCTCGCACTCCGGGGCCTTGGAAGTATCCACGCTCACCTTAAAGGCCGGCTCAGCTACGGCGGTAACGGCGAAGCTGAGTGTGATGAGGCCGCATCGGAGGAGATTCGGGAGGAAAATCATGCGCGCCATTTTCCGGATGCTGCCGTCAACGGGGAAGCGCGAAATTGCACCGAGGCGATGGGCCTGGCTAAGCGAGGATGCCCTTCACCACCTTGGCTGGCTCGACGCCGGTGAGGCGCTGATCGAGGCCTTGGAATTTGTAGGTGAATTTTGCGTGGTCGATGCCCATGCAGTGCAGGATCGTGGCGTTGAGGTCGTTCAGGTGGACGGGGTTTTCGACGGGGTTGTAGGAGTAGTCGTCGGTCTCGCCGTAAACGACGCCGCCCTTTACGCCACCGCCGGCCATCCACATGCAGAAGTTCTTTGGGTGATGATCACGACCGTAGGTGTCCTTGGTCAGCTTGCCCTGCGAATAGACGGTGCGGCCAAATTCGCCGCCCCAGACGACGAGGGTATCGTCGAGCATGCCGCGTTGTTTGAGATCCTTGAGGAGCGCTGAGGTGGCCTGATCGACATCGGCGCACTGGAGACGGATGTCCGCGGGCAGATTGCCGTGTTGATCCCAGCCGCGGTGGAGGATTTGCACCGCGCGGACGCCACGTTCGGCGAGGCGTCGGGCGAGCAGCGCGCTTGCGGCATAGGTGCCGGGTTTCTTCACATCGGGGCCATACATCTCGATCGTCGCGGCATCTTCGCCGCTGATGTCGGTGAGGTCGGGCACGGAGCGTTGCATGCGGAAGGCCATCTCGTATTGCGAAATGCGCGTCTGGATTTCCGGGTCGGCGAAGCGCTGAAAGTTCAGCTCGTTGAGCTGGCCGAGGGCGTCGAGCATCGTGCGGCGGTCGTCGCGGCTCACGCCATTGGGATTCTGCACAAAGAGCACCGGATCGCCGACGGCGCGCAGGGCGACGCCGGTGTGATTCGTGGACAGAAAGCCGCTCGACCACATGCGGGTGAAGAGCGCCTGGGCGTTGGCTTTCGACGACCAGTTCGGCGTGAGCACGACGAAGGCGGGCAGGTCGTTGCTCTCGCTGCCAAGGCCGTAGGCGAGCCACGAGCCGAGGCTCGCCTTGCCGGGCACTTCGCTGCCGGTCATGACGAACGTACACGCCGGGTCGTGGTTGATGGCGTCGGTGTGGACGGTCTTGATGAGCGCGATGTCGTCCACGATCTCGGAGATTTTCGGGAGTAGTTCGCTGACCCACATCCCGCTCTGGCCGTGCTGCGCGAACTTGAACAACGACGGCGCCACGGGCAGCCGCGCCTGGCCGCTGGTCATGGTGGTGATGCGCTGGCCTTTGCGGATGGAGTCGGGCAGATCGGCGTCGAATTTCTCCGCGAGCTGCGGCTTGTAGTCGAAGAGGTCGAGCTGCGACGGCCCGCCATTCATGTGCAGGTAGATGAGGCGCTTGGCCTTCGGTGCGAAGTGCGGGAACCCGGCGAGCGCGGGGTGAATGCGCGCGGCGGCGGCTTGCGCGGCGCTGGCGCCGGTTGCGGCATTGGCGCGGCCGAGCAGGCCGGTGAGCGCGAGTCCGCCGAGGCGGAGGCCGGTGTGGCCGAAGAATTGCCGGCGGGTTTGCAGGAGATCGTGGGCGAAGAGTGGGTTCATGGGCGTGATTGAGTGGGCGTGTTCCCGATCGTGTCAGCCTGAGCTTGCGAACGGTCTTTGACTTCTGCCGGGCATCTTTCGCGGTGTTTCATATGGCGGAAAATTGGTGAGGAAAGGCTGAGATCAGAGGTGCTTCGCAAGCTCAGAATGACGGGGGGATGGGCAGGCGCGTCGTACGATGAAAGCGATCAGTTTTTCGTGACGGTTTCGTCGAGGTTGAGGAGGAGGTTGGCCACGAGGGTCCACGCGGCGAGTTCGGGCTCGGCGAGCTTCGGATCGGGCTTGGATTCGCCGTTCGTGATCGCGGCTTTCGCGGCCTCGGGATCTTTTTGATACCGCGCCAGATGCTTCTCCAGTGCGCTCCACGCGACGATCGTCTCGCGGTCGCTCGGCTTGCGTCCGACGACGGTGCGGAAGCCAAACGCCATGCGCTCCGGCGTGCTTCCGCCGCCTTCGCGGAGGATGCGCTCGGCCAGCGCGCGCGCCGCTTCGAAGTGCTGCACGTCGTTCATGAGCTGCAGTGCCTGGAGCGGCGTGTTGCTGCGCTCGCGAGCGGTGCAGAATTGCTCCCGCGGCGGGGCGTCGAAGGTGGTCATGAACGGCGCGGGTGCGGTGCGTTTGATGAAGGTGTAGATGCTGCGGCGGTAGAGCGCGTCGCCTGCGTCCTGCTTGTAGAAGCGGGTGTTGCTGCCACCGAAGCCGACGGGTTCCCAGATGTTGGGCGGCTGATACGGCTTCACGCCTTTGCCGCCGATCTGCTCCTTGAGCAGGCCGCTGACAAAGAGCGCATTGTCGCGGAGTTGCTCGGCATCGAGGCGGAAGCGCGGGCCGCGCGCGAGCAGGCGATTCGCCGGGTCGCGCTTCCAGTGATCGGGCGCGGCCTGCGAGGACTGCTGGTAAGTGGCGGACGTGACGATCAGGCGGATGAACTTCTTCACATCCCAGCCCTGCTCCCGGAAAGTCGCGGCGAGCCAGTCGAGCAATTCCGGGTGGCTCGGCGGTTCACCCTGCGAGCCGAAGTCGCCCGACGTTTTCACCAGCCCGACGCCGAAGAACTGCTGCCAGAGCCGGTTCACAGTTACCCGCGCGGTCAGCGGATTCTCCTGCGCGACGAGCCAGCGCGCGAGGTCGAGGCGCGTCGGGTTCTCGGCGTTCTGGAGTGGATTGAAGGCTGCCGGCACCGCGCGCTCCACTTTTTCACCCGGCTTGTCGTAGGCGCCGCGCTGCATCACGAACGCCTCCCGCGGTTTCACCATGTCCGCCATGATGAAGGTCGCGGGGATCGTGTCATCGAGCGCCTTCTTCTTCGACTCGAGCGCCAGCTTCTCGGCGCGTGGTCCTTCGATAATGCTACGCGCGCCTTGGTATTCGTTTTCGAGCCACCAGTCGCGCACGCGTTTGGTTTCGGGCTCGGACCACTCCGGCGCTTTCTTGCCGCGGACGAGCGTCTGCAAATCATTCGGCAACCCCTCGACGCGTTTGCCCTGATTCTTTTCGACCCACACTTTCCAGGACCACTGCGGATCGCTCTTCGGGTCCACGCGCGAGCTGATGCTCAGCTTGTCCCAATACACGGTGCCGCCGAACTGCGTGAAGGCGAAGCCCGTCACTTTCATGCCCGGCTTGAGCCCGAGCTTGTCGGCGGCCACTTCCACCTTCACCCACTCGCCCGGTTTCGGCAGTTCGCCGACGCGCACATTTTCCGGCGTGCGCACCTGGCCGGCGGGGATCGCTCCTTCGAGTCCCCACACGCCGCGATGGTTCCAGCCGCCGGTGTGAAATTGCAGCATGACGGCTTTCGGCACGTCGTCCGGGTCGATGAAGCAGTAGGCGGAGATCATGCCGTTTGGCGGAATTTCGAAGTTCGCGCCCTTGGAAAAATAGTCCTGCGCGAAGCCGCTCGTCTGGCGCTTGAGCGCGCTCGTGCCGCTGAATACTGGTCCATCCTCCTCGGAGACAAAAGTCGCCGGGCCGCCAGCATTTTCGACCTTCACGCCCGCTGGAAAGCCATCTTCGAACCATACGACTTCGCTCGTCTGCACCTCGGGCGGTGGAGTCTGCGTCGCCGGGTCTTCGTAGTTCAGCTCGGCGATGGAGCCGCGGATCTTCGTCTGCGCGGCGGCGATCTGGGTGTCGAAATCGGCGAGCTTCTTCTTCTGCTCGGGC
>JBBQYR010000193.1:0-7499 GCA_038208565.1 Chthoniobacterales bacterium
GGCCGGAAAGCGCGCATTGAGCTTCTTCTCGTTGCGGGAGAAGAGCATGACCTTGCTGCCTTCCTTGGTCGCGAAGCAGCGGTAGCCGTCGAATTTGATCTCGAACGTCCAGTCATCACCTGCCGGCAATTCCTTCACCGGCTTGCATTGCATGGGCTCCATGAATGCCGGTTTCACCACGCGATGGCTCGTCGGTCCATCCTTGGCGTGCTTTTCCGCGGGCGTGTTGCTCTGCCATTGCGCGTCGTTGTCCTTCGCGATTTTGCTCATCGAGCGTCCGCTGATCGCCGAGGTGTCGTCCGCTTTCGCGGAAAGCGCGAGCGGTTTGCCCGCCTTGATCAGCAGCCATTTATTGCTGCCCTCCTCGCGCCGATCCTTCACCAGGATCCATTCTCCCTTCAGCTTTTTACCGCGCATGATGATGTGCATCTTACCCTGGTGAAAGGCTGCCGCGGGATTGCCCGTGAGGTCCTCGTATTCGCCCTGGTCCCAGACCATCACCGTGCCCGCGCCGTAGTTGCCGGCCGGGATCGTGCCCTCGAAGTCCGCGTATTCGAGCGGATGGTCTTCCACGTGCACCCCGAGGCGCGCTTCCTTCGGCTTGGTCGGTGGCCCCTTCGGCACCGCCCACGAGCGCAACACGCCCTGCATCTCCAGCCGCCAGTCATAGTGCAGATGACTCGCCTCGTGCTTCTGAATGACGAAGCGATGGACGCCTTTCCCTTTACCAGCCTTGGTCACCGGGCGCGCTGCGGGCTCGGGCGTTTGGGTGTGATCGCGCTTGGCCGCGTATTCGCGCAGGCTCTTGTCGTGATCCTGACCGGACTTGTTGCGGTTGCGCGGCCAGGACGAGAGTTTCGGCGGCGGACCCGCCGCGAGCGCCTTGGTGAAAGCCGCCGGCAGAGTTTGTCGGAGCTTCAGTACGGGCTCGAACAAGTCGCCCAGGCGCTTGATCCGCTTCACGGCTGCGTCCGGTTTGAAATAGAGCGCCTCAGCCTTCTTGCTCTTCACCGCCTTCGCCACCTCGTCCCAAGTCACCGGCATTGAGATGAAGGGTCCGCCGTCCTTGGCCCGCATCGTATACACGCACACCGTCGTTTTGAAATCGGAGTTCTGGCTCCAGTCGATCAACACCTTGCCCCGACGCAACGTCTTCGCCATCGCCGACACCACCTGATCAGGAAGCTGTTGCTCCACCAACTCGGCAATCGCCTTCGCAAATGGCTGACTCATTTCATAAGTCACCGCAGAGTTCAGCGGCACGCTCAGGTGCAAGCCCTTGGAACCCGATACCTTCACGAACGACTTCAGCTTCAGTGCATCAAAGACGCTCTTCAGATGCAGCGCCACCTTGCCGCAATCGAGGATGTCCGCGGTGTCGCCAGGATCGAGATCGAAGACGACCGAAGTCGGCCGATTCAAGTCGGGCACATGGGCGAGCAGCACGTGTTTCTCAATGTCGCCGAGGTTCGTCGCCCAAACCAAGGTCGCCCGATCGTTGCAGAGCACGTAGTTGATGTCCGACCCGCCTTCGCTTCGCGGGACCGCAAACCGTTTCACCCACGGCGGCGTGTGCTTCGGCGCGTTCTTCTCGTAGAAATGCTCCGCGGTGATCCCATCCGGAAACCGTTTCAGAGTAAGGGGCCGATCGCGCAGGTGCGGTAAAATCGTCTCCGCGATTTCCGAATAGAACGCGATGACTTCTCCCTTGGTGAAACCGCTCTTGGGAAAATAGACCTTATCCACATTGGAGATCGCCAGCTCGCGACCATCGACTTCGATCTGTTGTCTCTTCGTCATGAGCTTCGATCTTCGCAGCGTTACGGAGACGTGTTGTGCTCGCGCGCCCCGCGCACGCGAAGGAAGCCGGCTCTGCCGGCGAGTGCCAGAGAAGGGATGGAAGTGGCGGTATGGTCGTGCATCGGGAGCGGGAATCTTACTCTTGGATCGCGCTCAGAGCTTGCCCCGCGTGCGCCAATGGAGGCCCGTGGCCGCCGGGTATTCCGCCGAAGCCGATCCGAAGGATCTGCCGAAGGAATAACCCTGCCTACGCGCTCGCGCCCGCTGTGGGAGCGGTGCCAACGGGCGTTTGCGGCGCGCGTTTGGCGATCTCTTCCATGACTTCGTTGGCGTATTCGTGGAGCAGACGCTTCTCGCGCTCGGTGATCTGGCGCGGCTTTAAGTCCATCAGGCAGAGCGACCCGATGGGCTGGCCATTCGGCGCGAGAAGCGGGACGCCCGCGTAGAAGCGAATCCCGTGCTCCTTGAGCAGCGGATTGTTCGCGAAACGCCGGTCACGCGCGAGGTCTTCGATGACCATCACCTGATTCTTGGCGACGACGTGGCCGCAGACGGAAATGCTGCGCGGCGTCTGACGCGCCTTGGCGAGATCCGCGGGCAGTCCGATCTGCGATTTGAAAAACTGCCGGTCGCGATCGACGAGGGTAATGAGGGCGATGGGCACCTCGAAGACGCGCGCGAGCTTCGCGGTAATGCGGTCGAAGGCCGGCTCGGCTTCGGTGTCGAGCAGGTTCAGTGCGGCGAGCGCGGCGAGGCGCTCCTCCTCGTCCGCGGGGATCGGCGCAGGGGTCATTTCTTCAACCATGGGCGGAGCGAGCCGGGCCATTTGCACGAGCGCGTCGGCCAGCGTGGTGACGACTTCATCCGCACCCGATTCGCGCAGGCGCCGGGTAGATTCGGACACCTCTTCCGTCGCCGCCCAGAGGCCGATCACGATTTTTACCTTCGGCATAAGGGCGCGACATTTCAGGCAGAGATAGCGGGCGTGAATGACCGTCGAAGGCGCCACAACCGAGATGCAGATGACATCCACGTCCGCCTTTTCGACCAGCGCGAGCAACTCGCCGGCGACCAGTTTGGCCGGGGCATTCTGCGCGCCGAAACCTTGCTGGCGCGCCAACTGCACAAGCATCGCTCCGGCGATTTCGTCGCGATCCGCGCGGGCGGGAAGGCAGAAAACACGGCAGTCTGGAGCCACTGCTGGAGGTGGCGGGGCCTTCTCGTCGGCGTCGTCGTCCGCTTTTTCCACGGCGGCTTTGGATGGCACCGCCGGGCGCGTGCCGAGGTCTTCGATGATGTCGCGCATGCTCTGCTCGACGTTGACGAGTTGCTCTTGTTCCAGCAATTCCGAGCGGGCATCGGTCTCCGCCGCGGTGAGCACGGGGATGAACATGGAGTCGTAAAGCGCGACCAGCGTGTTCGCTTTCAAATACGACTCAACCAGTTCCAGTTCGTCGCGTTCACCGGGCGTGAGCAGGCGATGGTAGCAATCCTCGGCGGGCGTCAGCGCGTCTTCGTCGCTCAGCACCACGCTGAGAAAAGCGAGGCGCGGGACGTGCCGACCCATGACCACGAGGCAGACGGTAAGCGGCGTCGCGAGGACCAATCCGACGGGTCCCCACAGCCACGTCCAGAAGACGGCCGCAATGATCAGCGCGATGGGGGAAACGCCGGTGCTCGCCCCGTAAAGCCAGGGCTCCATGACGTTGTTGCTCAGCAGTTCCAACACGACGAAAAGGCTGATGGTCAGTACCGGCGTCCACCAACTCGCCGAGACGGCCAGGGAGAGCAGGATCGGGATGACCGCGGCGATCCACGGCCCGACATACGGGATGAAACGCAGCACCGCCGCGAAGCCGCCCCAGAGGATCGCATTCGGCACGCCGATGAAGTAGAGCCCGATGGCCACGGGGACGCCGTAGGTCACATTGACCACGAGCTGCATGAGCAGGTAACGCGCGACGCGCCCGCCGGCGTCATCCATCGCGCGAGTCGTCGCGCTGATCCGCCCCTGGCCGACGAGGCGGATCAGCCGGTTGCGCAGATCTTCGCGTTCCAGGAGCATGAAAATGACGAGCAGCAGCACCAGCGCGGCGGTGCCGAGGGGGCCGAGCACGGGCGCGATCATCGCCTGCATGATTTCCATCGGGTCGTCCTCCGAGGTTTTGACCACCTGGACGGGAACCGCCTCCGGCAGCGGGGCGGGCGGCGAGGTGATGGCGGTCTCCGGCTTGCCCTTTTCCTGAGTCACGGTCAGAGCGTCCTGTTCCGCCGAGCCACCCGGAAGCTCCTTCTTCAGCTCCTCGACGGTTTGGGAGAACGCCGAAAACGCACCGCCTTTGGGCACACGAAAGGCGCGCAATTTGGTGACGATGTTTTCTTTGTAATCGGGAAGTTTCGTCCCGAGATCGATGACCTGGCGGGTGAGCACCCACCCCGCCGCGCCCGTCGCCGCGAAGATCATCGCGACGACCGCGAGCACCGCGACGATCCGCCCGAACCAGCGCTCCAGACGCGTGACCAGCGGTGCGAGCAGAAACGTGAGCAGCGCCGATAAGGCCAGCGGAATGAGCAGGTCGCGGCCGAAATAAAGCGCGGCGACGATGAACGCCGTCAGCGCCAGCGTCCACAGGCCGACGAGCGCATCCGTAGCCGTGGTTTTGGTTTTGAGCGCGGGCATGAGGGGGAGGAAAGTGGGCGGACTAGGCGCGGTGGAATTTCAACCACCAGTGGCGCTCTATACCATCGCGCATGCCCACCCTGCTGGTCCGCAAAGTTTGCGGAGTCCGTCGAGGAAGAACCAAGTCACGATTCTATGCTTCCTTGTGAACACAGCAAACCCGCGGACCGAAGCCGCGGAATTTCCGCGCAGGCCGGATGGGCTTTTGCACGCGGGTGCCTGAGGCCGGGCGGATTTACACGCTTCGCGGTTCTTCCGCGATGATTTCCCGGAGGGCGAGCAGGATGGCCTTGGTGTCGCAGGGTTTGGCAATAATCCGGTTGACGTTGAGGCGGCGGATCGTCTCGAGGCTGACCTCGGAACTCATCCCCGTGGTGGCAATCACTTTGACGTCGGGATTCAGCTTTTTGAGCGCGCCGATCATCGCCGGCCCTTCCATGACGGGCATGACCATGTCGGTGATGACGGCTTTGATTTCGCCCATGTTTTTCGTGTAGGCATCGAGACCCTCGGCGCCGTTGGTGCCGGAGACCACGCGGTAACCGAAGAATTGCAACGTGTGGCGCAGCACGCTGAGCAGCGGTGCTTCGTCGTCCACGATGAGGATCAACTCGCCATGACCGTGCAGGGCTTGCAGATCGGTGCCGCCCGTGGGCGCGGGAGCGGCGGCGGCCACCGGCGTAGCATCGCTCGCGGGCACGAAAATGCGGAAGGTGGAGCCACGGCCTTCTTCCGAAAGCAAAGTGATAAAGCCGCCGTGGCTGCGGACGATGCTGAGCGCGGTGGCGAGGCCGAGGCCGGTGCCTTTGCCTTGCTCTTTGGTGGTGAAAAATGGATCCCAAATTTTCTCCCGCAGCGCCGCGGGAATGCCGGTGCCGGTATCGGTGACGGTGAACACCACATGACGGCCCGCGACGGCATCCGGTTGCATCGCGGCCTCGTGCTCGCTGATGTCGATATTGTCCACGGCGAGCGTCAGCGTTCCGCCTTCGGGGAGGGCGTCGCGCGCGTTCACGCACAGATTCAGGAGCACCTGATGGAGTTGCGTCGAATCGCCGAGCAGCGGCCAGGCGTCGTTGGCCGGGCCGAGCTGGAAGTCGATCGGCTTGGGGAAAGTCTCGCGAACGATGCTCGCGATTTCCTCCGCCAAGGCGTTCGGCTGGATGGGAACGCGTTGTCCTTCCACGCCGCGGGCGAAAGAAAGCACTTGCCGGACGAGCGAAGTCGCCCGCTGGGCGTTGCTGCTCACCAGATCGACCATGCTGCGGCTCGAAGCAGGAAGCTGGGTGCGGAAGACATCCATCGCGAGCGTGATGGGCTGGAGAATGTTGTTCAGGTCGTGTGCAATCCCGCCGGCCAGCGTGCCGATGCTTTCCAGACGCTGCACGCGCAGGAACTTCGCTTCGAGCAGCTTCTTCTCGGTGATGTCGCGGTTGATCCCGAGGATCGACTTGGGCCGTCCGGCGGCGTCGCGGACGAGCGTCCAGCGGCATTCGGCGGTGACGATGTGTCCGTCCTTCGTCTGCTGCGGGAGTTCGCCCTGCCAGCTCCCGTTTTTCATCACCGCCTGCCGTGCGGCCACCACTTCCGCACCGGCGCTGCCGTCATACAAAAGCGCGACGACATTCTGGCCGGCCACTTCGGAGGCAGTCCAGCCGTAGCACGACTCAGCCCCGCGATTCCAGAAGAGGATCGTGCCCGCGAGATCCGCGACAATGATCGCATCGCGGGCCTCTTCCAACAGCATCGCCTGCTCACGGACCCGCTCCGCCGCCGCCTGGTGGCTCGCGGTCTCGGCTTCGAGGCGCGCGTTGGCCGCGACCAGTTCGCGCGTCCGCACCTGCACGGTGCGCTCCAGCTCTTTCGTGGTGCGGCGGGCCGCTTGCAGCAGCGACCACTTCTCGGTCAGCGCGTGGGCCAGTTGCAGCACCTCCATGGTATCGAACGGCTTCTTCAAAATCAGCACCCGCTCGGGATGGCCGAGGGTCTCCATCATTTCCTCCCACGACTTGTCCGAATAGGCGGTGCAAATCACGACCTGCAGATCGGGATCGACTTCCCAGAGTTTCGCCGTCGTCTCCAGCCCATCCCAGCCGGGCGGCATCCGCACGTCCATGAAGACCATGGAATAGCGCCGGCCCGCGTCGGTCGCCGCCTGCACCAGTTCCAGCGCCCGCTCGCCTTGCGAGGCAAAAGTCAGCTCGAATTTCAGCCGCGTGGTCGCTGGGGTCATGTGGCCGAAAACCTCCGCCTGCGCCGCGGCAAACTCGTCCGCAGCGTCGTCGGGCCCGAGGATTTTGCGGAAGTCTTCGTGAATGGCCAGGTTGTCGTCCACCACGAGGATGCGGTGGTTCTTCTCCAGTTGGGAATCGGAGGGCGGCGGGATCGGGGAAAACTGAGGCGAAGAGGATGTCATGGTTTTATTTGCGGCCATTGGTGGCGAGCGGCAGTTCGAGGGTGAAAGTGGCGCCGGTGCCGGGGCCGTCGCTTTGCACGGTGAGATCGCCGCCCATTTCCCGCGCGGTGAGCACCGCGTTGTGCAGGCCGAAGCCGTGCCCGTTTTTCCTCGTGGTGAAGCCGTGATTGAAAATCCGCACGAGATTTTCCGGCGGAATGCCGACGCCGTTGTCGATCACCGCGACTCGCACGCTTTCGTGGCCATTGCTCACCCGGATGGTGATCTGCTTGTCCGTCCGCCCCGCCTCGTCGCACGCGTGTTTGGCATTGCGGATCAGGTTCACGAGAATTTGCAGCACCTTGTGTTTCTCGACCGTGATCGATGGTACCTCGCCATAGTCGCGCCGTAGCTCGACCTCGTGGCGGCTCAGCGAGCCCTCATTCATGCGCAGGCTGTCCTCCACGAGATCGGCGACCTGCAAGACCTCGGTGACGCCGGAAACTTTCGCGTAGTTCTGCTGCATGGCCACGATGTCCTTGATGTGCTCGATGTTCTCGCGCAGCGACTGGAGTTCCGCGAGGGTACTCACCCGTTCGCGGGCGAGTTGCGCGCTGAGCTGGC
>JBBQYR010000194.1:0-7460 GCA_038208565.1 Chthoniobacterales bacterium
TGAAACCCGGAGTTTCGGACCACCATCCGATGCACCCCGGAGGGTGTGCCGGAAGCAGCCAGCCATGCACCTTCCCGCACCGCCTCCGGGGTGCCTCCCGTTTCTCTCAATATCCCCGGGTTGCACCCGGGGCTAATTTCCGTTCAGCCCTCCGGGCTGCGGGAGCGTCTGATTGTTTCCTGAAGTTGGTATTAGCTAGCCCGATGCCTTCGCATCCCATCCACCCCGGAAAAGATTCAGCCGCCTTCCCGCGGGGCGGGAGGCGGCTGAAGAGGGCAGCGGAAGAGCTTCGCCGGGAAGACTCAGGGGTAGAAGGGCGACCAGAAGTCCGCCGGAGCCACATCGGAGAGCTTACTGAAGCTGGTCGAGTTGAGCTTCGGAATCGTATCAACCGAGAAGGTCGCGTTGTCGCTGAACTGGTTGCCCAGCAGATCGGTGCCGTTCGAATTGTAGATCACAGAGCCCTTTTTCAGATAGGCCTGCACATCTGTCCAGACGACCCCATCACCACTCGATTTGTTGTTTTCGATGGCATACTGGTCGATCGCCGAGTCAATAATGCGGAGATCTTCGAGGATGCGGGTGGCCTGCGAGCGCTTGCGAGCACGCAGGAAGTTCGGCACGGCGATCGCCGCCAAGAGGGCGATGATGGCCACGACGATCATGATTTCAACGAGGGTAAAGCCCCCACGATTTTTGTTCAGTTTCTGGAACATATGCTTAGGTAGTAGTTGGATTGATTTAGGTTTGGAACTGACGGAGCCCGGCATTCTGTGGATGCCGGACCCTAGTAAATTGAGCACGCCGACTGCCGACGAGGTGCGCAATTTCTCAGCACTGAGGCTGCGAGCTATCAGTAAAAAGCATTTATGAGAATCAGCATTACGCAATAATGCGAAATCCTTTCTCTATGCGGGCTCTCGCAAACGAAACCGATGCGAACGTGGAGATACGTAAAATCTCCACGGCTCGATGTTTTCGGGGTACGGAAAGGCGCACCACAGAAATCTCACTTTTGCGACGCAATATTGAGAATATTGCGGAGATCGCCACCTATTCAACCGAAATCGCCCTGCCGGCACCATTTGCCGCCCCCCCCACACAACTCCTCCTTCCGCACATGCCGAGCCTTTTCCCTCCACCAAAACGCCATTCAGCCGCCCGGCCTGGTGAGAGGCGGGCGGCTGAAGACAGACTTATTAAACTGCTACGCTAAGCTAGCTGGAGCTCAGGGGTAGAAGGGCGACCAGAAGTCCGCTGGAGCGACGTCGGAGAGCTTGCTGAAGCTCGTGGAGTTGAGCTTCGGAATCGTATCAACCGAGAAGGTCGCGTTCGTGCTGAACTGGTTGCCCAGCAGATCGGTGCCGTTCGAATTGTAGATCACAGAACCCTTCTTCAGATAGGCCTGCACGTCGGTCCAGACGACATTGGCGCCGCCGGATTTGTTGTTTTCGATGGCATACTGGTCGATCGCCGAATCAATGATGCGGAGATCTTCGAGGATGCGGGTGGCCTGCGAGCGCTTGCGAGCACGCAGGAAGTTCGGCACGGCGATCGCCGCCAGGAGGGCGATGATGGCCACGACGATCATGATTTCAACGAGGGTAAAGCCCCCACGATTTTTGTTCAGTTTTTGCAACATAGGATTATGTATGATTTCGGTTTGTTTGGTTGTTTAGCGCGGATTGCTCCGCTTTTGTTCGAGTTATTATTTAGCAGTCGTGATGCCACGTAATTTGAATTTTCTAGTAATTTGTAAATTCCCTGTCCGTCCGTGGCCGACACCGGAGAAATACCCAGCCCAGCCCTCTACCCGCTGAATGAGCCCGGCCCCCGTTCGCTCCCAGCTTCGCGCCGCTCTCTGGATCTTCCTCCTCGCGTTCACGGTTCGGCTCATCGTTCTGATCCGCTTCTCGGCGTCGCTCCACTTCCTGCCCGACGGCGACGACATGAAATTCTACAGCGACTGGGCGCTGCGCATCGCGGGTGGCCAGTGGACGGATGGCCAGGCCTTTTACGGTCTGCCGGGGTATGCCTACGCCCTCGCCCTCATCTTCACCCTCGTCGGCGGGTTCGACCCCTTCATCATCGGCACCCTCCAGGCGCTCCTGGATGCCGGGGTCGCCGTGCTCATCTGGAAAATCTCGCACCTCGTCTTCGCTCCGCGCACCGAGGAAACGAAAACCGTCATCTCCCTGCAGAGGCCTGATTTTATCGGCCTTGCCGGGGCACTCGCCTGGATCTTCTTCCAGCCGGTGCAGGCTTTTTCCGCGGTGATGATGCCCACGATCTGGCTCGTCTGCGCTTACTACTTCTGCGTCTGGTTTGCGGTGAAAACCGAGACCGCCTCCTGGTGGAGACCGTGGCTCGGGCTCGGGCTCCTCGTCGGCGTCGTCGCCATGCTCGTGGCCACGATTCTCTTCACCGTCCCGCTCTTCCTCGTCGCCATTTTCCGCAGCGTCGGGCGCGGTCTCGCGTGGTCGACCCGCGCCCCGCGCCTCGCCGCCGCCATCGCGATCCTCCTCGGGGCCATCTATCTCGGCGCATCCCCCGCGTGGATGCACAACCGCTTCATCGCCCACGAGCCCGTCCTGCTCTCCGCCCACAGCGGCATCAATTTCTGGATCGGCAACAACCCCACTTCCACCGGTTACCCCAAGATGCCCCCCGGCATCCGCTCCACCCAGGAAGGCCTGCTTCGCGACTCCATCCTCCTCGCCGAGGAGGCCGTCGGGCGGAAAATGACCCGCGCCGAGGTCTCTAAATACTGGTCTGAGCAGGCAAATCGCTACATTGCGACCCAGTTTTCCGCATGGATGAGACTCATGGGCGTCAAATTTGGGAATTTCTGGAACGCCTACCAATATGACGACCTCTCCATCATCAAGCTCCTCCGCGACGAAGGGATCCTCCTCCCCGGCCTGAAATTCGGCTTCGTCGCCGCCCTCGGGCTCGCCGGACTCATCCCCGTCCTCCTGCGATTTCCCCGCGCCGGCTGGGTCGCCGCCGCCGTGATCCTCCACATGGGCGCGCTCATGCCGGTCTTCGTCACCGAGCGCTACCGCCTCGCTGCCGTCCCCGGGCTCATCATCCTCGGCGTCGCCGGGCTCTGGGTCTTTTGGGAAAATGTCGCCCGGTCCCGCTGGCTCCCCGCCGGTGCGTACCTCGCCCTCGGCTTCGGCGCCGCCTGGTTTGTCTCCGTCCCGCAGGCAGACATCGGCCTCTGGTCGCTCGATCACTACAAAGCCGGCATCCGAGCCACCACCGCCGGCCAGCTCGAACTCCTCCGCGACAATCCCACCGGGGCCGCCCACGCCTTCGCCCGCGCCCAGCAGAACCTCGAAACCGCCTACGCCTACGTCCCGAACAACCCCGACATCGACTTCGCCCTCGGCAACCTCTGGCTCGCCCTCAGCCAGAAAAACCCCGACCCTGCCGCCCAAGCCACCCAGCGCGCCCAGGCCAAGCTCTACTACCGCCTCGCCCTCGACCTCAACCCGCGCCACACCGGCACCTTGAACAACCTCGGCGTCCTCGCCATGGAGGAAAAGCGTTGGCCGCTCGCCGAGAAATTCTTCCTCGGCTCCCTCGCCAGCGAGCCCGGTGAAATCAAGACCCGCTACCTGCTGGCCCGCGTCTATTTCGAGAGCGGCCGCCTCGACGAAGCCCGCGCCGAACTCACTCGCGCCCTCGCCATCCGCCCAAAACAGCGCGAATTCCTCGAGCTTCAGCAAAAGCTCGAAGCCAAGAACCCCGCGCCCAGCTTGTAGTCGGAGCTCCCGGAAGAGGATTTAGCCACGGATCCTCACAGATGAAACGCGGATCTGGGAAAAGACTTCCGTCTTTCCATCCGTGGAAATCCGTGTCCATCCGTGGCTAAAACCAAAACCCGGACTCGGGGAAAAACTTACGCCGCCCGCTGCAGCGCCGCCGCCACCACCTCGGCCAACTCCTGCGGACCCGTCCGCAGCGTGAAGCCCGCCGCTTTCGCGTCGCGGTCGAACATCTGCACCGTATCCAGCGACAGCGCATCCAGATCCCGCCCGCACATGCTGATCGCCTTGTGCAGGATGTCGTGCGGCACCGTCACGATGTGCACCCGCGCATCGTCCGCCTGGAAGATATTGAACACCTCGCGCACACTCGCCCAGAGCAGCTCCGCCTTGGGCTGATTGCGCAGAATCTCATGCGCCGCTTGCATGATCGGCATCGGGTCCCGGCCCGTATCCGCGATCCGGCCCGCAAAGACCGACACCACCGAAGGCACACTCGCCTCCAGAGCCCCCGCCACCGCCTCGATCTGCCGCTCCGAAAGAATCGCCGTCACATTCAGCTTCACCCCGTCGCGCGCCAGATCCCGAATCAGCTCCACCGACGACTCGCCCGCCGGGTTCAGCACCGGGATCTTCACATACACATTGTTCTGCCAATCCCGCATCTTCAGCGCCTGGCGGCGCATCTCCTTGAAATCATCCGCAAACACCTCAAACGAAATCGGCTTCGAGCGCACCGTCTCCAGCACATCCCTGGCAAACGTCTCATAGTCCGAGATCCCCGCCTTCTTCATCAGCGTCGGATTCGTCGTCATCCCCTGGATCAGCGGATTGCGGTAAAGCTCCAGCATCCCGGCCTTATCAGCCCCGTCGGCGTAGATTTTCACGTTCAGAGAGGAGAGCGAATTCATGGTGACATGCTATTTAGCTTTAGCCATGCCAGCACCCCGTCCACGCCCTGCGCCGCGCCGTTCCCCTCTGTAAACCGGCACGCGAATCCTGCACGGCACCTCGCAGGATCAAGAATGCGCACCCTCATTTCGCGCGTCTCCACCCGCCCTAAGCCACTTTCTCCAGCCGGTCCGTGCGGATCACCGAGACCGGCGGCTCCGGAACCACCGTCACCCCCGGACGCACGGGCAGGTGCAACGTCTGCGGGGCCCTACAGCGCGCACAGCGCCACACCTCTGCCCGCATCACCAGACACATGCTCGCCCAGCTGACCGCCCACAGTCCCCCCGTCAGCAGCGTCAATACCCCATGCACCAGATGATCCGGCGTTTTGCGCTGCTGCGGCGTCTCCTGCTCGCACCACTCACAGCGCCCTAAGCGATAGATGCGTCGTTTGAACATACCCACACCTTGGCCAGCCCCTGTCACCGCCGCGCGACGGAATTGCAACGATTGCGCAAAGTCACATCCCCATTCCGACCTCGAAAAAGCGCCCCTCCGGCACCCCGCGCAAAACTTTTTTCCTCTGTAAACTGCCCGCCCCGTCACTTTTTTTGCAAAAAATGAAAATTTCGCCCTCTTAGCCTGTGAAAGCTATGAATGCCGACTTCACCACCGTTTGGGAGTTCTTCGAGCGCACAGGCCCCGAAGTCTCCGGTCACGCCATGCTGGCTCAGGACTGGCCCGATGCGCCGCTCGTCGAGCGATTCATCTCCGCCGAGCTGACTGCTCACGAAAAGCACGAGCTCTGCGAATTCCTCAAAACCCACCCGCACTACATCCAGTACCTCGTGGGCCGCCTGCGCCACGCCGGGCAGCTCACCCCCACCGGTCATCCCCCGGCGGAACTCGTCACCACCAACGACGCCCCGCAGTCGCCCCCCGTCTTCTAAATCCCGCCCCGGGCTCGGGCCCCGCGGTCGCTTCTCCGCCCGGCTTTCACCGACGCCCTCCTGTACCCGAGGGTCGCCTCCTCTCGTGAGAGGTCGCGACCTCCCGCCGTCGGAGCCAACGTCACTGACTGCCGCTACGCCCGCCCGCATCAAAGCCACCCCCGGCTACACCGATGCCATCGCCGAAGACCTTGGCATCATCGGCGCCGAAGACGGCAGCACCCACCACGCGCCCGGCCTCAAAGCCGCCGGCCAAGCCGGCAACAGCCACCAAGCCGCCCTCCTGCGCTTCACCAAATACGGCTACGTGGGTATCTATGGGGAAAGCCGCCGCAACAACGGCCCGTGGGAATTCCTGACCATCGACACCGAAAGCCCCTACCTCGACGAACGCCCCCTCCTCACCCCCGGCACCCCCGAGATCCGCGAATATCGCGCCCGCTTCTGGAACAAAAGCACCCCGAATGGCGAATGGACCGACGTCGTGAAAGTGACATCGCCCCCTAATACACCCACCCACCCACCCGCCCGGAGGGAGCCCCGCCTCCCTCCGGGCTCGCGGCTGCGGGATTGCCCCCTCTTCTGTGGCCGGGGCGAACGCATCGTAGTCGTCGCCGTGGGCCATGCCGCCCGTCACCCGGACTACTCGAAGCGGCGCGGAACCTGACATCCGAACGCCTTTAATCTTCCCCGAGCACGATGGCCGCGGCGGCGCGCAGGCTCGGGGCGCGGAAGTCGGGCGCGGCGCGCAGGGGTTCGTCGTAGCCGTAGTCGATGAAGATGGTCCGGCACCCGGCGGCGGCGCCACAATCGATGTCGCGCCAGCGGTCGCCGATCATCCAGCTCGCGGCGAGGTCGATACCCAGCTCGCGCGCGGCGCGCAGGAGCATGCCGGGCGCGGGTTTGCGAAACTCGGAGGGCACGCCCTGCCCGGGGTCGTAGCACACTTCCACGCGATCGATCGGCAACTGCGCGCACATCGCCGCATGCATGGCCTCCACCTCCTCGCGCCGCTGCGTGCCGCGGCCGACGTCGGGCTGATTGGTGGCGACGACGAGGAGAAAACCCGCCGCTTGCAACGCCGCACACGCCTCCCCGACGCCGGGCAGGAGCGCAAACTCCGCGACCGAGGTCGGCGGATACGGCTTCCCGTCGCGGACGACGGCGGCATTGATCACGCCATCGCGATCGAGAAAAGCCGCGCGTTTCACTTCACGCTTTCCCACTTCGTCTGCGCGACCTTCAGCCGCGGGTGCGAGACGAAGAGATGCCAGACGACGCCCTGGAAGGCCTCGGAGTGCGGGGTGATGTTGGCCGGGTTCACCGTGGGGATGATGACCACCGCGTCCGCGACCTGCGCGGTGTAGCCGCCGTCCTTGCCGACGATGCCGAAGACGGAGGCGCCGACTTCCTTGGCGAGCTTGAGCGCCTCGACGAGGTTCGGGCTCACGTTCTTTTCGAGATTGCCGCCGCCGACGGAGAAGATGAGCAGGCCGTCCCGGGGGTTCACGCGGCTGCCGCGGAGCCATTCGGCAAAGACCGTGGCCCAGCCTTCGTCATTCGTGCGCGCGGTGAGTTCGGAGACGTTGTCGGTCGGCGCGTAAGCCTCGAAGCCGCAGATTTTCCGGAAGTCGTTCACGGCGTGCGAGGCATTGGCCGCGCTGCCGCCGACGCCGAGGATGAAGAGCCGCCCCCCCCGCTCGCGCACGGCGGCGAGGCCTTCGACGACTTTTTCGAGCAGCACCGGATCGAGGGCGGCGACGATGCTGGCGGTTTCGGCGAGGTGCTGGGCGGAGTAGCTCATAGTGGGGATGTGTGGATCGGAGTTTTGTAGGGAAGCCGC
>JBBQYR010000195.1:0-7446 GCA_038208565.1 Chthoniobacterales bacterium
AGCGCGTAGGCAGCAAGACCGCGCGGAGCGCCTCGCCGATGGCGCGAAGGCTGTAACGCTCGGCGACGCTCTCTCGGGCGCGGGTTCCGAGTTCGGAGCGGAGCGCGGCGGAATCGCGCAGCCGCAACAGCAGGCTCTCGACCGAGGCGCGATCGGTGAGATCGACAACGTGACCGTTCACGCCTTCCTCGACCTGCTCGAGCATGCCGCAGCCGCGGTTGACGATCACGGGCAATCCCGCGGCTTGCGCTTCGAGGACGACGTAGGGGAACGCGTCGAGGTCGGAAAAATGCACGAAGACATCGTGCTGCGCGTAGAGGCTGGCGACGTCGCGGATGAAGCCGGGAAATTCCGCGTGCCCAGCGTGGCGCGTGCGGAATGACTCCCAAGCGATCCCGGCGCCGGCGACGGTCACGGCGATGTCGTGGGTTTTAAGGAAGTCGCCGTAGTCGTCGAGGAAGCGGCCCATCGCGGCGACTTTCTGCGGGTAGTTGAAATTGGTGACGGCGAGGAGGCGGAGTGGTTGGCCGGGCGCGTGCGCGCGGGGCGGGAAGTTTTCCAGCGGCACGGGGATGCGCACCACGGTGGAGCGCGCGGCAATGCCGAGGCGCCGGACGATCCACTCGGACACCGGCACAAAATGATCGACGCTCGCGAAGAGTGGCCGATCGAGGATCCACGAAATCAGCGCCCGCGCGAGCTGCGGCCATTCGCGCTGCTGCCGGTGAAAGCGGATCTGGTCGCGCGTTTCCGCGTGCGGATCGCCGCGGAGTCGCAGCACGACGCGGGAGCCGCGCAGGCGCGCAAAGAGGAGGATCACGGCGAGGAATGCGGAGTTCATGTCCGTGAAGACAGTCGCACCCGGGCGGGCCTTGATGAGGTGGGCGACGGCGCGGATGAAGCGCAGATAGGGCCGCCGGTTGCGGGCGCGCAGCAGTTCCCAATCGAGCACGAGGCAGCGCACGCCCACCGCGGCGAGCGGGCGCACGATTTCGCGCTGACCACGTTCGCCCGTGATGATGGCGACGACGGTGGACGGAGGCGTGGTCATGGGCGCGGCCATTAGCCGTGAAGCCAGCGCGGAGCGCAAGGCTGCGCGGCTACGGCGCGGGTTCGTGTCCGATGTCGAGGTTGTCGAGCCAGCACTTCGCCGCGGCCTTGCCATTGCTGGCGAAGCCAATCCACTTCAGCGCTTTCATGTCAGGCTTCACAAATTTCAGGCCTTCAAATTTCTGCGGCTCCCGGCCGGGCAGGGTCAGCACGCAGCTCCAGATGGCGTCGCTGCCTTCACCGATCTTCGCGGTGATCTCCACGTGGACCCACGCGTCGGGCGGGAGTTCGGTGAGTTTTTTTCCGTTCGCGCGGATCTCGCCTTTATCGAAGGTGAGCATCGGGCCGCTGCGGTAGGGCGAACTGTCGTCGCGCCATTCGTGGACGAGGAGGTAGTCGGGCTGCAGCTTCACGTCGAAGGCCACGCGGGCGGTGCCGCTTTCGACATTCGTGCTGTAGTAAAAGTGCGGCTCGTAGGCCGGCAGGACGTTCGGGCCATCGGTGAGTTGCAGGCAGCGCTGGCCTTGCGCCGCGCCTGCCGCGACCACGGCGATCTGATCCGGCTTGGGTTTGCGACTATCGGAACTGCGCGCGGGCGGTCCACCGACGGGTGTTCCCTCGAAGCCGTCGTTATATTGCAGCGGTTTCGTCTTTGGCTTCAGCCCGTAGGCCATCGGGCCGAACTCGGTTGCCGCGAGCTGACGCCACGCCGCGTCGCCGGTCACGCCCGCCTTTTTCCAATCGAACGGTTGGAAGCCGAGCTTCAGCGCGGGCGATTCGGGCTTGAGCGACCAGTCGCCCTTTTCCGGCGCGACGAAGAGCGGATCGGCGACGACGGAAAGGGTGTCGCGTCCGAGGAACTGCCACGCGGCCCAAGGATTGCCCGCGAATTCCGGGATCTCGCCGCCGGGCCGCCAATACACATTGTCTGCGAGGAAGACGCGGCCATTGTCCCAGTTTTTGTCGACGTGCATGAAGAGCCGACCTTCGCCGAGCAGCACGATGTTGCGCTCGAAGGCGAAGGCGAAGAAATCCTCGGGCCGCGAGTAACGCACGTGCTCCTCGGCGCCAAAGGCGATGATGTTGTTTCGCACGATATTGCCGCGGCCGTAGTGTTGGTGGTAGCCGGCGCTCTGGGTGTCGTGGACGAGATTGTTTTCCCACAGGATGCCGGTGCTGCCTTCGTCATTGTACATGCCCCACGCGCCGTAGGCCGCGCAGCCGATGTCGTGGATGTGGCAGCCGCGGATGACGCTGCCGGGCTGCGGGCCCAGCGTGTAAACGCCGCCCATGTCGCTGAGCACCGCCCAGCCGAGGTGATGCAGGTGGCAATTCTCGATGAGGATGCGCGCGCAAGTCGTCGGCTTGTAACCCCATGTCCAGCCGGTGCTAATCGCGGTATAGAAAAAATCGGCGATGTCGCAGTGGCGAATGGTCACGTCGCTCGCGTGGAAAACGAGCACCCCGATGCCGGCCATGAAGTAACGACCGCCCGAGTGGATGATGGTGTTCTCGACCGTGATGTGGCTGGTGTGCTGCGGTCCGAGCGCGTTCGTCTTGCTGTCGCCGATGTAGATGCCGCCGGCGCCGAGATCGCGGAGCAGGCATTGGCGCACCGTGACCTCGCGGTTGCCGTTGCGGATGCGCAGGGCGTGCGAGAGCGTGCCGATGAATTCGCAGCGCTCGAAGGTGAGCTGGCGCGCGCCGTCGATCTCGATCGCGCCGATCAGCCCGGACTCGGCCTGGCCGTAGTGGACGCCTTTCTCCGGCAGCGTGTAGCTCTGGCCGCGGAAGGTGAGTCCGCGAAACGTGAGCTTCTCGACGAACTTCTCCTTCGCCGGATCACCTTTGACGATCAGCCATTGCTCCGCGACCGGCGCCCAGACGTCGGCTTTCTCGATCTTCTCGCCGGGCCGCGGGAGGTAGCTCAGCGTGCCATCGCGCGCGAGGAACCACTCGCCCGGCGCATCGAGCGCGGCGCGGAAGTTTTCCACGTGCATGTTGTGAAATGGCGCGAGGCTGAAGAACTCGCGGACCCCGCCCGTGAATTGGAGCACGCCCTTGGCCGCATCGACGCCCGCGAGCCGCAGGCGCGAAACGTCCCATGAGAAATAGACGAGCGTATTCACGTCGTGCAGTTCCTCCATGCTGAGTCCCGAGAAGACCTTTGCATCGTCCGGAGAAATTTGGAGCAGCGTGCGCGACGCGGTGCCGCCCAGAGGAATGCCGGGCAGCGGTTCAGCAGGCTGGCCGTAGGCTTGGAGGAATCCGACATTCGGAGTCCGCGCTCGCGTGGCGCGTTTCCCATTCACCCACAACGCCTCGAAGCGCCATGCGGGATCGACCTTCGCCGTCCAGACGCCATCGGGGCCAGCCATCCAGCGGGTAATCTTGCGCCCGCCATCGAAGAGCGGTTTTGCTCCGGGCGCGGCCTCGTAGGTCGCGTTGGAATCTTGTGGCTCGAAGATGACGGGCTCGACGAGTGGATAAACGCCATCCGCCACGCGCACGGTGATCGCGCCCTTTTCGCCATCGGCGCGGGCTTTACGCACGGCGTCGCGGGCTGCGGCGAGATCGGGGATGGCAGTGCCGGGCTTGAGTTCGAGCGTAACGGCGTGCGCGGAGGTGAGCAGGGCGACGAAGAGGATGGGAATGAAACGCATAGGGCGGGCGAGGACGTTACGAAATTTTCAGCAAGCGCCGACACTATTTCCAAAGCCAATGTGCGGGGCGCAATTTCCGGTCATGGAAAACCAAAGCCGGTGGAGCGACGGTGCGCCGCAAGGCCGACTCTGGGTTCCGCGTGCGTTTCCATTCCCCGCTTTTATTCCTCGTGTTCCTCGCCTTTGCGCGCGGCGTTTTGGCCGGGGACGCCGCGTGGGAGCCGAACTTCCGCGATCGCAGCCAGTATTTGTTTGGCGCCTTCGTGTATGAGCGGAACTGCGTGGTCTGCCACGGCGCGCGCGGCGATGGGCAGGGTGAAATGGCGGCGTCGCTGATCCCGCGCCCGCGCCCGTTTCGCAGCGGCGTCTTCAAGTATCGCTCCACGCCGACGGGGAAGCTGCCGACGAATGACGACCTCATGCGCGTGGTGCGCAACGGCTTGTCGGGCACGGCGATGGGAATGTTCAAGGGGCTCGCGGATGATGAGGTGCGCGCGGTGGTGGAATACGTGAAGTCGTTCTCGCCGCGCTGGCGCGAGCGGGAAAACTTCGCGCCGCCCATGATCGTGCCCGCGCGCCCGGAGTGGTGGAATGATTCCACGGCGCGGCGGCAGCAGGCGGCCGCCGGGCAGGCCTTATTCGGGGCGCGCTGCGCGGTGTGTCATGGCGAGAGCGGCGACGGTCGGGGGCCAGCCGCGTCGGCGTTGCGCGATGTTTGGAATCAGCCGTGCCCGCCCGCGGATCTGCGCGCCTTTCACCGGCGCAACGGCGATCGGCCGGAGGACGTCTTCCGCACGCTGCTCACTGGTATCGACGGGACGCCGATGGTCAGCCTGGCCGAGACGCTCGACGACGCGCAGCGCTGGTCGCTGGTCGCTTTTGTGGAAAGCCTGCGCGCGCCCTGAGCGGCGTGCCTTTACACGTCGCAGATGCCGACCGCCTGGCGCAGCGAGGCGAGCGCGTCGGGCTTCTTCGGGATGAACTCCTGCGCGACGTGACCCTTGTAACCGGTGTCGGCGATGGCCTTCATGATCGCGGGGTAATTCAGCTCCTGCGTCTCGTCGATCTCGTTGCGCCCGGGCACGCCGCCGGTGTGATAGTGCGCGAAGTATTGGTGGTCGCGTTTGATCGTGGCGATCACGTCGCCCTCCATGATCTGCATGTGGTAGATGTCGTAGAGCAGCTTGAAGTTTGCCGAACCGACGCGCTTGCACAGCTCCACGCCCCACGCGCTTTTGTCGCACATGTAGTCCTTGTGGTTCACGCGCGAGTTGAGCAATTCCATAACGAGGATGACGCCGCGCTTTTCCGCGTGCGGGAGCAGCTTCTTTAAGCCCTCGACGCAATTCTTCAGACCCGTCTCCTCGTCCATGCCGTCACGATTTCCGGAGAAGCAGATGAGATGCTTGAAGCCCGCATCGGCCACCGCGTCGATGAAGGGCGTGTTGGCTTTCACGAGGAGTTCGTGATGCTCGGTCCGGTTGAAGGCGCGCTCGATGGTGCCGATCTTTTTGCCGTCCGGCCCCTCGATCGTGGCGGAGGTCGTGATCGCGCAGGATAGGCCGTGCTTTTTGATCGTCGGGAAGTCCGCGGGTGCGAGTAGCTCGATCGATTGCAGACCCATGTCCTTGCCCGCGACGCAGAGGTCTTCGAGGCTGACTTTCGGATAGCACCATTTGCAGACGCTGTGATTGATGCGGCCCTTGAGC
Source organism: Chthoniobacterales bacterium (assembly GCA_038208565.1). Taxonomy (GTDB): domain Bacteria; phylum Verrucomicrobiota; class Verrucomicrobiia; order Chthoniobacterales; family Chthoniobacteraceae; genus Chthoniobacter. The sequence continues at coordinate 5,423 of JBBQYR010000195.1, forward strand.
GCCGCCTCGGCCCGGGCGAGGCGAGGGGAGAGCGCCGCCGCAGCGAGCGCGACGGAGGAGTTGCGGAGGAAGTTGCGGCGGGAGGAGTTCATAGCGGGAGAATGAAGTGACGGGCGCCCTTTTGCCAAGCAGCGTGGTGGGTCAGGTCGCGGGCGCGGTTTCCGATTCCGGCTCCGAGCCGCGCGCCACGACCGTGGCGATGACGAGGTCGCCGGTGACGTTCAGCGCGGTGCGGCACATGTCGAGGATGCGGTCGATGCCGAGGATGATGGCGATGGCGTCGGCGGGGACGCCGATGGTCATGAGCACGCCGACGACGAGCGGCAGCGATCCGCCGGGGACGCCCGCCGTGCCCATACCGGCGAGGATGCACATGAGGGCGACGACGATTTGCTGGCCGAGCGAAAGTTCGACACCGAAGACTTGCGCAAGGAAGAGCACGGTCACGCCTTCGTAAAGGGCGGTGCCGTTTTGGTTGGCGCTGGCGCCGACGGTCAGGACGAAACGTGAAATCTGCGGCGGCAGCTTGAGGCTTTGCTCCGCGACGCGCAGGGAGACGGGTAGCGTGGCATTGCTGGAGGAGGTGCTGAAGGCGGTGACCATGGCCTCTTTCGCCTCGCGGAAAAAGGCGACGGGCGATTTTCCACCGAGGATGGCGAGCGCGGCGGAATAGACGCCGAACTGGTGGAGGGCCATGCCGCCGACGACGACGGCGACATACGCGGCGAGTGCGCGGAGCAGCTCCAGGCCGGTCGTGGCGGTGAGGGCGAAGGCGAGGCACGCCACGCAGACGGGGGCGAGGGCCATGGCGAAGTCGATGATCCTAAGGCAGACCTTGAAGACGGCGTCGAGCAGGGCTTTGAGCGGGGCGACGGGCTGCTCGCCGATGACTGTCATGGCGGCGCCGAAGATGAGGCTGAAGACCATGACGGCGATGAGGCCGCCTTTGGCTTTGTCGGGGTTGAAGGCGTTGACCGCTTCCTCAAGCGGGTTGGCGGGGATGAGTTCGAGGAGGGTTTGCGAAAGCGGCTTGGCAGATTTGGCCTGCTCGATTTTGGTATCGGCTTGGGCGGTGTATTGGGCGACGAGTTTGTCGCGCACTTCCGGGGCGATGGTTTTGCCGGGTTGGAAAATGTTCACGACCGCGAGACCGACCACGACGCTCAGGCCGGAGAGCAGCACGGTCATGCCGAGACAGCGCAGGCCCACGCGCCCGAGGCGACCGACATCGCCGAGCTCGACGACGCCGAGGACGATCGCGGAAAAGATCAGCGGAACGACGACCATGAAGATGAGCTGGAGGAAGACGGTGCCGATGGGTTTGATGACATTGGCGACGGCGGCGTCCAGCGCCGGCCCGCCCCACCACATTTTCGCCAACACGCCGAGGATGGCGCCGAGGAGAAGACCGAGAAGAATCCACGTGGACCGACGAGAGTTGGTGTCGCTGCTCACGGGCGGGGAGGACACTGGGTTTGACCAGCAGATGCAAGCTGGGAAACGGTGCAGCGTGTCGAATTGCCGAAACTTGCCCCCACGGGATCGAGCAGAGAATGCGGATCACGCGGAAAGTACGCAGAAGAGCGCGAAAATCGGACCCGACTGGACCGGTCGCTCGCCGTCCACGTCGCGGCCAGACTAGCTGCCCGCCTTTCCGCGTTTTTCTTTCCGGCTGAGAAAAAGTTCTTGCGCCTGCGAATCAGTCTCATTTAGACCCATCGCTCGTTATGAAATCCTCGTCGTCTGTTGCTTCTCACCGCCGCTTTTTTGGTCTGCCGGCGCAGCGTATTTTTCGTCGCACCCTCTGGTTGCCCGCTCTGTGTGGAGGCTGGTTTGCCGTCGCCGCGCAGGCGCAGGATGGGCCGGGCGAAGCGGTCATGCCAATGATCGTCGTCGAGGCGGAATCCGACGCTCTGGTGCAGGGGCCGTTTCTGCCGGATGTCGAACGGACGCGCATCAATGCGGGCAAGAAGTCTTCGCTCATCGATCTCGATGCCTTTCCGCGGATCACGAACAACAACTAC
>JBBQYR010000196.1:0-7443 GCA_038208565.1 Chthoniobacterales bacterium
AGCGGTGCCCCGGCACCAGACGTGCCGGGTAGATCGCATGCGCAGAGCAGCACAGTCAGTTCATGATCGATGTCCTCGGGATCGGTCACGGTGTCGCCGACAAAACCGCGCAGCAGCTCGCGATGTCGCGAACGGAAGTCGAAAACCGCCTTGCGCGCGCCGCCGACCGTACTGCCCACCCGCCGGGCCGTGGCCTCGTAGCGATCATCGTCGCCACCTTCAAAGCTGGCGTAGGGCGAAACTTCCACGAAAAGCGCCTCCTGCTCACGCGCAGCATACTCGGCGCGGAGCGATTCCATCGTAAACTCGAGCACCGTCAGCGCCCAACGGCGCTGGAAAATATCATCCGCCGCACCCTCGGGCTCCTGCGCATACCGCTCCTGCGCCCACTCTGGAGCGACTTGGATGGCCGGTTCGACCGCGAGTTCCAAGCCGCCCTCTGTGAGCTCCGCAAGCCGGGCGCGCAGCCACTCGCGCAATCGCGATGCTCCGGTTTGCTCCGGTTTCGGCGGGGTGTGCGTCAGCCAATGGGTGAAGCAAGCCACCGTCGCCAGCCCCGGGTCTTCATGTCCGTTACGGCGCCACCACAAATAGACGAGATACCAATAGGACCCCGCCAGTTCCCGCAGCGCCTCGGCGTCATCGCGCGTCGCGCGCGCCCATCGGCTCGGCGGAGCCGCGGCGGCGGAGGGCTCGGAGTGGTGGGAGGGTTCCATCGGGCGCGGAAACAATGGGCCGCAGCACACCAGAGGCGCGCGGGCCGGTCAAGACGCCAGCCCGTTCCGGCGAATCATCGCCGGCTTGCAGCCCGCGTCTTGGCCGGACGACTCCGCTTGGGAACGCGGAGAAATCGCCCAAAAGGCTGCGTTCTTTCATGCTGCTTTCATCCGCGGCGCGGAAAGGTGCGGCATGCGAAACCCTCCTTTTCCCCTCCGCTGGGCGCTGCTCGCGATTGTCTCCGGGGCGAGCGCGATTCCTTCGTCGCGCGCCGCCGATCCGAATCTCCCCGCCGATTTCACGATCTCCCGCAATGTGCTCGCACCCGCGCCCGCCCGCTACGGCACGAACCTCGCGATCAATGGCTTTGCGGATTTCAACAACGGCACGACCGATCCGGGCTTTGAGCCTTTCGTGATCCGCAAGATGGCCGTGGCCACGGGAGGTGGCGGCGATTACATCGTCAATGCCGCCAACGTCACGACGACGAACTACGACGTGCTCGCGGATGGGTTCTTCGACGGCGCGGTTGTGCGCGTGTATCGGATCGAAAGCGGCCGCGTGCGGCTGGTGCGCACGGGCACGGTGAGCCACTACATCGGCGGCTGGAACCGGATCAGCAACAATCGCGTAACCGGCACGACGGTGAAGGACGGCACGCTGGTCGCGGGACGCACTTACTGGGTGGTGCGGGCGCTGGATACATCGGGCAACCTATCGGCCAACTCGAACATGGCGACGGCCGTGCCGCTGGTGGACAACGTCCCCGGCGACACGATCAGCACGACCTTCACGCCGGTCGTAACCGACTCCGCGCCGCCCGCGGCCCCAACCGGCCTGACGGCGACGGCCAACGCGGACGGGACCGTGTCGCTTTCCTGGAATGCCAACGGAGAGAGCGATCTCGCCGGTTACTACGTCTCTCGCGCGGAGAGCCTGCCTGCGGAACACAACCGCATCTATTTCACCGCGACCGACAGCTCGTCCGAATTGGTGCAGAACGGTGACTTCTACCTGCTCGACTCGAACCCCGCGAACGTGCCGATGGACAAGCTGAGCCCGCGCGTCAAAAGCGCCTTCACCAGTTCCGACACCTGGCGCGAAGTCGGCGGCTCGACGTTCCCCAACCGCCCGGTGCAGAAAACGCGCGACACTTCGACGGTATGTCCGGAGAACGGCGGCAAATCGAGCCTCAAGCTCACGGCGGTCGGACCGGACAGCTACGAGGTCAGTGCGCGGCAATTCCGCTGGGCGGCGCCGGACAGCTTCTACGGCGCGCTCGTGCCGGGCCGCACGTACCGCGTGGAGGTGTGGTTGAAGCAGGAAGGCGTGGCCAGCGGCGCGGTGTCGTTTCGTATGACGAATGCCTACAGCACCGTGTCGCGCACGTGGAGCGGCGTGACGGGCACATGGCAGAAGTTCACGCACGATTTCGTCGCGCCCGCGTCGCCCGCGGCGGGCACGCCGACGGTGGAGCAATACGTGGCTTTCACCGGCCCCGGCACGGTGTGGATGGACAACCTGCTCATCCACGATCCGGCCCAGACGCCCTTCGCGTTGCGCGCCGAGGCGAAGCAGGCGCTCACCGACTTCGCCCCCGGCTGGCTCCGCACCACCACCGGTCACACCAACGGCGCGTGGGGCTCCACGATGGAAGACTGGACGAACACGGACGCGCTCGCGATGAACCAGTTCCGCATCAACGGACGCGGGCGGCCCGAGCAGCCGTATCACCTGCCGATGGTGCTGCAACTCGCGAAGGATGCGGGCGCGAACCCGTGGCTGAATGTCGGCAGTTACATGGACGAGCAGGAGTGGGCGAATTTCATCGAATACCTCGCCGGGCCCGCGGGCACGCCCTATGGCGACAAACGCATCGCCCAACGCGGCGGCATCACCACGCCGTGGACGGACGAGTTTGCCCGCATCCGCATCGAGTACGGAAACGAGATGTGGAACCCGACCTTCGAGTGGACGCTCAGCGGCGCGCAGCACGGCGCGTTCGCCGAGTATTTCTTCAACAAGGCGAGGCAGAGCCCGTATTTCGCATCGTTCGCGAGCAAGGTGGATTTCGGGATGAATGGGCAGCTCGTCTCGACGGGCGTCGGCGGCTACACGGCCGCGGCGATCCAAGTGCCGACGCCCACCGGCGCGCCGGGCAACGCCGCCAACTACGGCAACATCGCGCTCTATCTCGGCGGCTGGGATGCGAGCGTGGATATCAGCGGAGGCACGGTGAATGACACCGGCTACCAAAACTATCTGCTCTTCCCGTGGAGCTTCGGAAAATACTGGTTCGACCTGCAAGCCACCACGCGCGACCAGGTGACCGCGCTCGGTCGGCCCTATCAGCTGAGCAACTACGAGAGCGGCCCCGGCTACGGCCTGCCGAGCCCCGGCTTGCAATACGACCCGGTCATCGAGGCTTACGGAAAGTCGCTCGCCGCCGGTGTGGCGACGCTCGATTCCTTTCTCTACGGAACGTCGAAGCGCATCGATCCGCAGTGCTACTTCACCCTCCAGCCCGGAGTGAACTGGTCTTCGCACGGCTACGTGAACAACGGCTACTTCCCCCACCCGAGCTGGCTCGCGCTGCAAATGCGCAACCGCTACGTGACCGGCGACATGATGGCCGTGGCTACGAATATCGCGCCGACCCAGGACGTGCCGCCGTGGATCAATACGCGCACGAACACTCCGATCACACCCACGGCCACCAACTCGCCACTCGTCACCACCTACGCCTTCCGCGAAGGCGCGAAGTATTCCGTCTTCGTGCTCTCGCGAAAGCTGAACGCCTCGACGCCCGTCACGCTGCGCCTGCCGTTCACCGGCCTCGGCTCCGCGACGCTCTACAAGCTCACCGGCGACCCGCGCGCCCGCAACGATCAGGGCGTCTTCAACATTCAGGAAACGCAGGAACCGGTCGCAAACTTCACGCCGAACTACTCGTTCACGATGCCGCCCGGTTCCGCGTATCTCTTCGTCTTCAACGACACGACGGCGCCCGTGGAAACCAACCCGACGGTGACGATCGCGCAGTCCCTCGGACAGGCCGATCCGACGACCGCGCAAAGCATTTCCTTCGCTGTCCATTTCAGTCAGCCGGTCACCGGCTTCACCGCGAGCGACGTGCTGCTCAGCGGCACCGCGGGCGCGAGCGTCGCGGCGGTCGTGGAAGTCGATCCATTCTTCGGCACCGACTTCCGCGTAGATGTGAGCGGCATGACCGGCAGCGGCACGGTGACGATCGGTGTGCCTGCGAACGCCGCGACGAATAGCTCCGCGCAAGGCAGCCTAGCCGCGACGATCATCGACAACACGGTGCAGTTCACGATGCCGCCCTTCGTCGCCTACGACGACTTCAATCTCGCGCCGTCCTCCGCGCCGAATGCGCCCTTCCTCCACGGCGTCGCGACCGGTGCCGGGTTCAGCGCTGCCTGGCAGATCAGCGGCTTCACCAACGCCGCCGGCTACGGGGACGGCTACAAACTCGCCAACAACACACCGCTCACCTTCGCCAACCTCCGCCGCAGCGGCAGCTATGGGGCTGGCGGCAAAGATTTCTCCGTGACCGCGCGCGCTCTCGATGTCGCGGGCACGTTCGGTTTCTACCGCATCTCGGGCAGCTCACCCGCGGTGATCGGCCGCACCGGCACGACGCTGTGGCTGAGCGCGCTCTTTCGCAAAGACACCGGCGACACCAATCGCGTGCTGCTCACCACGCTGAACAACTCCAGCAACATCGCCGTCGGCGGCTCAAACCTCGGGATCGGTTACGCCGGCGAAGGCACGGCGGCGCTCGTGGGTGGGACGCGCTATTGGTCGCTGCAAGTGCGCAACGCTGCGAACAACGGCTTCGACGTGGTGCGCTCGAACGTGCCTATCGTCACCGGTCAGACGGCGCTGCTCGCCGTGAAGATCACGTTTGGCGCGCAGGATCGTTTCGACCTCTTCGTGAATCCGCCCTCGCTCGGCGGCACCGCACCCGCCTCACCTGACGCGACGTGGACCACGACCGGCGCCACCGACATCAACTTCCACACGCTGCTCTACTCCGGCGGCACCACGGGTGCGAACCAGTCGTCCATCGACGAGATCCGCTGGGGGCAAAGCTTCGCCGACGTGACGCCGATCTTTGCTCCGGTGGAAATGTGGCGCCTGTCCAGATTCGGCAGCGCCGCCGCGACCGGCAATGCCGCACCCGCCGCCGACCCCGATGGCGATGGCCTGAGCAACGCCCTCGAATACAGCCTCGGCACCGAACCGCTCATCGCGTCGAGCGGAGCGTTCTTCGCTCCGACGTTCACCAACATCTCCGGCGAAAACTACCTCACGCTCGAAGTGCCGAAGAACAGCACGGCAACCGACACCACCTTCACCATCGAAGTCTCGCCCGACCTCGTGCAATGGTTCTCCGGCCCGGCCTACACGACGATCATGGCCAATACGCCGGCGCTCCTCCGCGTGCGCGACAATGTGCCGCGGACCGGCGCCGCGCGTCGCTTCATCCGGCTCAACGTCGCCACTCCATGATGGCCCAAGCCTGCAAGCGTGACTCCTCGCCTTCCACCCGGCACAGTGCCCGCACCCTCATGCGCCTCCTGATCGTCGAGGACGAACTCAAAGTTGCCAGCTTTCTCGAACGCGGCCTGCGCGAAGAGCGTTTCGCCGTGGACGTGGCGCGCGATGGCGACGAGGCGCTTGATCGCGCGCTCACCGCACCCTACGACATCATCGTGCTCGATGTGATGCTGCCGGGGCGCGATGGCTTCGCCGTGCTGAAGGAACTGCGCGCCGCCAAATGCCCGGCGCGCGTGCTCATGCTCACCGCCCGCGACAGCGTGAACGACCGTGTGCGCGGCCTCGATGGCGGCGCCGACGACTATCTCACCAAACCTTTCGCCTTCGCGGAACTGCTCGCCCGCATCCGCGCTCTGCTCCGCCGCGACAACCCCGGCGAGCCGCTCACGCTGACTGCCGCGGATCTCGTGCTGAATCTCAAGACGCATCAGGTCGAACGCGCCGGCCGCCCCCTCACGCTTACGCCGCGCGAATTCGGCGTGCTCGAATATCTGCTCCGCCATTCCGACGAAGTCATCTCGCGCACGCGTCTCTCCGAGCATGTGTGGGACGAAAACTTCGACTCCTTCAGCAACGTCATCGACGTGACCGTCTATCACCTTCGCGAGAAGGTGGACCGCGACTTCACCCCGCGGCTGATCCACACCGTGCGCGGTGTCGGCTATGTGTTGCGCGAAGCCTGACCGATGAAATCCGCGCGCGTTCGTCTGCTCATCGGTGTCGGTCTGGTGCTCGCCATCGCGCTTGGCGCTTTCGCCACGCTCACCTATCTGCTCACCGAACGGCGCGTGGATGCCGATCTCGACGCTCTGCTGCGCACCCGCGCCTTCGCGCTCGCCCGCCTCGTCGATCCGAATCGAATGCGCGTGCAGCCCTACATCGAGCAGGGTCTCGAACTCGAGCGCGGCGGATTTTTCCTCCAACTCTTCGATGTCAACGGTCAGCTCGTCGGAAAGTCCGAGAACCTGACGGAAGCAATTCCCCTCTCCGACGCGACGAAACGCATCGCCCCGAATCGCACCGAAGCCCTGATCGAGGATCGCGTCGGCCCGCGCGGCGAACCGCTGCGCATCGCCACCTTCGCGCGGGTGGATCGCCCCGGGAACCCTCATGAACTCTGGCTCTTCGCCCAGGCCGCCGTCTCGCTGCAACAACGCAACGCCCAGCTTCGGACGTTGCGACTCTGGCTCGGCGGCGGTGCGCTCGCCACGTTCGTCATCGCCCTCGGCGTGAGCTGGCTGCTCGTCAATCAATGGCAGCGCTCCGTCGCCGCGGTGGAGCGCACGGCGCGCGAAATCAGCACGCAGAATCTCTCCCGCCAGCGCGTCTTCGTCTCCACCGACGACGCCGACCTCGCCCGCCTCGCGCAAGCTTTCAACGAGCTCCTCGACCGCCTCGATGCCCTCCACGAGACCCAGCAGCGTTTCGTGGCCGACGCTTCGCACGAACTGCGGACGCCGCTCACCATCCTGCGGGGGGAAATCGAAGTCGCGCTGCGTCGCCCGCGCACCACCGCCGAATACGAATCCACGCTGCGCAGCAACCTCGAGGAAATCAAACGTCTCGGCCGGCTCGTGGAAAATTTGCTCGCGCTCGCCCGAGCGGACGGCGGGGAGGCGTTGCCCGACCGCGAAGAATTGGACCTCGCGGAAATCGTCCGCACCATCGCGGGCCGACTGGCTCCGCTCGCCTCGACACGTGAGGTCGAGATCGCCGTCGAATCTCCCCTGACGATTCCGATCATGGGCTCCGCGCTCGCGCTGGAGCGCATCGTTTTCAACCTCACCGAAAACGCCATCCTCCACTCGCCCTCAGGCGAAACGGTCACACTCCACGCCGGATTTGGCAGCGATCGCGCCTTCGTCACCGTCACCGATGCCGGTCCGGGCATCGCCCCGGAACATCTGCCGCATTTGTTCGAGCGCTTCTTCCGCGTGGATGCCGCGCGCTCCCGCGCTGATGGCGGCGCCGGCCTCGGTCTGGCCATCGCCCAAGTGCTGGCGAAAGCCCACGGCAGCCGGATCGAAGTCGCGAGCGAGGTCGGCTGCGGTTCGACCTTCACCGTCCGTGGACTCTGATCCTTCGCATCGCTTACTTCGCCGCCGCCGCAAGCTGTCGCCTGGCTTCTTCCACGCTCATCTT
>JBBQYR010000197.1:0-7336 GCA_038208565.1 Chthoniobacterales bacterium
TCCTGCGCCTCGAAGTGCGAGCGCGTGTCGCTTTCCCCGCCACAGCCATGCGCAATCGCGAGGTCGCCATCCTTCCACGCCGCTTCGAGCGCGCGGAGATTGGGATGCAGGCCGAAGACATCGTCGAGGCGCACGGCGTCCTCGGGCTTCACCGCGAGGCGCGGGCGGAACTTGTGGTAGTTGTCGTCAGCGATCGGCGCGACCAGCGTGAGTCCATCGGCGGCACCGCGGAGGAAAACGACGACGAGCGTCCGGCGGTCGTCGCGATTGGTGGAGAGATTGATCGCGGGGCTCATGTCAGCAGCATTGGAAGGCGGGTGACGCGAGCAGGAGCGCGAGGCCGTCGCCGGATTTCAGGAAGGCATCGCTCTCGTCCGCTTGCGGCTGGCGGTTGAGCAGCGTGGCCATCAGCGCCGCATCGCCGCCGAGCAAACGCGGCAGGCCATCGCGCTCAATGCGCGTGCCCTTGATGCGGTTGTGCGCGAGAGCGAGCGCGAATTTCCACCGCCAGAGCAGCGTGGCGTGCCAGTGCTGCGCCCGCGCGGGATAGCCATCCGGCGTGGGGAAACGAAACGGCACGTGTCCCATCCTCTCAAGGTAGGAGATCACACCGCGATCCGCGTCGGTTTCCGCGTTCGTCGCTCGCAGCGCTGAGACGATAAAGTGAAAGGGCCGCTTGAACTTCGCGCCCGCCGAGGAGCGAAATTCCGGCGTGGCGAAGAGCGCTCGCAGCGTCGTCTTGATGTCGCCTTGGCTGTCGGCAAAGGCCCGCGCGACCGCCGCGACCGCCGCGGGCGGAGCGTCGTCGGAAATAAAGCGCACGCAAAGTTTCGTGGCGATAAATTGCGTCGTGCTCGGATGGGCCGCGACGATCTCGATCACGCGATCGAGATCGCCTTCACCGAGACCGGGCGACACCTCCTGGCCGAGGACGTATTTCACGCCGTCGTCATGCACCTCTTTGCGAAAGACGACCTTGCCGCGGTCCTTGAAGGGCGAGAGCAGCTTGCCGGAAAAGTCGTCGTTCTTTTTCGCGAGCACCGTCCAGCCGGTGAGACAGCGCGCGACTTCCATCACATCCTGCTGCGTGTAGCCGCCATGCACGCCGAGGGTGTGCAACTCCATGAGTTCGCGCGCGTAGTTCTCGTTCGGCTTTTCGTCGGGCGAGCGCTTCACATTGGCGCGACCATCGAGATACCAAAGCATCGCCGGACTCAGCGCGCTCGCGCGGAGCATACCGCGGAAATTGCCGAGCGCGTGTTTGCGGATCACGTTTTGGTCGTCGGCGATCTTCGTGTAGCGCGCGTCGCCCTTGCCGGGATCGATGTTGAAATGGTCGCTCCAGAACTCGCACATCACCTCGAAAAGCTGGCGCTGCGAATAGACCGCACGGAGCAGCGCCACGCGGCGCAGGATCGGCGAGAGCGTCTCGTCGTCTTCTTCGTAGGCCTCGCCGACCGGCTCCCACCAAGCCTCGGAGAAGCGCGCGGTGGCGCGATCGCAAAGACCGTCGTCGATCTTTTCGGGCGCGAGTTGTTCTTCGAGGAATGCGTCCACACCGAGCGCGGCGACGCGGGCGTAGTCACCGGGGCCAGGACCGAAGGTCCAGCGGTTGAGCGCGTGCGCGACGGGATCGATCTCCGGATTTTCCGGCGGCGTGAGCGGACCATCGAGCGGACGCTTCAAACCCGCACCGGCATACTGGCGCGCCTCACCCAGCCAACCCTGCACGCTTTGAAAGATCGCCGCGCTGAGCGCCAACGCACTGGCGCCGGTGATCAGGAATTCGCGGCGCGAAGTGGCGCTCATGGCAACGCGGGTTCGGCCAGCGGCTCCGCGGCCGGAAGCGGAGGCGTCTTCGCCTTCCACGGCCGGGCGAGGAGCAAAGTGCCAAAACCACTGGCCAGCGCCACGTGCAGCAGGAAGAACGAGCCGAGCAGAGGCGTGATGAGCACGAGCGCGAGCATCACTCCGCCGCGCAGCGATTGCCGCCAGGGGTCCGCCTCGGCGCAGAGATTCCGGCCGATGCGGAGCGCAAGCCCAGCGCTGCCGATCAGCGCGAGGAGCACAGCCGCCAGCGCCGCCATGACGACGACGAGCCGGACGCCGGCATTGCCGATTTTGCCCGAACTGAGCAGGAGCAGGATGAGCGGGCCGTAGGTGAAGATACCGAGCAACGTCGCCCGGATCGGTCGCCGTTCGTAAACGTCCGCAAAGGCCCGCGCCGCCTGCGGATACATGCCCGTGGTGGCGACCCAGTGGGCGAGGAGAATGAGGAAGGCGGCGGCGTGTATGCCGATGAAGGTGAGGACGATTCCGGTGTAAGGCATGGCGGGGTGGGTGCGATCCTCAAGACGCACCGAGGTTCCAGCCGGTTACGCGGACTTTTCTCGCGCCCTACGCGATCTGGAGCTGCGCTTTCAGCAGGAGCGTGATCGCCTTCACGCTGAGCTCGTGCAGATTGAACGGCTTGGCGATAAAGTCGTTGCCGCCGCAGAGGCTCGATTGCACGCGGTTTTCCAAAGTGGCAAGGCCGGTGAGGAAAACGACCGGCGTCTTCTCGTGGATGGCGAGCAGGCGGATCTGTTTGCAGAGTTCGAAGCCGTCCATGCCGGGCAGATTCACGTCGAGGAAGATGAGGTCGTAGCGGGCGCTCGCGAGTTCGGCGAGCGACACCGCGGGTTCCTGCGAATACGCGGTGCGCATCCCGGATTCCTCCATCGCGAGGGCGATGCTCTCGCAGTTGCCGAGGTCGTCATCGACCGCGTAGATCAGGGCTTTCGCCGGGTCTTTGACCTGCGCGAGGTTCTTCTCCCGCATGAGCGAAGCGAGGAACTCGATCGTCTGATGCACGGTGCGAAGCGTCGACGGGTTGACCTGCTCGGGGGTTTCGTAAAGTCCGTGCGTGAGGTGCGCGAAGGCCGCGCAAAGGCGGTGGAGCGCAACGAGTCCGCTGACGCGCGCCCGCTCGGAAAAACCCTGCACGTGGCAGTGGAGTTCGTTGAGCAGGCTCAGATCGGTGGGCGTTTTCGTAAAGGACTGGAAGCAGTGGCGCATCGCGCCGAGGGAGCTTTTCGCTTCCTTCTCGGTGAGCGGCTCCTCGATGCCGAGCGCGAGCGGCGCGGGGCGCAGCGGGGTGGGTTCTTCCGAAGTGTCCGGCACGACGGCGAGCGGCTCGACCGTGCCGGGCTGCGTAAGGAGCGGGGCGAAGTCGGAGCGCGTTTTGCCATCCTGCGCGGCGCGCGACGCGGCGCTGGCGAACTTCACCTGCAGTCGAGCCTCGGCGAGGTTGGCGCTGAGTTCGCGGATCTCGCGCTGCGCGCTCTGGAGCTGCGCGGCGAGGTCGATCGTATCCACGCGCTGCCGCTCGAAGCGCTTATTCAGTTCGACGAGCTGCTGTTTGGATTCCGTGGCCTGCGCGGCTGTTTCCTCCAGCGCGGCGAGATCGGTCTGCAAAGTCTTGATCCGCACTTCCATCTCGAGGGCGTTTTCGGTCGCGAGCTGGCGGACCTGGTCGCGGTCGCGAATGATGTGGTCGATCTGTTTCTGCGCTGCGGTGAGCGAGGTGAGCGCGGCGTCCCGATCGCTCTGCAAGCCAGCCAGTTCCGCCTGGGCTGAGTCGCTACGACTGGCGGCTGCCTGAGTTTCGGCCTGCAGCGCGTTGAGTTGTTCGCGGAAGGCTTCGAGCTGTTGGCGAAGGTTGTTCGTCTCGTGCCGGGCCTCGCGGTTCTGCGCTTCGAGAGCGGTGACTTTTTCGTGGGCTTCGGCGAGCGCCGAGCCGGAGCTTTTATCCGCATCGTCGCGGAAGGTTTGGAACTGCGCGCGCAGTTCCTCGAATTCGCGGCTCTGCTCCTGAGCCCGCGTCCGCGCGGTGTCGCGCTCCTGGGTGAGGCTGGCGACTTGCGAACGCGCTTCGGCCAGCGCCGCCGCGTGTTCGCCATCCGTCTGCTGTTCCGCCGATTTTTGCTCGGCAAGATCGAGATACTTCGCGCGCTGCTCATCCAGCTCCGCGGTCAACTCCTCGACCTGCTTCGCCGTGGCGTCGCGGTCGTTGGTAATCGCTTCGAGCTGGCGCCGGAATTCCGAGGTGTCGTTCGCGCTTTGTTTGGCCGCATTCTGGGCGGCGTCCCGCTCATACTCGGTTTCGGCGAGCTGATCTTCGGTGGCGCCGAGCTTTTTGTTCAGCTCCAAAATCTGGCCGTGAACGGTGTCGCGCGCCTGCCGGATGGCGAGGAGCTGTTTTTGCGTTTCCGTAATCAGCCGCGCCTGTTCGTCCGATGAGCGACTGCTGGTTTCGGATTTTCGGAGCGCTTCATCGCGCTGCCGGATCGCGTCGTCCCGCTGCCGCTGGGCATCGTTGCGCTCGCGGACGGCGGCCTCGTTTTTTCGTATTGCCTCGGACAGGGCCAGTCCCCGGCGCTCGGTCTCCTCGATGGCCGCGTCGCGCTCTTCGATGAGCGTGGTGATTTCGACAAAATGGGAGCGCAATTCCCGCTCGGTCTCCTGCAGGGATTCGATCTTGTGCTCGGCGCGGGTGAGTTGGAGAGCGACAGCGTCGCGGTCCTGCTCCACGGCGCGAACCTGCCCCCGCGCCTCGCGGGCCGTCTCCTGCAACTGCTCGATGAGCGTGCGGATTTCGAGCGTGGGATCGTTCTCTTCAGTCAGGGCATTCACCGGCAAATTGGTAATTGGGAGCGGGCTCCGGCGCTCTTTCTTCGGCAGGAACTCTGTGTAGTCGGACAATTTGTGCGGTTGTGGCATACGCTGGAAGGGCGGCACACGAGCCTGATGCTCGTCTGCGGATTACCTTCCTGAGCACGGCATGTACCCTCAGATCGCGCTCTACATAGTTTTCCCGACGAAGGAGGTAAATTCTGGGTTACGCGTCCGGGCTCGCGCTGGAGGGCAGCCAAGCGGAAGAGAATGGGTAGAAGTAAGCAGCGCTCACACAGAGCGACCGACATCCGAGGTACCGTCGGCCGTTTCGTAAATGTGCGAGTCGGGGCTCAACCCGAAAGCTACTGGTCCTGTGATCAGGAGATTTTTTGGCGAAAGTCGACTTCCGCGATTGGCATTCTCAACCGAGAGAGTCCTATCTCAATTTCTATAATCACTCCACGGGTTAAAATTACAGCCCTGTAAAGTAGTGGCGGCGGCACTTTGACAGAGTCTCTGACACACACTCAAAAATGGGCCTTTGACGAATCGGCACGAGGCATCCCTCGCAACCCACACACGGGTCACGCGATCAGTGATTTCAGCGATCGCCGGCCCTGCCGGCGGCGCAGCTACAACCCGTCGCCCGCCTTCAGCGTCTTGCGGCCCTCGTAGATGATGTCCTTGTAGGTGCCGCCCGCTGGGATCATCGGCAGCACGTGCTCCGTGTAGGGCACCATCACGTCGAGGATGTAAGGCTCCTTGGCGTCGAGCATCCGCTGCATCGCCGCCTTGAGGTCCTTCTTGTGCATCACGCGTTCGCACTTCACGGCGAAGCCTGCGCACATCTTCACGTAGTCGGGGTAAATGCCGGTCGGATCTTCGAGGCTGCCCTCGTAGGTCTTCTTCGGGTTGCCGAGGAAGGTGTGGCCGCGGTTGGAATTGAAGAACCGATCCTCCCACTGCATCACCATGCCGAGCCACTGGTTGTTCAGAATCATGGCCTTGGCGTTGATCCCCTCGACGTGCGCCAGCGCCATCTCCTGCACGTTCATGAGGAACGAACCGTCGCCGTCGATGTCGATCACTTCCTTGTCGGGGAAAGCCACCTTCGCCCCGATCGCCGCCGGGTAGCCGTAGCCCATGGAGCCGAGGCCCGCGCTGGTGATCAGCGTGCGCGGCTTATCGAAATCGTAGAATTGCGCCGCCCACATCTGATGCTGGCCCACGCCGGTCGTGATGATCGCCTCACCCTTGGTCAGCTCATAGAGCAGTCGGATGGCGTACTGCGGCTGGATCACTTCCTCGGTGTCGTTGAAGGTGAAGGGGAACGACTCGCGCCACGCGGCGATCTTCTCGTACCATTCCGGGAAAGCGGTGAAACCCGTCTTCACCCGCGACTTGCCGTCCTTCTCCAGAAGCGCGTTCAACCGACCGAGCGCATACTTCACATCGCTCAGGATCGGCAGCTTCACGACCTTGTTCTTGTTGATCTCCGAGTTGTCGATGTCGATGTGGACGATCGTGCCGTGCTTGGCGAATTCGCTGATCTTGCCCGTCACGCGATCGTCAAACCGCACGCCGATCGCGAGGAGCAGGTCGGCCTCATTCACCGCGTTGTTCGCGTAAACGGTCCCGTGCATGCCCAGCCATTTCAGGGAAAGCTCATGGGTTTCAGGGAAGCAGCCGATGCCCATCAGCGTCGTCGCCACCGGGATGCCCGTGCGCTCGACGAATTCCAGCAACTCCGGCGACGCTTCGCCGGAGATGATGCCGCCGCCGCAGTAGATCATCGGGTTTTTCGCGGCCTTGATGTGACCGATCACCTCATTCAGCGCGTCGTCGTCCGCGTGCTGCACCGGATGATACCCACGCAGGTTCACCTCAGTCGGGAAAATGGGCTGCGTCGTCGCGACCTGGATGTCCTTTGGGATATCGATCAAGACCGGGCCGGGACGCCCCGTCTGCGCGATGTGGAAAGCCTCCTTCACGATCCGCGCGAGATCGTTGATGTCCGTCACGAGATAATTGTGCTTCACCACCTGCGCCGTCACCGAAAAAACATCCGTTTCTTGAAACGCGCCCTTCCCGATCATGTGCTGCGGCACCTGTCCGGTGATCGCCACCAGCGGTGTCGAGTCCAGATACGCATCCGCGATTCCCGTCACCAAATTCGTCGCCCCCGGCCCGCTCGTCGCCATCACCACGCCCGCCTTGCCCGTCGCCCGCGCGTAGCCTTCCGCCGCAAAAACACCGCCCTGCTCATGTCGCGGCAGGATCGTGCGGATTTTTTTGGAACGCGTGAGCGCCTGGTGCATCACCATGCTCGCTCCGCCCGGATAAGCGAAAATCGTATCGACACCCTCGCGCTCGAGCGCCTCGACGAGGATGGACGCGCCATTCATCTTCGGGCCGAGTTCGCCGTGCGGCGTCGTGGCAGTCGTAGCGGGAGTGGATGCGATGGTGGTGCTCATAGGAAAATGGGCTGCGTCTCGCCCACCTGAATGTTCTTCGGAATGTCGATGAGCACCGGCCCCGGGCGGCCCGTCTGCGCGATGTGAAACGCCTCCTTCACGATTCGCGGGATGTCGTTCACATCCATCACCAGGTAGTTGTGTTTCACCACGGGCAGGGTCACGCCGAACACGTCGGTTTCCTGGAACGCGCCTTTGCCGATCAT
>JBBQYR010000198.1:0-7327 GCA_038208565.1 Chthoniobacterales bacterium
CTCGGCCGCAATTGCCTGCAGCCCCTGCGTCAGCGCGCTGAACAATCGGCAATCCGCCTGTCGGGACAACGTCTGCATGCAGCGCATCACGCCCGAACAAGTCTTTCAGGCGGTCTGTCGGAGTTATCGCGACCGTCGTGCGGCGTCCAGCGACGGTGCGGTGAAGCGCCGCCCGGCTTCGGCGACTTGCCACGAAGAAGCGTACGGGCCCGAGATTTGAAGCGCTCGGCCCTTTTCCTGGCGCTCGCTCTCCTCCTGCTGCGTGTCGCTTTCCTCGGTCTCCCCGACCTCTTTCCCGAAGAGGCATATTACTGGAACTACGCCAAGCACCTCGATTTCGGCTACCTCGATCATCCACCGATGGTCGCCTGGCTGATCCATCTCGGCACTTCGATCTTCGGCGATGGCGAACTGGGGATTCGGATCTTCGCTGTGGGCAGTGCGCTGGTCACGGTTTTCTTCGCTTGGCGGCTCACCGAACTGCTCTACGACCGGGCTGCGGCGGTCCAGGCCGTGCTGCTGGTCTCCGTGCTTCCGTTCTTTTTCATGACGGGTTTCATGATGACTCCCGACGCGCCGCTAGTCGCCTGCTGGGCCGGCGCTCTGTATTTTCTCGCCCGTGCGCTGTTGCAGGATCGCGCTTCTGCGTGGGTCGGCGTGGGGATCTGTCTCGGCCTTGGAATGCTTTCCAAATACACCATCGCGCTGCTCGGCCCGGCGACCCTGGTCTTCATGACGCTCGATCCGGCGGCCCGGCGCTGGTGGCGGCATCCGGCACCGTATGCGGCCGTTGCGCTGGCCCTGGCGATCTTCTCTCCGGTGATCCTCTGGAATGCGCAACACCAGTGGGCTTCGTTTGCGTTTCAAAGTGCGGGCCGCGTGGCCGAAGCATGGCGCTTCTCCACCCATGAGTTGCTGCTTTCCATTCTCGCGCTGCTCACGCCCATAGGCGTCGCTCTCGCCGGGAATTCCCTTTTCCGATCGGCCAGTCTCGATACCCAGGCCCGACGGCGCCAACTCTTCGTCCGGACTTGCACGCTCGTCCCGCTAGCGGTGTTTCTGCTCTTCAGCTTCACGCATCGAGTGAAGCTGAACTGGACCGGGCCATTGTGGCTGGCCGTCATTCCCGCCATGGCCGTGGCCGTCTCCGGGCTCACCAACTCTGGGCCCAGCGGGCTGCGCCGGGCTTGGATCGGGACCGTCGCATTGCTTTTTCTGACCGCGGCGCTCTTCCTCCAATACCTGGCGTTCGGGCTGCCCGGCATCGGCCACCCCAAGGACATGGCACTCCTGCCTGTCGGATGGTCTGAAATGGGCCGGTCCTTGGAATTACAGCGTGCCGCCGTGCCCCGACCGGCGAATGGTCGAGTATTGCTCGTCGGCCTGGATCGGAACTTCATCGCCAGCGAGGCGGCGTTTTATCATTCGCGGCAGAGTGATGCCGTCCCGGAAACCACTGGCGCCCATCTCTTCGGCGGCCCCGCGCTGATGTATGAATTTTGGTTTTCGCCCGCGGAACTATCCGGCGCGACCTTACTCTTGGTTAGTTTTGAACGGACTGATCTGGATCGCCGCAGAATTCGGAAGCGCTCAGGCGGGCAGGGCGAGATCATCGAGCACACCCTCGAACGCCACGGGAAAAAGCTCCGACCGTTTTACACACGCGTCGTTACCGACTACCGGCCGGCGGCGATTTCTGAAAAACCGAGTAAACCGTAAACCCCGCATTGTGACCCCCACCCGTGCGCCCTATGCACTGAGCGCCGGACGACCCCCCGAATCTTCCGCGGTTTAGGCGGAAATGGGTGCGCGCGGGCGGCGGCGAAATTCCCGGAAGCCGATCAAGCCCACCAGCCCGGCCACCCCGAGCAGCCCGGTCGTGGAGGGCTCGGGGATCGCCGAAAGTTGGCCCCCGGTATCGTAGGCGGCCAGGCCGACGAACCCGGTCCCAGCGCCCGCGTAAAAGCTGATCTGCCCGAGTTGGCCGGCCGTAACGCCACCGCCAAAGGTGTTCCCGAAGAAGAGGTGATCGGCCCCAGCCGTCCAGTTCCAGATGCTCAGCGTCTGCCCGGAGGTCCAGGCCACGCCGGTGCTATCGGCAAAGCGGAACGTATTCCCCGCGGCCAGCGTCCCAAAGTCGAGCACCGAGCTGCTGCTCAAGGTCAGCGCGCCCACCTGCTGATCGAGGCTGCTGCTGGTGATCCCGCCGAGATCGAGTTTTCCTCCCCCGAGCGTTGCCGTTGCGCTGGTGCTGAGTTTGTTGTCGGTCCCGCCCACCCCGCTCAGGAGCAGCGTGCCTCCGGTGCTCGCCGCGACATTCGTCGTGCCCGAGATCGAGCCGCTGACCTCCAGGTTGCCAGTGTTCACCTGCGTCGGGCCGGTGTAGGTGCTTGCGCCGGAAAGCTTCAAGGTGCCGGGGCCCGCCTTGATCAGCCCGCCGCTGCCGGCGCCATTGTTCGCGATGATGCCGCCGTAGGTCACGGTATTGGCCAGGTCGGCAGGCGAGACGTCGATCGTCCCGCTGCCGCTTCCGGTGTCGGGGCCAAGGGCGATGCCGCGATTGGCATTGATGGTGAGCGGCGAGGTCGGGTCAAAGGTGAGGCTGGCACCGGTGGAAATGAGCAGGCTTCCCGGTGTGGCCACGCCGGGCG
The DNA here is from genome assembly GCA_038208565.1 of Chthoniobacterales bacterium. Classification (GTDB taxonomy): domain Bacteria; phylum Verrucomicrobiota; class Verrucomicrobiia; order Chthoniobacterales; family Chthoniobacteraceae; genus Chthoniobacter. Next base: position 2,652 of record JBBQYR010000198.1, read on the forward strand.
TGGCGCCGAGGCGACTGTCGAGCGCGATGCGGAGCGTGCCGGCGAGGATGCTCACCCCGCCGGTGAAAGTATTCGGTGAAGTCTGGAGCCGCAGCGTTCCCGCTCCCGTCTTGATCAACCGCCCGGCGCCCGCGCCGTTATTGGCGATCACCGCGCCCGAGGTCAGCGTCAGACCCGCATCGACGCTGATCGTGCCGCTGCCACTGCCACTGGCCGGCCCGATCGCGATGCCACGGTTGGTGCTCAGGGTGACATCGAGCGTCTGCAATTGCAGGGTGCCACTATTGATCAAAATGGAGCCTGGGGTCGGGGACGCCGGGACCGCGCCGAGGCGCGTGTCATTGGCGAAAACCAGGGTACCCTCCAGAATGCTGATGCCGCCCGTGAAGGTATTCACCGAGGTGAGGAGACGGAGTTTGCCCGCACCCGTTTTGACCAGTCGCCCGGAGCCGCCGTTCTCCGTGATGATGCCGTTAATCGTGGCGTCGATGTCGGTGGCCGGATCGTCCGCGACCTGAATGGTCGCGGAGCCCGTGCCCGTGGTGGGGCCGATGGCGAAGCCCCGATTGGAGTTGAAGCTCGAGGTGGCGAGTTGATCCACGAAGAATGTTGCGCCGCCATTGATGATCACGTTTCCGGGCGTGGCGGCGGCTGGCGCCACGCCGAGCGTGCCAGCGCCGGTGAGTCGCAGTGTGCCACCTTGGATGCTGGTGGTGCCGACGTAGGTATTGCCGCCGGAAAAGGTCTGCACACCCGCGCCGATCTTGGTCACGGACCCCGCCCCGGAAGTCCCACTGATAATCCCGGCAAAGTTCGCCGCCGTATCGTCGGCACCGAAGGTCAGGTTCTTACTCCCCAGGACGACCGAGGAACTGGCCACCCCCGCCAGGGAACCGATCGTCTCGCTCGCCGCGGTGATGGCCGAGATGCTCAACACTGCGGTCGAGGTGCTCAGCGTCACCGCGTTCGCGTCTGCGATGGTGCCCGCGCCGCTGAGTGCCAGGGTGGCGAGACCACCGATACTCGTGCCGCCGGTGTAGCCGTTCGCCGCGGTCAGGGTGATCGTTCTCGCCGTGGCGCCGGTAGTAAAAGCCACGCCTCCCGTGCCGGAGATTGAGTTGCCGAAGGTGAGCGAATTCTCTGCCGTTATCGTGCGCAGCGCCGAGCCGAGGTCCACGGTCCCATTCACCACCATTAAATTTCCCAGCCCTCCGAACGTGACGTCGCCACCGATGACGAAGTTATTTGCCAAGGTGCGGGTCGCGCCCGAGGCCGCGATTCTCCCGCCATTCAGCGTCACCGTGCCAGCACCCAGTGCGGCATTCGCTCCCACAGCGATGGTGCCATCGGTGAGTGTCGTGCCGAGGGTGAAGGCGCTGGACGTCCCCTCCAGCCGCAGCGTGCCTGTCCCCTTCTTGTTGATGCCGCCGTCTGCGGTGTTCGATATCGAGTTGAAAAGCACCAGCGTGTCCGTCCCTGCCACCGTAAAATCCTGCACCAGCCCGCCCAGGTTCAGAAGCACCCCGGCGCTGGTTGCCCCGATTTGCACGGTGCGCCCATCTTGCACGGAATCCATGGAAACCCCTCCCGTGATGGAGAGCGTGCGGCTCGTGGTAGTGCTGCTCTGCAACGTCATGTTGAACGCCCCGTCGTAAAGGAACTGCAGGCTCGCGATGGAGGTGCTCCCGGTGAGGGTGACGAATTGATCGCCCGCGCTCACCTGATTGAATTTCCCGTCGATGGTTTCGCCCGACCAGTTGGTCGTCGTCTGCCAAACGTTCGTCCCGGTCGTCGGCAGCCAATCGGCATAACCGGGAGTGGCCACCTGCGTCCAGACGAAGAGCGCGGCGCTGGCCAAGAGGATGAATCCCGTCCCGCGGCGCAACCGGAAGCGTAGCGGAGTAGAGGCGGCGGCGTGGTTCCGAGTGGACGCGGAAAGGCGCGCGATGGGTCTGCAGGTCGAGGCGGTGGTGGTGTGTTTCATGAACTCAATCGTTCTTCAGCGAAGCCTTGGGAGGAGAAGCGAAGCTGATTGGGTTTTTTTACTGGGTCGGTTGGCTGCGGTGTGTGGTGTGAAGGAAAGTGGTTCGGGCATTCGACAGGCCGCTGCTCCGGGGAAAGCGCGGGCGCTTTCGCCTGGAAAGGCAGCAGCAGGCGAATGACTGATTCGCGAACGCCCTGAGAGTCGGGCAAAAAAGCGAACCCGTCTCCTCACCAAAATTAGCGATGAGCTGCGGACGTGCAGTGGTGCGCGGAGTTTGGCGATAACGGCGCATCTTACGCACCGCTCCGCAGTCCGGCTGCCCGACGTCCGCTATTTTTTTTCGCCACCGTCTTGGCTTCACCGACTTCACCCTTACGCCGGTCTGCCGCCACGCGGCGGCTCCGACATTCCTCAAATCCCCTTGGCCGGTCCGGCCGGGATGATCCGCAAGACGTGGCTCGCCTGGCGACAGTACCAGGAGTTCGGCTTGAAAGCGCGCAACTGCACGCCGTCGGGGATTTCGTTTCCGTGGCTGTCAAAGTTTCCGGCGCCCGTGCTATCGAGGATCAGGCTCACACCGTCGGGCGAACGGCCGATCGCGCCGACCCAGAGCACGACGTGGGAAAGCGCGCCGCTGGTGTTCTTGATGAAAAGCAGGTCGCCGGTGAGCAGCGTGCGGGCGTAGTCCTCGAAACGTTCCGGCAGTTCGATGCGCTGCACGGGCGAAGTGCGATTCGGCCCCGGGCCAGGCACCTCGGTCAATTCGGCCTGCTTGCGCACGTCGCCGGTGGGCTTGATGCCGAGCGCGAGGTTGTAAACGAAGGCGGTGAAGTTGCTGCAATCGAGTCCCTTGCCCGGCGGCGTTTTCTGCGTCGCGTCGCGCGGCCAGTCCGCCGGAGGTTCCCAGTACGGGACGTGGTGATGCTGGTAGGTGTAGCCCACGAGACCCAGGCCGGTGGCGATGACGCGCTGCCGTGCCCAGTCCGGGCTTTTCGTCGAGGCACCGGGCGGAGCATCGTAGTGCTTCGCACCGGGACCGCGGTAGCCCCAGCGGGCTGCATTGGCCGGGAGAAACCATTCGCGGAAAGGGACGCTGGCCGAGTCCTTCCAATCCGAACGCGGCCCCTTCGTGAGATCTCCGGTGAGTTCCTCCAGCGGGAAGGTGAACTTGACCGAATACGGCGACCGGTAATCCGCAGCCAAGTCCACGAGGGGCGAAGCGGCGAGGAGGCTGGCGAGGGCGAGGGCGAGTCTCTGCATCGGGGGAGGGATGAAGCGTTACTGTGCCGCACCCTCGCGCACGGCCGGAGCAGCGGGCACCGCCGGAGCGGAAGCCACCGGCGCCTTCTCCGGGCCAAAGGGCAGGCCGAGCCGCTCGGGGAGAAATTTCTCCAGCACGGCGACGAGCGCTTGGGCAAAGGCGCGGCGGTGCTCGGGCGTATCGCGCACTCCGATGCGGTTGCATTCGATCTGCAGGCCCGTGACGTGATCTTCCGCCTTGCAATGGCGGCTCACGGTGTAGCCGCCGCGGAAATAGGGGACCACCGGCTCGGGAGCCGACGGGCTCGGCGTGGAGCGGAAACCTTCCGCCTCGAACAGCGCCCCCAGGCTCACCGAGCCGCGCAGCAGTTCGACGTAGGAGCCAGGCCAGCGGGCGGCGGCGAGGCGCAGGCTGCCGGCCGCCACGAACTCCGGAGCGTTCAAGACCGCCTCGTCCTGCGCCAGATCATCCGTGCTGTGCAGGTAGCCGAGTTCGAGCCGCTGCATGGCATGTCCGTGCCCGTGGAGGTCGATGAAAAAGGCGCTACCAAACTTCGCCACCACCGCGGCGCGGGCTTGCTCGATGAAGCGGTGGTATTCCTCCCACGCCCGCTCCGCCAACGGGTTGCCGGTCGCGGCTTCCACGATCTCGCGGTTCGGGTCCAGCTTGGACCGCTGCAGATGGCTGATGATGACGTGGGCGTGGTGTCCGGTTCGCTCATGCACGGCCACGGCCACGGCGCGGGCGAGTTCCTCCGTATTGGCGTCGGAATCACGCACGCCGCGCGTCCGATCGGGAATCTCATCCGGCACCAACCGCCCGCCATGCGGCACGCTGAGGATCAGCGGCAGGTCGCCGACGACATACTCGATATAATCGCGCTCGCCAAAGGTGCTCGCGCCCGGCGCGGGCCCTTCGGCCCGAACGAATGCCGCGGTGAGCCAGACGAGGCAAAGGACGATCCGGTTCATCGGGGGAAGGGATGGTGAGGAGTGAACCGCGCCGGCTCAACCGGTGCGGCGGAGTGAATGATGTGAGTCGGCGGCGCGGTCAGAGCGCGTCCACGCCGCTCGCCCAGAGGACCGCGCGCGGGATCACGTTTTCGAGGCCCGGCGTATTCTCCGCATGTGGGCTGGAGACGAAGACGCGGCCTTTGCCAAAGGTGCCGATGGCCTGCGCGGGTGAGTCGATCATGATGCCGACGGGCGTGCCGTTTTCCGCCAGTTCGGTGCGGTAAAACGAGAGCGGCGTGTAGGCGGGCACGTCGGTGAGGTCGCCGGGCTTGATGATCGGGCCGTTGCCGTAGCGAATCTTGAAGGTGCCTTTCACGTCGCCGAAGACCTGGCGGCCCGGAACGGCCAGCTCGACGTCCACGAAACCCTTCCCGCGCCGCCACTGGTTCGAGACGGTGCTGGCATTGAGGATGCCGAG
>JBBQYR010000199.1:0-7323 GCA_038208565.1 Chthoniobacterales bacterium
ACGGCTTCGGGGCTTTGGACAAAGGGACGAACACTTTGAGTGTAACATCAGAAGGACGAGAGCATGGTGCAGTTTCATGATGCGTGGATTCTCTTATTAGCCCACGAGTTGCAGCCGCCACCAGGCGGATTCGAGCGGGAAGAAGCCGGAGAGATGGAGGCGGTCGAAGCGGTAGTGCGTGAGGGTTTGCAGAATGGCGGCGCGGTGTTTGGCGATGACTTCCTGATCGGGGCAGAGCGTGATGATCCACGCGGCGAAGCAGGGTTCGCGCATGAGTCGTGCCTCCTCGCCAAAGCGCGGGGAGAGCTTGTTTTTCCGGCTGCGCTGCGGCTCGGAGACTTCGCTGGCCTCGCCGGAGGTTTTCTGCGGACGCCAGAGGTCGTTGAGTTTGCGCCAGTCGCCGTCGTAGGGCTTGGCGCTGTCGTGGTCGAACTCACGGGCCGGGGCCAGTTGCGTGGACGCGAATGCGGCGCTCGCCTGCAAACCGCGCGTGTAAAAACCGCGCACGGTTTCGTCGCGCTCCAGTTCCCACAGCTCGCGCAGACAGGCATTGGAGACGGAGCCGGTCCACATCTGCGGCCTCGGGCGCGAGGCGACTCCGGCCTCGCAGGCTTGCAGGCGCGTGAGGTCGCTCTTTCTGCGCGGGCCGTCTTTTCCGTGCAGCGACTGCTCGTAGTGCCGCGCCCATTTCCCGTCGCCGGTGAGCATGTGCATGGCCTTCTGGAGAAAGAGCAGCCGTGGTGCTCCATCCCAACCCGGTTCGGCAAAGCTGCCGCGAAAATCAAACGGCGGCACCGCGGGAATTCGCCACGCGGTGCTTTCGAGCACGTCGGCCACTTCAGTCATCTTTGCGATGATGCGCTGCTGTGTTGCCTCATCATCCAGGCCGCTGCGCACATAGCGCCACAGGCCGTAGAACCAGGGCATGGTCTGATCGTTCGAGCCGAGCGCATAAGTCGCGCTGCCGACCGCACTGATCGTGGGCAATGGCGTGGTCAGGCGGCGTGCAGTGACGCACCCGCTCGTGAGGAGCGCCAGCCCGGTCAGCGCGCCGAGGTGGAACGCGGGACAGGATCACGGTGACGGGCTCTTCAGCGCGGAATTTCCGGCGGCCATCGCGGGCAGACGGATGGTTACTTTCGTGCCCGCTCCGGGCTGGCTGCGGACGGTCGCCTGGCCGCCGTGCGACTCGACGATCGCGCGGACGAAACTCAGTCCGAGGCCAAGACCGCGTTCGGAACGACTCTTGTCGCCGCGGAAAAGCCGATCCCAAATGCGCGGCAGGTCTTCGGGCGAAATCCCGCAACCCGTGTCCGCAAAGTGAATCGCGACGGCCTCTTCCGCGGGTTCGGCGGTGATGTCCACGCGGCCTCCGGCGGGCGTGTATTTGATGGCGTTGTCGAGCAGGTTGGCAAAGACGCGGCGGAGTGCGCCGGCGTCGCCGCTCACAGAGAGGTCCGGCGGCACCGAGGCGGTGACGGCTACGCCTTTTTCCTCGGCGACCTCCGCATAGGAATCGACGGCGGACGCGACCAATCCTGCGACCGCGACCGGCAGGTGCTGGAACTCGACCAGGCCGGATTCCGTTTCCGCGATATCCATGAGCGTATTGAGGAGCGTCATCACGCGCTCGGCTTCCTCCACGCAATCGGCGAGCGCATCGCGGGTCGTTTCGAGATCGGCTTCGGTCTCGAGTGCGGCCTGCGCTTTTTGGCGGAGCCGCGTCATCGGGGTGCGCAGATCGTGGGCGACGTTGTCGAGGGATTCACCCATTCCGCGGAGCAGTCGTTCGATGCGGCTGAGCATCTTGTTGAAGAGATGCACGAGGGCGTCGAGTTCGTCTCCCGTGCCGCCCGAGGGCACGCGGGCATCGAAGCTTGCCGTAGCGATGATCCGCTCCGCTGCGGCCGTCAAATGATGCACGGGGCGCAGCAGGCGCGACGCAAGGAACACTCCTCCGGCGATGCTCGCGGGGAGAAAAATCAGGAGGACGACAAGAGCCGCGGTGCGGAAGCCGGTGAGCAGATCCTGCAAACTCTCGGTCGATTTTCCGACGTGGAGGAGTGAGCCATCGGAGAGCCGCAGGAAGCCGAGAAGGAGCTTCGTTCCAGCCGGGGAATGCAGCGTCGCCCAGCCTCGCGGGGTTTCGGCGTCCGGAGACTCGGCTTCCAAGAGCACTGGCGAAAATTCCACCCAGTCATCGGCGTCACGGAGGAATCGCGTGTGGTTTTGCGCATCGGCGAGACGGACAAAAAACGCCTTTTGCTCGCGACCTTTGCGGAGCGCGGCGAGGACGCGCACCGCAGGCAATCCCCCGCGCTCGTATTCGCCCGCGTATTGGTGCAGGCGAAACTCGATCAGATCCCGCTCCTGCGCATTGAGCCGCTGCTTGATGACTGCGTAACTCAGGCTGAGCACGGTGAGGGCCGACGCCAGAAAGAGCAGCGCAGGCCAGAGCGTGAGCCGGAGGCTGATGCGGCCGAGTTGTTTACGCAGGCCGGAAAACATAGCCAACGGCGCGCACGGTATGGATCAGTTTCGCCGGAAAATCGCGGTCGAGCCGGTCGCGCAGACGGCAGACCAGCACATCGACGACGTTGGTCTGTGGCTCGACGTTGAAATTCCACAGGCGCTCCAGCAGATAGGATTTCGCCAGCGGGCGTCCGACGTTGCGCAAGAAGAGTTCGAGCAGCGCAAACTCGCGCGGCGGGAGTTCGATGCGCTGGCCGTCGCGGCGCACGGTGCGTCCTACGAGATCGACGACGACGCCCGAGTTTTCGAGCCGCTCCGCCTTCGGCGTCTCGCCGGATCGCCGCAGCACCGCCTCGACGCGGGCGAGGAGTTCGGGAAGGTCGAAGGGCTTGGAGAGATAATCGTCCGCGCCGCGGCGCAGACACGCCACCTTGTCGCTCGTGGATCGCTTAGCACTGAGCACGATGACGGGCGTCTTCAGCCGGGACTCGCGGAGATGGGCGATGAGCGTGAGGCCATCCTGGCCGGGGAGCATGAGATCGACAATCGCCGCATCGTAAATCGCAGCGCGCGCCATTTTCTCGCCAGAGAGACCGTCGGCTGCGCAGTCCACGACATAGCCCGCGCGGCGCAGACCGCGGGAAACAAATGCCGAAATTTCCGCATCGTCTTCGACTACGAGAATGTTCATCGCAGGCAAGGTAACGCGGGGGCGTGGGCGAGCGCCAGTGCCTGTGTGGCTTCCCGGCATACGTTGCGGGAATGTAATGATCGAGAGTGCGACAGGTGGGGCGGAGTATTTCAGGATTACTGCCGATGAGTCAGCTCGCTGCAACGTCACACCCTTTCCTCCGGGATGCTGAGTCTTACCCAGAGGAAGGGGACGCTGCGCCGCCCAAACATTCCGGCTGGATGAAGCACTGGCCCGCGATCCATGCGCACCTGGCCGCCCACCCGCGCCTACTGCTCGCGGTGGGTTTCGACGGCATCCTTTCCCCGACGGTAGCGCGGCCCGGCGAAGCCGTTCTGCCCGAGGAGACGCGAACCCTGCTGACCGAGCTTGGCTCCTCATCCCGGATCGCCCTGGCATTTTTCTCCGGGCGCTCGCTGGGGGATATTCAAGCGCGCGTGGGATTGCCAAATGCCTACTACGCCGGCAACCACGGCATGGAGGTCCGCGGCCCCGGCCTCGTCTCCTCCGACGGGCTCGCGGTGAGTTGCCGATCCGATCTGGTGGACGCGCTCGCCTTTCTCGCGCGCTGCACGAAGCGTCTCCGCGGAGTCGTGATCGAAGACAAGGGAATGGTTGTGACAGTTCACTGGCGGCTCGCCGATGCGGCTGATGGCGCGACCCTGCGCGACCTGCTGGATGTCATCGTCCGCAGCCACCCGCGGCTGCGTGTCTTTCCGGGCGAGGCCTGTTGGGAATTGCGCGCGCGGGCTTCCTGGAACAAAGGTGACGCGCTCGGGCAAATCCTTACGCATCTCCAACTGAAACCCGCAGATGCTCTCTACATCGGAGACGAATTTACCGACGAGGATGCGTTCGCCCGGCTTGCCGAAGGCCTCACCTTCTGTGTCGGCGAGGCCGCGGCCAGCGCCGCCCGCTTCCATCTCCAGAACCGGGAAGACACCACGCAGCTTCTATCGAAGATCTTCCGCGCGGTGAACGGCATGCCCCTCGGGTAAACCGAACCTTGCCGATGTCAGCGGCTTTCTTGCACATCGGGTCCTCTTGCGGGCTCATCGTCACGACCGATCCGCAGGGCATCGCGCCAGCGGTCCTGACGTTTTACGACTTGCTCCGTGCGCAAACGGTGGTCAGCGAACGCGAGGGCTGACGCAGCGCATAAGAACTCGCGGCTGCCGGGTCGGAAGAACCCTTTCGGGAATGTAATGGTGCGGCAGGCGACAGGCGCGGGTCGGCAACCGAACCTGTTCGCAACATGCACGCCATTGTTGAAACCACCCACACCCGCACCTGGACCCGCGCGATGCTGCACGATCTCGTCACTGCCAAACTCGGCTCGCGGAAGCTCATCGTGGTGGCCAATCGTGAACCCTATATTCACCGCTACCACGGCGCACACATCGAGTGTGTCCGCCCGGCCAGCGGCATGGCCACAGCGTTGCACCCGATCATGGTCGCCGCGGGTGGCACCTGGATCGCGCATGGCTCGGGGGATGCGGATCGCGCCACGGTGGATGTTGCGAATCGCGTCGAGGTCCCGCCTGAAGATCCTGCTTACACGCTCCGGCGCGTGTGGCTGACGCGTGAGCAGGAGGAGGGTTTTTATTACGGACTTTCCAACGAAGGGTTGTGGCCGCTCTGCCACATGGCCTTTACTCGGCCGGTTTTTCGGCAGCAGGACTGGGATGCCTACAAGGAAGTCAACGCGCTCTTCGCGCAGGCCGTGCTCGAGGAGGCAGGCGATGGACCCGCGCTGGTCTTCATCCAAGACTACCACTTCGCGCTGCTGCCGCGGATGCTGAAGGAGCTGGCGGGAAACCGCCTCGTGGTCGCGCATTTTTGGCATATTCCGTGGCCGAACCGCGAAATCTTCCGCGCCTTTCCGTGGCGCGATGAATTGCTCGACGGCTTGCTCGGGAACGATCTGCTCGGTTTTCAAGTCCGCTACCACTGCCAGAATTTCCTCGATACCGTGGACCGCGGCATCGAGGCGAAAGTCGATCACGAGCGCTTCGAGATCACCCGGAACGGCAGCCCGACGCTGATCCGCCCGTTTCCGATCAGCATCGACTACGCAGAACACGTGGAGCAGGCCACGGGCGACGAAGTCGTTACGGCGATGGCTTCATGGCGCGATCGTCTCCAACTCCACGACCGCCTGCTCGGGATCGGGTTGGAGCGTCTCGACTACACCAAGGGCATCCCCGAGCGCTTGCGCGGCTTTGACGACTTGCTCGAACGGCACCCCGAGTGGCGTGGGCGCGTGGTCTTCGCGCAGGTGGCCGTCCCCAGCCGCTCGCAACTCCAGGAGTATCGAAAAATCGAAGCAGAGGTGGACGCGCTTGTGAATGAGATCAACGACCGGTGGAGCGAGGGCGATTGGGTGCCGATCATTCTTCTCAAGCAGCACCACGATTCCACCGACATGATGGCGCTGCATCGCCTCGCGCGGTTTTGCGTCGTCAGCTCGCTGCATGACGGGATGAATCTCGTCGCCAAAGAATTCCTGGCGAGTCGCACGGACGAAGAAGGGGTGCTCATTCTCAGCCGTTTCACCGGAGCGCATCGTGAACTCCCCGAAGCGCTGGAGATCAATCCCTTTGCCATTCACGAAATCAGCGACGCCATGAAACGCGCGCTGGAAATGCCACGCGAGGAGCAGTGCCGGCGCATGCAACGGTTGCGCGAGCAGGTGGCCTACAACAATGTTTTTCGCTGGGCGGGAAAATTCCTGTCCGCGCTCCTGAAATTTGACCTCACCGAAAATGGACAAGAACCTGCATTGGACGAATCACTGGGACCAAATCTCCGCACGGATCGCGCAGCGGCCTAGCCTGCTCATCGCCTCGGATTTCGACGGAACGCTGACGCCGATCGCGCCGACCCCGGCGCAGGCCGTTCTCACGCCGGAGACCCGCACCCTGCTGCGGCAACTCGCCGCTTGTGACGGTGTGCATCTCGCCATCATCTCCGGGCGCGCGCTGGCCGATGTGCAATTGCATGTGGGCGTCGAGGGCCTGTTCTACGTGGGGAATCACGGTTTGGAATTGAGCGGGCCCGGCATCGTTTTGCACAGCCCATCCGCGTCGAAGGCCCGCGGTGAACTGGCCAGCGCAGTGGCCTTTTTCGTGGAAAAAACGGCGTCGTTGGAAGGCGTATTTATCGAAGACAAAGGGGCCAGCGCATCCGTCCACTGGCGGCTCGCTTCAGAGGCGAGCCGCGCAATCCTCAACGACCTGGTTCACACCGTCGCGGACGCTCATCCGCGCCTGCGCCTCGCCTCCGGTAAATGCGTCTGGGAATTGCGTCCAAAGGGCGGCTGGAATAAAGGCGATGCACTGAGTCATCTCGCCACGCGCCTGCGGCTGACGGCGGAAGATGCACTCTACCTCGGCGATGACCTCACGGACGAGGATGCCTTCCGCGTCCTGCCGGGCGGATTGACTTTTCGCGTGGGTGGAGAAGGAAACGAAACCGCCGCGCGATACCGACTCCGAGACGCCGCGGATGCCCAGGCGTTTCTGCATTGCGTGCTCGGCATCCGCTCGAAGCCGATCGTAGAGCAGGCTCCGCGGCCAGAAGCCGCGCTGCATGGGATGGCCGACGAACTTGAACAGCGCCAGTCACAACTCGCGCGCGATCTTGCGCATCTCTGGAGGCGTGTAGAGCGTCTCGCCGCTGCCGTGGCCGGTGATGGCGACGACGCCGCGCCCGGGGCCGCTGTCTTCCGGCACCCATAGAGCAAACTTCACGTCCTCGCGCTTGCCTTCGCCTTTTCCTTTCAAGGCGGCGGCCCACTGTTCGTCGTTCAGTTCCAATCTCGGAGCCGGACTGCCCCATTTGGCTTCGTCGAGAATGACATCGGTGCCGCCTTGACCTTTCACGCCCGCATTCGCGCGAACCCAGCCGAGGCTATGGCAACTCGGAGGATGCGACGCCAGGCCGACGAACACAGCTGTGAGCGAAGGGGGAACTGATTTCATGGCTGACGACGCGAACCGCGCTCCGGAACCATTAGCCACGGAGGAAACACGGATGCATGAAGTGAGGATGGTCCTCCATCCGTGCTTTATCCGGGTCAATCCGTGGCTAAATGAAAATCATCAGACGACCTCCGAGACCGGCCCGAGACTGTCCACGAACTTCTCCGAGTTCACCTC
>JBBQYR010000200.1:0-7282 GCA_038208565.1 Chthoniobacterales bacterium
GAAATTGACGATGTCGCCGCCCCAGTAGGCCATGTTCGGATCATAACCGCCGCGCCAGCGGATCTCAGTGACCGCCTGCGCCGTCGGCACACTGAAGGAGTCCCCACACATAATGGTCGTAGTCCGTGCCGTTCGGCTGACCCGACTCCGGGACGCAAGGCATCGCAGGCCATCGGCAAATGAATGAGCGATCTCATGACCACGGTATCGCCCCCCGCATCGCGCCCGCAAAATGACATCACAGACATCTTTCCCGCAAACCCTGATGGATAAAGCGAGGCGGAGGTGAGAGTCGAACTCACTCGTAGGGCTTTTGCAGAGCCCGGCCTTCCCACTTGGCTACTCCGCCATTCGCTTGAGGGCGTTCGAGATAAGCGAACTTCGCCGGGGCGTCAACCGGCAATCCCGCCTCAGTAGGCGACGAAGAACGGCGCCGGGATGATGGTGACCTGCGCGGCGCGATCCAGCGTGCCTTCCGATTGCTCCAGCGAGCTGACGAGGCTGTTGGCAAAAGTCACGGACAGCTTGCCCGTGGGCACTTTGATGTAGGTCACGCTCTTCACGAGGTTGCCGACCGGGTCGCGCCCGATGACTTCCTGCGGCACGCGCTCGTAGCGCACGAATTCCCACACGTCCTCGCGCCCCTTGGCGTCGAGCCGCGAGGTTTTCTTCGCGGGTTTGCCGAGCGCCTGCATCACTTCTTCCGGCGTCATGTTGATCGCCACCTCGTTCTTCGCGATGAGCGCCTTCACCTTTTCGAGGCGGGCCGCGTTTTGCTTCAGGTTGTCGAGGAAGTCCTTCTTCAGCGGGTTGAGATATTGCGGGTCCACCCAGCCGGCGACCTGTCCCTGCTGGGCCATGCCGCGGACGCGATAAGCGGCTTCGCCGACGGCCTGCAGCTCGATGATCTGCCCCTTTTTCAAAGTGCCGAGGTAACGCCCGAGGTCGCTGTGGTAGTAAATCGGCGCGTCGGCGATGGTGGCGAGCCGCGCGGGTTTCATGAGCAGATCCTCGAGGTAGATCGCTCCTTCCTCGCGGATCACGGCGCCGGATTGTGCGGCCATGGAGCTGACGGTGAGTAGGGCAAGGACGAGGCAGGGGAGGAGCGCTTTCACGGGCGGTAGGGTAGCGCGGCTGTGGACGGAAGTCGAAGCGCAAGTATTCGCGCGAATGTGTTGCGGTTTCCCCTTTCGCCCGACGATTTTCCCCTCCAAGTTTTGCGCCATGCCTAGTCATTCCCGTTCCCACGCCGCCTTTGCCGAAGCCCGTCGCTACATCCCGGGCGGCGTTAATTCGCCGGTCCGCGCTTTTCGCGGGGTGGGCGGCGAGCCGTTTTTTGTCGATCGCGCTGCGGGCTCGCACATCTGGGACATCGATGGCAACGATCTGATCGACTACGTGGGCACGTGGGGCCCGGCGATCCTCGGCCACGCGCCGGCCGTGGTGCGCGACGCGATCGTGGCAGCGGCAGCCAAGGGCGTCAGCTTTGGCATTCCGAATCCGTATGAAGTCGAGATGGCGAAGCTGATCTGCGAATGGGTGCCGTCGGTCGAGAAGGTGCGCATGGTCAACAGCGGCACCGAGGCCACGATGTCCTGCATCCGCCTGGCGCGTGGGTTCACGGGGCGGGATTTGATTTTGAAATTCGAGGGCTGTTACCACGGGCACGTCGATGCCTTGCTCGTCAAAGCGGGCAGCGGCGCACTCACCCACGGGCAACCGGATAGCGCGGGGGTGCCGAAGGCGTTTGCCGAGCTGACGATCACGCTGCCCTACAACGATACCAACGCGCTGATGACGCTCTTTGCCCAGCAGGGGAGCCAGATCGCGGCGGTGATCGTCGAGCCGGTGCCGGCGAACGCGGGCCTCTATTTGCCGCGCGAAGGTTACCTCGAAGTGCTCCGTCAGCAGTGCTCGGAATATGGCGTCGTGTTGATTTTCGATGAAGTGATGACCGGCTTCCGCGTGGCGCGCGGCGGCTACCAGGAGCGCAGCGGCATCACCCCTGACCTCACCGCGCTCGGCAAAGTGATCGGTGGCGGGCTGCCCGTCGGCGCCTTCGGTGGCCGCGCGGACATCATGGATCAGCTTTCGCCCGACGGTCCGGTGTATCAGGCCGGCACTCTCTCCGGGAACCCGCTCGCCATGGCCGCGGGCCTCGCGCAGCTCCGCGAACTTGAGCGCGTGAATGGCTGGGCGAAGCTCGAGGAGATCGGTGCGGAATTCGAAGCCGCGACCCGCGCCGCGCTCCGGAAAGCCGGCAAGGACTACGTCTTCCAGCGCATCGGCTCGATGTTCTGCCTCTATTTCCGGAGCGGCGAAGTCCACAACCTCGCCGACGCCATGCACAGCGACAAAGCCGGTTTCGGCCGCTACTTCCACGCGTGCCTCGAGGCCGGCGTGTACTTCGCACCGTCGCAATTCGAGGCGGGCTTCCTCTCGCTCGCGCACACTTCCGACGACCTCGCGAAGACGGCGGAAATCGTCACCAAAGCGCTCGCGGCCTGACCATGGACGGGCTGACTTTTTCCTGTCCGGTCTGCGGCGCCGATGTCCCGCGCAAGGCCAAGTCCTGCCCCGAGTGCGGCGCCTGCGAGAGGTCCGGCTGGAGCGACGACAGCTACCTCGACGGGGTCAATCTACCGGACGAGGACTACGGCCGTCCGGCGAGCGCGCCCGGCATGTCGCGCTTTTGGTGGATCGTCACGGTCATCCTGCTCCTCGCGTTCGTTTTGCTGACGCTGCGCGGGATGTGGTGAGGGCTCAGCGCGTGGTGGCCTGAGTGCGGAAAGCGCCGGGCGGCACGCCGGTCATGCGACGAAAATTTCGCGTGAACGCGCTCTGGTCGCAGAACCCGGTGCCGAGCGCGATCTCGGCGAGCGACTGCTCGGTCGTAGCCAGCAGATGGAGCGCTTCGTCGATCCGGATTTTCATCGCGAGGCGCTGCGGCGTGAGCCGGAAAACGCGCTGCACGAGCCGTGAAAAATGCGCCGCCGAAAAATGACAGAGCGCGGCGATTTCCTCGATGCTCGGCGGATCGGAGACGCGGGTGTGGAGCGCTTCGAGCGCTTGGACGAGTTCCGGAAAACCGCGCGCCGCCGCGCCGCGCGCGGAGTCTTCGACGTCGCGGGAAATGCCCATCACGGCGGCGATCGCGCCGGTTTTCCGATCGGGCACGGGATACTTGTTCGTCAGGCACCAGCCGCGCCGCCGGTCGGGATAGAAATGCAGTTCGAGCTGGTCGAGCAGCGGCTTGCCGGTCTGCACGACCCGCTGATCCTGCTTCTCGTAATGCGCCGCGAGCGCGGCAGGGAAAAGATCGGAAGGGCGTTTGCCGAGCAGCGCGCTTTTCTCATCGAAGGCGCACCGGTCCACGAGCGTCTTGTTCACCGCGAGATAACGACCGGCGCGATCCTTGATGAAGAAGACGACATTCGGCAGGTCGTCGAATAGTCGCTCCAGCGGCAGCGCCAATTCGAGTCCGCGCAGATCGAGATGCGCGAGCAGGGTGGTGCGGGCTGGGGTCGACATGCTGCCAGCTATACACGCCCGCTTTCGCCGAAGCGGGAAAATTTACGCGTAGCGGTCCGGGTCGAGCAGCGTGAGGTCGAAGCGTGGCGGCTCGCGATCGACGAACTGCGCAGCGAGTTCTCCGGTGATCGGGGCGAGGCTCAGGCCCATCATCGCGTGGCCGGTGGCGATGACGAGATTCTCCGCGGCCCTGGTGCGGCCGAGGTATGGCAGGCCATCGGGCGAGCACGGGCGCAAGCCGTGCCACGGCTGCAGGCCGTCGAAGTGCTCGCGGCGGAAGTTGGGGAAGTATTGCGGGATGGCGCGGAGGATTCCTTCCACGCGGCGCGGATCGACCCGTTCGTTGAGCCCGGCGATCTCCATCGTGCCGCCGACCCGCAGGGCGCCGCCCATCGGCGTCACCGCGACGCGCGCCTCGGTGAGGATGGAGCAGAGTTGCGGGAGTTCGATCGGCTGCGGCAGCGTGACGCTGTAGCCTTTGCCAGCCTGCATCGGCAGCCGCAGACCGAGTTCGCGCACCAGCCCCGGCGCCCACGCGCCGCCCGCGAGCACGAACTCATCACCCGCGACTTCGCCGCGGTTCGTTTGCACCGCGCGCAGACGTCCGCCTTCACGCTGCCAGCCGGTGACTTCCGCCTCGAAAAGCATCTCCGCGCCGCTCGCTCGCAGACGCCGCTCCATCGCGGCGACGTAGAGCGCGGGTTGCAGGTGGCAGTCCTTGGGAAAGAAAACGCTGCCGGCGATGTCCATCGTCACCTGCGGGTCGAGTTCCGCCGTCTGCTGCGCGTCGAGGACTTCGGCGGGCACGCCGAGCGCGTTCGCCTTTTCCGCCGTGCGCGCTTCTTCATCGAACGCGTGCCGGGTTTTGCAAAGCATCAGCAGGCCGTGACGGACGAGGCCGAAGTCTTCCCCGGAATCCGCGAGCTGCGCGTAGGCTTCGCGGCTGGCGAGATGCAGATCGCGGAGCAGCGGCGCGGCCCGCTCGACTCTCTCCCGCGTACTCGCACGCCAGAACCGCCACGCCCACGCGATCAACTCCCAGTCGAGGCGCGGCTGGATGTAGAAGGGCGACTCCGGGTTCCACATCCAGCGCAGGCCGAGCGCGACCATACCCGGCGCGGCGAGCGGCACAAAGTGGCTGGGCACGACCATCCCGGCATTGCCGAGTGAGGAGCCGCGCTGCTCCGGCGCTCGCTCGATGACCGTCACGCGGTGCCCGCGCCGCGCACATTGCTCGGCGATGCTCAGGCCGATCACGCCCGCGCCGATGACGACGATGTGGCTCACCGTGTGGATGCCGGCTGGCTCCACACGCGGTCCAGCACGCGGAACATCTCCGGGTCGTGCGCCTTCAATTCGTCGCGGGTGAACGGGAAGAAATCGTTCGTGCCGAAGAATGCCTCGCTCGTTTCGGCGAAGTATTCCTTGTGGTTGGAAATGGCGTAGGCGCTCTCGCGGGTGTTGGGCCGCCCATCGGTGCGGCGACGTTCCACGGCATCGTAGAGTTTCGCTTCTTTCGCATGTTTGTAGGCGGTCAGAATTTCCGGATGGTCGGAGCCGAGCACGCGATCGTGATAGGCGTGCGCCAGTTCGTGCAGCACAAAGACTGGCATGCGCTTCACCTCGGCGTCGAAGATACGGACATTCGTGAACTCGACCGCTTTTTCCATCGCGGGATCGCGCTCGTTGGCGCGCAGCCAGCCCGCTGCCGGGTGATACTCGGCCCTCGGCTTCACGCCGGGATATTCGGGCGAAACGTAGAGCGGCACTTTCCGCAACTCCGCCACCGCGGCGGGCGGCACCACGCGGAGAATCCCATCGAGTTGCTCGGCGATCCCTTTGAGCGCGTGCTCCGTCGCCGCGTGGTCGGCGGCGAGCAGAGCTTTGCTGATCCTCACGTTCCAGCCTGCGATCACGCGCTCGTCGTTCTGGGTTTCGCTTTTTGGCGGCGTCGCGGAGGTTGGAGCTTCGATTGGACTCGCGTTCGCCGCTTCGTTACGCGCCTTCACTTTGGCACTGATCGCCGCCTTCACTTTCTTGAGCCGCTCCGGCCAGGCGAAGGTCGGTGCTGATGCGGGATCGTACCTGGCGAGGTGCCCGGTGAGCCGCGTCGCGGGTTTGGTGTATTTGATCACGGTGTCGCCGAAGACTTCGCGGCAGATCGCCGCAAGGCCGGGGTCGTACTCGAGGAGTAGCGCGCGGGTGTTGACGTGGTTGTGGTCGTGGTCGTTGACGCGATTGTTGTCGAACCACGACTGGACGCCCTCGGCGAAATACTCGTGGTGATTTACGCTGGCGTATTTGCCGCGCCACAAGCCCGCCTTCATCGCCGCGCCGTAGGCCGCCTTGAGCCGTGGGTCGAAAGTCGGGTCCACATTTGCCATGCCGCGCAGGTGGATGCAGTGGGCGAATTCGTGGATGAAAATACATTCCGCAGCGTAGGGATCGCCGGGGTAGCCGAGCACATTTTCTTCGGCGCAGGTGCAGAATGGGTCGGTTTGACTACCGCCGGTGCCGCGGGCGCGGGAGTCCCAATATTCCTTGCCGGAGAAGGCTGGAAAATCGCGATGCGGTGCCTCGCCGAACTGGGTGAACTCGGGCAGGTCGGTGGTGAATTCCTGGTGGGCGATGATGCACATTCTCGCGCCGCTCTTAACCAACGCGTCGCGCACGTCGGGACGCCGCGCGAGCATGAGGTCCATGAGGTAGGCGGCTTCCTTTAGCGCGTAAGGATTCACCTTCGCGGACGCGACGATGGGGAAGCCACCCGCGCTCACGGACTGCGTGTAAAACGCCGGCACGCCGCCGAAACGAAAGGCCTGCACCGGCACTTCGCTCGTCACTTTCACCTCCGCCTGGTCCTCGCGCCCGACGATGGCAAAGCGATGCCCGAGGGTCGTGGTGATGATGTTGTCCTGGCCCGGCAAGGCCGATCCGTTCAGCACGCGCTCGGTGTCGGTCTTGAGCCAAAAAATGTCGATGGGCTGCGCGCTGCCGTTGATGATCTGCAGCCGTGGGCGATCGGTGGCGAAGACTTGGGACGCGAGGAGGAGAAGGATGAGGAGTGGTTTCATGAGATGCCGTGGCGGAAGGGATCGGTGGGATCAAAAAAAAGCGTCGCCTCGGACGTGAGATGCGCGATGCCGGTGATGGTCGGTTCGATGAGGCCGGCGGAGCGGTCCAGCCAGCGATAGCGAGCGGTGAAACGGCTGCCGATGATGCTTTCCTGCACAAGCAATTCGTTCTCCGCGAGGAGTCCGTCGGCGGCGAGGCTGGCGAGGCGCGCGCTGGTGCCAGTGCCGCAGGGCGAGCGGTCGTAGGCGCGGCCGGGGCAGAGGACGAAGTTGCGCGAATGGGCAGGGGCCAGCTTGCGGTAGAGGATGATGTGATCGACCTCCGGAAAACCCTGCGCGTTAGCGGCGAGCCTGACGTTCCACGCGAAGTCAGAAAGCTGGGGAATCTCGCGCGTTTCGAGCGCGAAGGGATGCGCGTCGATGAGGAAGAACCAGTTGCCACCGTAGGCGACGTCGCCGGTGACGCGGCCGTGGCCGGGAACCTCGATGGAAACAGCTTTCGCGGTGCGACGTGAAGGGATGTTGACCACGGAAATGGAGCCGTCGTCATGAAGCTGCCCGCTGATGACGCCGACAGGTGTTTCGATCCGGTGCTCGCCGATTCCGATGCGACCGAGGTGGGCGAGGGTCTTGATGACACCGATCGTCCCGTGGCCGCACATGCCGAGGCAGGTGAC
>JBBQYR010000201.1:0-7259 GCA_038208565.1 Chthoniobacterales bacterium
AAGGTGCATGGCTGGCTGCTTCCGGCACACCCTCCGGGGTGCATCGGATGGTGGTCCGAAACTCCGGGTTTCACCCGGAGCTAATTTCCTTCAGCCCTCCGGGCTGGGCAGGTGTCTGATCATTTCACCAATTTGGTATGATTTGCTTGCCGTTGACCTTGATGCGGGCGTAGTAAATCTTGTTGCCGTTCCGGTAGAGGCACGCTGCGGCCTTCTTAAACTCCTGCGACTTCCGAGCATCTGATTCGTGCGAAGAAGCAAAGGGGCATTTAATCGGGATATGTAGCAAACAATGCCGCTTTCAAAATAGATGCAAATGCCTGATTACAAGTAATATGGAAGGGTGGCAGAGCGGTCTAATGCGCCGGTCTTGAAAACCGGAGAGCCGCAAGGCTCCGTGGGTTCGAATCCCACCCCTTCCGCCACTCCCGACCATGCCGTCCACGCCCCCTGTGCAGCCTCGCTATTCGATCCGGCGGAAGATCGTGCTCGGGTTCGGCCTGGTGCTGGCGATGCTCGGGGTGATCAGCTTGATCAGCTACCAAAGTACGCGCGCTTTCATCGGCACGGCGGAATCGGTCGCGAGCACTCGGGAGGTCATGGAAATCCAAGAGCGCACACAGCGGCACCTCATGGAAATGGAAAGCGGTCGGCGCGGGTATGTCATCACGGGCGACGAGAATGCTCTGCGCGGCTTTGAAGAGGCGCAGTCGCACATCATCGAAAATTTCAACTCGCTGAAAGCCTACACGCTGGACACGCCGCAGCAGACGCTGAAGCTCGACCGCCTGCTCACGCTGATCCAGCGCAGCTTTGCCGAGCAGCAGTCCGAGATCGAGACGCGGCGCACGCAGGGTTTCCGACCGAGCGCCGCGCTGTTTGCCAAAGGTGTGAGCGAGGAGACGACGAATGAAATCCGCGCGATTCTGGCGGACTTCGATCGCGAGCAACGGGTGCTGCTCGCGGAACGCGCGGAGTTGAACCGCCTCAATGCCCGCGCCACCACGGTCACGATCCTCGTCGGCAGTGCCTTCACCTTCATCGCGCTGCTTGTCGCCTGCATCCTGATCCTGCGCGACGTGGCCGCGCGTCGCCGGGCGGAAGAAGCGCTCGCCGCCGAGCACAATCTGCTGCTGAGCATCATCGATACGATCCCCGATCACGTCTACGTGAAGGACACGGAGGGGCGCTACATCCTCGACAACGTGGCGCATCGCCAGCTCCACGGACCGAAGACCGAGGGCAGCACTACGGGACGCACGGTCTTCGACTACTACACGCCGGACGATGCCGCGCGTTTCGAGGAGGACGATCGGCAGGTCATGGAAACGGGCGAGCCGATCTTAAATCGCGAATTGATCGTGCCACGCGAGGACGGCTACGGGACGTGGCTGCAGATGACGAAGGTGCCGCTGCGCGGTACGGACGGGCAGATCATCGGTCTGGTCGGGATCAGCGCGGATATCAACGACCGCAAAGCCGCCGAGGAGCAGTTGCGCCTCTTTGCTGCGCAGCTCGAACGCAGCAACGCCGAGCTGCAAAATTTCGCCTCGGTCGCGTCGCACGACTTGCAGGAGCCGCTGCGGAAGATTCAGGCTTTCAGCGATCGCCTGCGGGTCAAGTGCGGTCCGGCGCTTAACGCGCAGGGCCTCGATTATCTCGATCGCATGCAGAGCGCGGCGCAGCGCATGCAGGTGCTCATTCAGGATTTGCTCAAGCTTTCTCGCGTGACGAGCCGGGCGCAGCCGTTTGAGGAGTGCGACCTTGATGAAATTGTGAGGGCCGTCATCTCGGACCTCGAAATCACGATCGAGCAAAAGCAGGCGGAGATCGAAATACACGATCTGCCGACGATCCAGGCCGATCCTTTGCAGATGCGGCAGTTGTTCCAAAATCTGATCAGCAACGCGCTCAAGTTTCAGCGTTCGGGCGATCTGCCGCGCGTCATCGTGGAAGGCCGCCTTTTTCAAATGAAAGAGCGCAAGACACCGGGTGAGCCGACTGGCGAACAGACCTGCAAAATTGTCGTGCGCGACAATGGCATCGGCTTCGATCCAAAATTCGCCGAGCAGATTTTCGTGGTCTTCCAGCGACTCCACAATCGCACCGAATACGAGGGCACTGGCATCGGCCTCGCGATTTGCCGGAAAATTACCGATAGGCACGGCGGGACGATTGTGGCAAAGAGTGCGGAAGGTCAGGGCGCCGCGTTCATTGTGACGCTGCCCGTGGCTCAAATTTCACCCCAAGCCCATGAGTAGAGACGCCATGCCGATTACGATTTTGATGGCCGACGATGACGCGGACGACCGGAGACTCACGCAGGAGGCCTTCGACGAGGCGCGGCTCATCAACGATCTGCGGTTCGTCGAGAACGGTGAACAGCTCATCGACTATCTGCGCAAGGAAGGCACCTATGCCGCGCCGGCGGAAGCACCGCGGCCGGGCTTGATCCTGCTCGATCTCAACATGCCGCGCAAAGACGGGCGCACGGTGCTGAAGGAGATCAAATCCGATCCTGCGTTGCGGCAGATCCCCGTCGTCGTGCTCACCACTTCAAAGGCCGACGAGGACATCTACAAAAGCTACGATCTCGGCGTGAACAGCTACATCGTAAAGCCGGTCACCTTCGAGGCGCTGGTCGATATTTTGCAGACGTTGGAAAAGTATTGGTTCGAGATTGTGGAACTTCCACCGGTCAAAGAATGAGCGGCCTCTCGCCCGCTCAACTCGCAGCTCTCCGCCAGGATTACGCGCAGCGTGGATTGCGCCGGAGTGAACTCGATCCCTACCCGATCAAGCAATTCAATGACTGGCTCGCCGAGGCGGTAGAGCAGCAATTGATCGAGCCGAACGGGATGACCCTGGCCACGGTCGATGCGGACGGCCAGCCGTGGACGCGCACGGTGTTGCTGAAAATCTGCGATGAGCGCGGCTTTACCTTTTTCACGAACTACGATGGCGCCAAGGGCCTGCACCTCGCGGCGAGTCCGCGCGCGGCGCTGACTTTTTGGTGGGGTGCGCTGGAGCGGCAGGTGAATATCACCGGTCTCGTCGCGAAAACGACCGTCGAGGAATCCGACGCGTATTTTCACTCGCGACCGGTCACGAGTCAGATCGGCGCGTGGGCCTCGGCGCAGAGCGAGATCGTCGAGAATCGCGAGCAGCTCGAGCGGCAGTTTGAGATGGCGCTCGCGAAGTACGGCGACAAGGAAATCCCGCTGCCTGCGCACTGGGGCGGCTATCGGCTTGTGCCGCAGACGATCGAGTTTTGGCAGGGCCGGCGCAGCCGCCTGCACGATCGGCTGCGCTACACGCGACAGGCCGATGGCTCGTGGCTGCTCGAGCGTCTCTCGCCCTGAGCGCTACGGTGTCGGCCGCGGCGCGAGCGTCTGCAGCGCCGCTTCGGCTTTCCTGACCTGCGAACGCGACCCGGCGCCGAGCGCGTAGAGCTTGCGTTCACGTTGCAGGCGCAGTTCGGCAGCGGCGCGTTGCGCAGCTTCCCATTTGGCGACTGTGTCCTTGGCGGCGGCGGTGAGTGCTTCCGTGTTCTTTTCCGCAGCCGTGATCTCTTCGCGCGGTGCGCCTTTCTGGCGAAGCTCCTCCAAGGCCACTCGCGCCGCCTCGGCCCGCGCTACTTCGAGGTCTTTTGTCAGGCGCACGACTTTCAGCGCGGCCTGCTCGGCTTCCACTTTCGCGAGGACTCCCGCCTTCCAAAGCCGTTCGCGCCACCCGGCGTTTTTTTTCGCGCGTTCCAGTTCCGCGGTGAGCTTCGCCACATCAAGAGGCAGCGGCTGGCTGGCCTCCGCCCCGAGTTTGCTCCCAGGCGGCTGCGGCAATTCACCGACGTCGTTCAGCATCAGCTTCGGCTCGAGAAAATCGAGCTCCTTGGCGCCATCGCGTTTCGGCAATTCCTGCCCGTCCGCCGCCGCGGCGAGCAGCAGGAGCAACGGAGCGAAGCGGGGAAGGAGCGACGCCATGAGGTCGTTAGTCTAGCCCGCGAGCGGACGCGGACAAGCGTCGTTACTGCCGCGGGACCTGAGAGTAGACGTTGCCCATCGCCTGCACTTTGCGGCGATAGATTTTGTCCCCGTTGGTCACGTAAAGGTATTCGCGCTTCTCGCCCGAGAGCGCGCAGCTCGTCAGCGGCTTGTCAGCTTGCGGTTTCGGCAGGATGCCGCAGAGCCGACCGGTCGGGTCGAAAACCTGCACGCCCAGCGCGCTCGTCACGTAATACCGGCCGAGCGTGTCGCTCGTCATGCCGTCGCCCTGCGCGGCTTTTTTGGAGGGGGGCGCTTCATTGAACTTGAACTCGCCCGCCGGGTCGATCGGCCGGCGCATCGTCATGTAAGGCGTCTTCGCGGTCAGCGCGCCGTCCGGCTCGATGCGGAAGGTCCACACGAATTCCCCCTGGTGTTCGGAAACCGCGAGCGTGCCTTGATCGGGCGAGAGCGTGATCCCATTCGGCGCCGCGATGCCCACGTCCGCGGCGATCTTTTCCCCCGTCTTGGCCTTGAGCAGCGTGACCTGTTTTTTACCCGTCTCGGTGAAATAGATGTCGCCGTCGTAAGTCACCGCGAGATCGTTCGGCTGCACGTCCTCGGCGACGACCTCGATCTTGTTGTTCGTGAGATCGATCGCGATGAGCCGCTTCTTCGAACCCTGGCAGGCGTAGAGCTTGCCGTTCGCGCCGAATTTCAGCCCGCTCGCCGGCTCATCGATCAGCTTCGTCTTCGTCCCATTCTTCGAGATCTGGAAAATCCCCGGTGCCTTCATGTCGGAGAAATAAAAATTCCCTTCCGCGTCCGTCAGCGGGCCGTCGGCGAAGCCGAGATTCTCCGCCACGAGCTGCCAGTCCTCGCCTTCGATGAGCAGGCGATGCAGCGTCATGTCGCCGCCGAGATCGCCCTTCAGGTTCACCGTCGGTTTCGCCGCATCCTTGCGCCAGAGCCATTTCAGCGCGTCCGGGAAAACGCTCCCGCCGTGCTTAGAATTGTGCCCGTAGCCTTCGGCGAAATCGAAGCGCACGTCATAACCCATGTAACGCAGCGCCGCGTCCATCTGCTTGTTCGCCCATGGCCAGCTCCCAAATTGATTGTCCACGTCGTTGCTCGAATCCTCGAGATACACGCGCAGTGGCTTGCGCTCGGTCTTGCGGATGATCGACGGATAGGCGTTGCCGCCCGCGAGATTCGTGAAGCTCCCGATCGTCGAGAGCACCTTGCGAAAGGCATCCGGTCGCTCCCACGCCACGGTGAACGCGGCGATGCCGCCGCTGCTCGCGCCCGCGATGGCGCGCTTCTCCGGGTCCGCGGAGAGGCGATACGTCTTCTCGACTTCCGGCAAAATCTCCTCGAGCAGAAACCGCGAGTAGCGATCGCCGAGCGAATTGTATTCGAGGCTGCGGTTGCTCCCGCTCCACGCATTCTTCGGCGCACCCTTGCTCGGGTCGTGGCCGGGATTGATGAAAATGCCGATCGTCACTGGCATCTCGCCGCTGGCGATCAGGTTGTCGAAGACGATCGGTGCGCGCCAGTTGCCCTTCAGGTTCACGTAGTCGTGTCCGTCCTGGAAGATCATCACCGCCGCGGGCTGCTCGGGCTGGTACTGCGCCGGCACGTAGATATACCAGTCGCGTGTCGTGCCCGCGAAGACCTTCGACTCCCACACCGGCATCTTCGTCACCGTGCCCTTGGGCACATTCGGGTTCTCGCGGTGCAGCGGCGACTCGACGAATTCATCGGCGGAAAAAGCGGTCGCAGAGAGCGCGGCGGAGCAGAGCAGGGGGAGGAGGAAACGCATGGTGCCCGTCTTAACCCGCCCCCTCGCACAGCCAAAGCGGAAAACCGCGCGCTTTTCGCAATGCGACCAGCGCCTCCCTGGCTCCACGAGCACGTTGTTTCAGGAAAAGAGTGCCCAGAGATCGCGAAACTGGCGTATAAGGTGCCGCATGAACACCACCGGTGATCCATTGCCGGCAGGCAAAACGAAACCCAAGCGCGACCCTGCGGCTTGGAAGGCGATCGTTCTCAAATACCAGGAGCCCTCGCTTGCCCGGGCCATCTGGCAGCTCGTGAATACGCTCGGCCCCTTCGCGCTGCTCTGGGTCGCGATGTATTGGAGCCTCAGCTATTCATATTGGCTCACGGCTGGTTGCGCCGCGCTCGCCGGCCTGTTCCTCGTCCGCATTTTCATCATCTTCCACGACTGCGGCCATGGCTCGTTTTTCAAATCGAAACGCGCCAATGCCATCGTCGGCTTCATCACGGGCATGCTCACTTTCACGCCGTACTATCAGTGGCGCTGGGAGCACTCGCTGCACCATGCGACGACGGGGAATCTGGACCGGCGTGGTATCGGCGATGTGTGGACGATGACGGTGCAGGAGTACATCGAATCCTCACGCTGGAAGCGCTTTGCCTACAAGCTGGCGCGCAATCCCTTCGTGCTGTTTGTCATCGCGCCTTTCGTGCTGTTCGTGATCTTGCAGCGCATCCCGCGCAAAGGCGGCGACGCGCAGGAGCGGCACTCGGTGTGGTACATGAACCTCGCGCTGCTGGGCATGGTGGCGGTGATGTCGTGGATCTTTGGGCCGCTGAATTATCTCATCATCCAGGCCATCAGCACCGGCGTGTCGGGGGTGTGTGGGGTGTGGCTGTTCTACATCCAGCATCAGTTTGAAGATGCCTACTGGGAGGAGCATGAGGAGTGGGACTACACCGCTGCGGCGCTGAAAGGCTCCTCCTACTACAAGCTGCCCCGCGTGCTGCAATGGCTCTCCGGCAACATCGGCTTCCATCACATCCATCATCTCAGCTCGCGCATCCCAAACTACTACCTGGAGCGCTGCCATTACTCGCACCCCGTGTTTCAGCAGGTCAAGCCGATCACGATCCGCGTGAGCCTGAAATCACTGGCGTATCGCCTGTGGGATGAGCAGCATAAGAAGCTGGTGGGCTATCGGCGGATGCGGGAGGTGCGGAGAGAGCAGAAGAGAGTGAAACGGGCAGAGGGAGAACATTGAATGTTCAACATTGAATTAGAACCGGGGTCTATGGGGCGCACTCCGCTTTTACGGAGCGCATTCCTTCACTTTTCACGCCCCATCGCTGGGACTAGTTGAAGAGGTTTTTGAAGCTACGGCTGATCTTGTCGAATCGGCGATCAAGATGGAGTTCGGCCACGCGGTCGGCTCCCTGGTCGAGGGCTTGGCCGCCTTGCTCGGCGAGAAGATGGAGGCGTTGCTGAATGTCTTCGAG
>JBBQYR010000202.1:0-7236 GCA_038208565.1 Chthoniobacterales bacterium
TTGCACGCGGAGGTGGATAAGCTGCGTGATGAAGACTTGCTGGCGGCCCGCCGCGCTCTTCTGGAAATCGAAGCACGGCGACTGGCTGACGACCTGGGCGCAGCGATGGATGAAGATTGGGCAGCGGGCCGCATCACGAATGAGAGCATCGCAGAGGCGATCCTGGAGCACCGCAGGAAGCATCCGTATCGCTGATGACGGTGTGCATAGACACGAATGTGGTGCCTGGCATGTTCACCACCACCCACGCTTACCGGCCAATTTTTGAGGCGTGGTTTCGTGGCAAGTTGCAGTGGGCGGTGTCCACCGAGATTCTGCTGGAATAAGAGGAGATCATGCAGCGGAAGGCCAGCCTGCAAAAGGCGGAAGCCATGATGCAGATCATCACCCTGGTGGCCCTCCGACACGGCAACATCGTCTTTTCCTCGCCCAGCTTCCGCTTTCACCTCATCGCAGCAGACCCCGACGACGACAAATTTGCCGACTGCGCCATCGCGGCGGAGGCGGACTACCTCATCACGGAATACCGGCATTTCGATGTGCTGAAAACCGCAGGCTACCAGCCGCAGCCGATCACGCCGGAGGAGTCCCTCCGGCGGCATCTGGGTGGTGGGTGAGAGGAAGGCATCGGCCGGCAGGGCCGGCATGTTAAGAGCGTCGGGTCAAAGCTGGAATTTCGCTCTCGCCTGGGGATTGGGACGACGTCGGCGCCCGGTGTTTGATCAGGATGGACCAAGCTTGGGAGCACAACGCATTGGAAGGCTGGCGCAGCGGCTTCTCGATCCGGTGCCCGCCGGGAACTGCAAGCTGCAAACCCTGCGCCTCCGCCTGCCCGAACGCGGCGCGCACACGGCGCTGGGCGATGTGCTGACGGTCGTCGATCTGTTCAGTCGCGTTCTTCGTCCCATCGCCGGGCAACGCGGGCTGGAGACGTGGCAGGCGATCGCGGCGGATGCGGGCGAGTAGTGGTATCCCTCGCGCGTCGCCTTCGGAAAGCACAAGGGCAGGTCCGTGTGGGAGGCGCGCGAAAACCGGGAGCTGCGGGATTCGGAGACGGCCCAGACCCTGGCCGCGAGCCGCGAGCTAACCGCGGATGAGCAAGGCGAGCTGCGCAAGCTGTGGAAGAAGCTCGTGAGCCTCTACCACCCCGACCGCTTCGCCCACGAGCCGGACTGGGTAGCGCACGCGCCACGCGTGCTGTTTGCGGCGCCCTCGCCGAAAACTCCGAGGCACGCTCGGCGCACCAGACAGTGAATAGCTCCGCACCGCTGGCCCGCTGCCCGGCGGGGGCGCCGGGCACGGCACGCGAGGGCGCGTGCGCTATCCGTCCGCGAGGAGGAGCAGGTCTCGCGGTTGCGGCAGCTTTGGGAGAGTCTGGAACTGGAGATTCTCCACGTGCTGGAGGCCACCAATCGGCTCCGGGAGAGTCCCGAGCGGGAGCTATACGAGCTGACCGCAAAGCAGCCGGAGATGATGGACAGCGTGGCGGCGAAGCAGATCGCCGGGCTCGAAACGGAGATCGCGAAGCTCGCGGGCGAGGCGGGGCGATTAGGCCGGGAGATTGCGGAGCTGACCGCGCAGGCGGTGCCGGAATAGCTGCCTGCCTCAATACCGCTTCCGCATGTTGCTCGGGAGGATGTTCAACTCGCCGCGATACTTGGCGACGGTGCGGCGGGCGATCGGGATGCCCCGCTTTTCGAGCAATTCGACAATCTCCTTGTCGCTGAGCGGGCTCTTCGTGTCTTCGGCTTTTACGAGTTCGGCGATGGTGCCCTTTACGCTCGTGTTGCTCATCGATTCGCCGTCGGAGGTCTGGTAGCCCGGCGTGAAGAAATACTTCATGTCGAAGACGCCCTGCGGCGTCGCCATGTATTTGCCGGAAATGGCGCGGCTCACCGTCGTCTCGTGAACGCCCACGGCGTCGGCAATTTGGACCATGGTCATCGGCTTGAGTGCGCTCGGGCCGAATTCGAGGAAGTCGCGCTGCCGCCCGACGATTTCGTGCGCGATGTTCGAGATCGTTTGCTGGCGTTGGTGGATCGACTTGATGAGGAATTTTCCGCTGCGGATTTTGTCGCGGATGTAGTCCTTCACATCGGCGCCGCCTTTGTCCTGCGACATCAGATCCTTGTAGGTATTGCTGATTCGCAAGTGCGGGATTTGCTCGCCGTTCAGAGAGATCGTCCAGTCGCCGCCGATCTTTTCCACGGTCACGTCGGGCAGGACGTAGTTGTTTGGATCGGGCGTGAAAATCTGGCCGGGTTTGGGATCGAGTGTGGCGATGAAGTTCGCGGCGCGCTGCACCTGCTCCGGCGTGGTGCCGAGTCGGCGGGCGATCTCCGGGAAGCGGCGTTTGCCGAGGTCGTCGATATGGCGATCGACCATCCGGTATTCGAGGCTCTGGTCCTTGCTCAGGCGCTTGAGCTGGATGAGCAGGCACTCGCGCAGGTCGCGCGCGCCGACGCCCACCGGGTGGAAGGATTGGACGATTTCGAGCACGCGCTGCAACTCGGGGAGTTCCATGCCGGTGTTATTGGCGATCTCCTCCGGCGAGGTTTGGAGGAAACCGGCGTCGTCGATGTTGCCGATGATCAGCTCCGCGAGCTGGCGGTCGGCAGCGTTCAGGTCGCTGGAATTCACCTGCTCGAGCAGGTGCTGCTGGAGCGTCTGCTGACCGACGATGGAATCGAAGAAAAACTGCCGGCGTTCCTCTTCCTCTGCCGAGCGCCCGGAGTAGCTCTGGCTCTGCGACATGTAATCGCGCCATTCCTCATCGAGCTTGGCCAGCCGGTCGAACTCCTCCTGAAATTCGTCGTGCTCCTGCTTCTTGTCCTCGATCGTCGGCTCCATCTGATCCTCTTCCAGAGTCGGGTTCGTGCACAGCTCCTGCTGGATCAGATTGCGCAGCTCCAGCATCGGCGCCTGGAGGATCTGCAGGCTCTGCTGCAGTTGCGGCGCGAGAACCTGCTGTTGCGAGAGGGTCTGCGATTGTGAAAGTCCAGCCATGCGCGGAAAATAGTCGGCGGTCACCCTCTCCGCAAGCAACAATCCTGCCATGTGGTCGCGATATTTTCTTCCCGGTGGCAGGCACCGAAATGGCTACATTGCTGGCCATGAATCCGAAATCCTTCTCGGCAATAGCTCTGGCCATCACGGCGATCACTATGGCGATCCTTGTCCCGGCACGGTCCGTCGGCCAAGCCGGTGGCGATGACGCGGCGTTGACCGTCCTCGTTAATGAAGTCGCCGCGCAACAGGCGACCCTCGCGGACAACCAGACAAAAATCGACGCGAAGCTGGCGAACATCAGCGAAAACATTCGCCTCGCTCGAATCTACGCCGGCCGCAGCCGCTAAGCCCCGACCATGAAAAATATCGCCCCATTCCTCATCGTCGTGACCGCCGCACTCCTCGCGCTCGGCGCTAATCTTCACTCCCAGGCCCCGCTCCCCAAAACGCCGCTGGAGCAACTCCGCGCGCTCAAGGCCAAGAACATCGAAATGATCGAGAAGCAGCAGGCGACTCTGCTCAAGCTCGACGAGATCGACAAGCAGGCCGAGCAGGTCCGCTTCCTCGGCAAGCGCGGCTAGAAAGTCTTAGCCCTTCGCTTCCGCAGCGCGCTGGGCTTTCACTTCCAGCTTCCGGTAGAGCGTCGCCATGCTGATGCCGAGCATCTTCGCGGCCTTCTCGCGGCTGTTCGCGTTAAACTTGATCGTCTCCTCGATGTAACGCCGCTCCTGGTCGCGGATGTATTCGTCCAGCGTCTGCCCGACCGGCAGCGTGCCGGTGTGCTCGACCGTCGGCGAACTCGCATGCCGCACCACCTGCGGTGGCAGATCGGTCACGCGGATGATCCCGTCGTCGCATAACGCACACGCGCGTTCCACGGCGTTTTCGAGTTCGCGCACATTGCCCGGCCAGCGATACACCGCGAGCATGTCCACGGCCTTCGGATCGATCTTTTTGGCCTCGGTGCCGGTCTGCGCGCCGTTCTTTTGGAGAAAATGCGCGACGAGCAGCGGGATGTCATCGGGCCGCTCACGCAGCGCCGGCATCTCGATCGGGATCACGGCCAGGCGGTAGTAGAGATCCTCGCGGAAATTGCCACCCTTGATCTTCTCGCCCAACACCTCGTTGGTCGCCGCGAGCACGCGCACATTGATCGGGATGCTCTTGTTGTCACCCACGCGCCGGATTACCCGCTCCTGCAGCACGCGCAGCAGTTTGGTTTGCAGCGGCTGCGCCATCGAGTTCACCTCATCGAGGAAGATGGTCCCTTGCTCCGCTTCCTCAAAAAGCCCGATCTTGTCCTGCACCGCACCGGTGAATGACCCCTTCTTGTGGCCGAAAAGCTCCGACTCCAGCAGGTTCTCCGGCAGTGCTGAGCAGTTGATCGCCACGAACGGCTGATGCTGCCGCGTGCTGTTGAAATGGAGCGCCCGCGCCACTAGTTCCTTGCCCGTGCCGCTCTCGCCCTGGATCAAAATCGTGCTGTCCGTGTCGGCCACCTTGGCGATCAGGTTGTAGATTTCCTGCATCTTCACGCTCGTGCCGATGATGTTCTCAAAGCGGTACTTCTCCTTCACGATCTGCCGCAGATTGCGGTTCTCGCGGACCAGCGTTTGGTTATCGAGCGCCCGCTGGATCGTCAGTTGCAACTCGTCCACCTTGAACGGCTTTGTGATGTAATCGTAAGCCCCAAGCTTCATCGCCTCGAGTGCCGATTCCACCGTCTTGTAGGCCGTAATCAGGATCACGGGTGTCTGCGGCAGCACCTCGCGGCATTCGCGGAGAATGTCGAGCCCACCGACCTTGTCCATGCGCAGATCCGTGATCACGAGTTGCGGTGCATGTGTCGCGAGATTTTCCAGCGCCTTGGCGCCGGAAGCATAAGCCACGGTCTGGTGTCCACGTTCCTGGCAGATGTCGGAGATAACCGAGACCATGGCCGGGTCGTCGTCGATGATGAGAATTCGAGCCATAAGAGAAGAGTCGCGGGAATGAGAATATTTCACCGCTGAGAAATGGGAAGCCGAATATTTCCTCATCCCGGTCATGCCAAAGCCCGCGCCTTCTCAGTCGCGAGAAAAGCCGCTCCTTGATGACTCCGCTTTCCCGGTCTCCGCGTCCGCGCCCGGTGCAAGCAAAAGCCCCGCAGTTTCCTGCGGGGCTTTTAAAAGAGAACGCTTTTGAGCACGATGTCCGCGAACTGGCGCGGAGGGAAACCTTTCGGCGGTCTGACGACCCGGCTTGCGCTATCTAACTTTGTCTTGAATCGATTAGGATCTGTGGGCAAAAGCGAAACGTCGGCAAGGAGAAAATTATGAAAGTGACCCCAGACCTTCATTTGGCATTTGATGTCGGGCATAGCTCGATTGGTTGGGCCGTTTTGCAAACACGCATCGACCAGGCGCCTGATTTGCTCGGCTGCGGCGCGGTCATCTTCCCCGCCGACGACTGCCTCGCCTCGCAGCGCCGGGGCTTCCGCCGCCAGCGCCGCCACATTCGCGCCACCCGGCTGCGCATCGCGCGGCTGCGGCGACTCTGCGAGCACCTCGGCGTTTTGACGAAGGCGCAACTCGAAACGGGTGGCTGCGCGTGGCCGTGGCTGCTCTCCGCGCGGGTCTTGCGCGGTGGTCCGAAGCTGACTTGGAGCGAACTGTGGGACGTGCTCCGCTGGTATGCGCACAATCGCGGCTACGATGGGAACAAGGGCTGGAGCCGGCAGGATGTGGTGGCGAATGACGAGGACACCGAAAAGGAAAAGAAAGCCCACGAACTCCTCGATGATTTCGCGAAGCGCCACGGACGCTCCGGGACGATGGCCGAAGTCTTTTGCGACGTGCTGAAAATCGATCCGCTCGGCGTGGTGAAGTCCTCCATGCTGCGCGTGCGCAATCTCGGCGCAGCGTTTCCGCGCGAGGGTGTGGAAGCGGAAGTGGAGCGCATCCTGCGTGCGCATCTCGGCGTGCTGCCACACGTCGATGAAGCGCTCGTCACCGCCATCATGCGCGATCACACCGCACTTGCCGGACCGGACTATCGCCTGCCGGCTCGTTACGGGCAGCGAGTGAATGGCCAGCGCACACCCGGCGGTCTGCTCTTCGGTCAACTCATCCCGCGCTTTGACAATCGCATCATCTCCCGCTGCCCGCTCACGTATCAGCGGGTCTACGATTGGGAACTCGCCTCCACCAAGAATGAGGAGCACGCGCGGTGCGCGGCGGAGAAGATCGCCAAAGTCCCGAGTGCCGATTGCCCGGAGTTCTACCGCTTCCGTTGGGCGATGCAGCTGGCGAATGTGCAGATAATGACTGGTGACGCGCGCAAGATGCGGCGGACGTTAGGATGGATCATGATTGGGTTGGCGGTTGAAAGAACCTCCGGCGCAGCACGCCACTCAGTGCGGTGCCGAGGACCACGGTGTGGATGACAGTCCGTATTTCTTCAGGCTGTCGCGCAGGAGTTCCAGGCGCTGGTCGGGCGCGGCCAGGTCCAACGCTGCCACGACATCCTCGACGGCTTCAATTTTGGGGGACAAACCGAAGGCGTCTGCGCTGTCCATTTCCGGCTTTAGCGGGCAGGATCACCCGATGCCCTCTCACTCCAACGACCCCGCCTGCGCCTCCGGTCGCGATTTCCCTGTGCGCAAGCGACTCCTGAAAGGTTGTTTCTACGAAGGAGATGTCTTCTCCGTAGCCGTTTGATCGATGAGAGCTCGAAACTCCGCGTCGTAGATGAGTCGGAAAACCTATCAAAAAAAGCGCCATGACCGCATCTAAATTCACCTACGACCTCCCATCCAACCAATGCACTTCGGTCGTCAGGGAGGACCATATTGAAGACCGCTTCATCGAGAAGCTCCGCAGCCAGAAATACGAATACCGCGAGGATATTCGCGACCGCGCTGCGCTGGAGAAAAATTTCCGCGAGAAATTCGAGGCGCTCAACCGTGTCCATCTCACGGAGGGCGAATTCTCGCGCCTCCTCGAAGAGATCATCACCGACAACGTCTTCACCGCCTCCCGCATCCTTCGCCAGATAAACAGCTTCACCCGCGATGACGGCACGCCGCTGAACTACACCTTGGTCAACATCAAGGACTGGTGCAAAAACACCTTCGAGGTCGTCAATCAACTACGCATCAACACCGACAACAGCCACCACCGTTACGACGTCATCCTGCTCATCAACGGCGTGCCCGTCGCCCAAGTAGAACTAAAGACCCTCGGCATC
>JBBQYR010000203.1:0-7107 GCA_038208565.1 Chthoniobacterales bacterium
GACGGAGAAGCCGTCGAGCCACGGCTGCTCGGGCACGACGAGGTAGTTTTGCGGCTCCCTTTGGAGTTCCGCGGTCCACGCTTCACCCGAGACGGCGTTGATCTTTCCCGCTGCGATCTTCACCGCAAAAGGATAGGCCGCCGAGAAGCGGATCCACAGCGCTTCGCTCTGATCCATCGGCATCATGACGCCACCCTTTTTTATCCAGGAAGCCGGAGCGGTCTCGGCGAAGTCGTCCACCGAATGCAGTGGGAAGGCGCCCAGGCCGGCCGGGAGCGGAACCGTTTTGCCATCGTCGGGAATCCGCAGCGTCTGTTGAAACTCGATGGTCAGTGCGGCCAAAGGATCGCCGTCCAAGCCCACGGCATAGCGCGCGGACTGGCGCACGGCCGCTTCGATTTCGGCGGCGGTCAATGAATTCGCGCGGGCGCGCAATCGGTCCTGCTCGGTGGGGCTGAGTCGCCGGAAGCCCCATCGGGACTCCAGTTCCGCCAGCAGCCCGGCCCGCGCCTCGGGCCGCTGCAACTCGGGGAGAACGATCTGCAACTGGCGCTCGAAATGGGCGCGAACTTCCTGCGCGATTTCGGGGAAGGTGGAGCGGAGGGCGTGGGCTTGGAGGTTGATCATCGGCGTGCGGGAGTGGGCGAGGTCACCAATCGCCAGCGCGCATCTGGCGAGAGATGGCGGAAACCTTTTTGGCCGGCATGGCGCGGACGGCGCGCAGAAGTTCGGCGACCACGGTGGGGCGTTCGCGGATGATTTCGAGCAGATCGCTGGGAAAACTTTCCGGCCAGCGCGAGCAGCGCATCGGGATTTCCGCCCAGCTCTTCGGCCAGCCGCCGGATGTTTTGTTCCCCCGGAGGCGGCTGCTCACCCCGCTCGATCTTGCTCAGGTAGGAAGGCTCGATGCCGACCCGGTCCGCCAGTTGGCGCAGCGAGAACGCAGGATCGCTCTCCGCTTTCGCCAGGCGGCGCTCGCGCAGGAGTTCTCCGAATGATTGAGTTTGCGCAAACGAAAGTTTCGTCGCCTCGTCGCAATGCCGTGAAACGGGATGCCTTCGGCGTTGCGCTCACGCGTGATCTTCTCAAGAGTCACAGCTCGCATGATTACCGAAGCGCTCGTCCGCGAAACTCTCTCCATCGTCAAATATCCCGGCTTCAGTCGCGACATCGTGTCGTTTGGCCTCGTGAAAAATGTGCGCGTCGAAGGCGGCGACGTGACCGTGCAGATGTCGCTCGCGACCAACGACCCGAAGGTGCCGCAAACCATCAAGACGGAGTCCGAAGCCGCGCTGCGCAGGATCCCGATGATCGGGAACATCACCGTCCGCATCGATATCCAGGCGCCGCCGCAAGCGCCCGCGGCCGGGAGCGCGCCGATGGCTGCGGCCGCGATCGCAGGCATCAAGCACGTCATCGCCGTGGCCAGCGGTAAGGGCGGCGTCGGTAAATCGACCGTCGCGGCAAATCTCGCGATCGCCTTGCAGCAAAGCGGCGCTGCCGTCGGACTGTGCGACTGCGACCTCTACGGCCCGAGCATCGGTCTGATGTTCGGCGCCAACGAACGCCCGATGGCGACCGAAGAAAACCGCATCATCCCCATCGAGCGCTACGACTTGAAGCTCATGTCGATGGGCTTCCTCCTCGACGACTCCGCGCCCGCCATCCTCCGCGGACCGATGGTCACGAAATACACGCAGCAATTTCTCCGGCAGGTCGAGTGGGGCAATCTCGACTACCTCATCCTCGATCTCCCACCCGGCACCGGCGACATCCAGCTCACCATCGTGCAGACCGTGGCGCTGGCCGGCGCCGTGATCGTCACGACACCACAGGAAGTCGCGCTCATCGATGCGCGCAAGGCCGCGACCATGTTCCAGAAAGTGAACGTGCCCGTGCTCGGCCTGATCGAAAACATGAGCTACTTCCTCTGCCCGAGCGACGGCCAGCGCTACGACATCTTCGGCAACGGCGGCGGCGAACGCGAAGCGGCGCGGCTCAAAGTCCCAATGCTCGGACAAATCCCGATCGACATTCCGACCCGCGAAGCCGGAGACCGCGGCCAGCCCATCACCCGCGCTGACGAAACCAGCGCCGTCGCGCAGGCCTTCCGCAAAATTGCGCAGCAGCTCCAGCAAAAGCTCGCGAGCTGAGCCCACAGCGAGCTTCCGTGCGCAATCATTCTGTAAAACGATTGACGCCCGGCGCGGTATGAAGAAATTATCCCCACTCAATGAGCACTCCGACTGACGAACCCGCCGAACTCGTCCGCGAATCTTTGCTCTACAAGGAATTCCTCGCCGAGCGGGAAGAAATCCTCCGGCACAAATGGATCGAGAGCGAGAAGGTTGGGCACGACATCGGTTTCGAAAAGGCGCTGCTCGATTGGATCGTCAAACACCGTTCGTCCTGGCGAACCCAACGACAAAAGGAACCGGTGCACTAGGCACCTGCTCTTTGTCCCTTTAAGGCGATCCTGCGAGGTCGCCAAGGAACATGAACCCCACCTCCACTCCTCCAGCCCCCGCCCCCGGCGCCACGCTCATTCTCGACCGGGCCGCGATCGAACGCTGCCTGAAGCGCATCGCCCACGAGATCATCGAGCGCAATCCCGACCTCTCCACGGTCGCGCTCATCGGCATCCCTTCGCGCGGCATCGAAATCGCCCGCCGACTTGCCGCCTACATTACGGAATTCAGCGGCACCGCGCCTTTCACCGGCGTGGTCGATGTGGCCATGCATCGCGACGATTTGCACCGCCATCGCCTGCCGCCACGCGTCGAGCGCACCATCCTGCCGGGCGATTTGTCGAAGCTCACCATCGTCCTGACCGACGACGTTCTGTTCTCCGGCCGCACCTGCCGCGCGGCGATGGATTCCATCTCCAGCTTCGGCCGCCCCGCGCGCATTCAATACGCCGTGCTCGTCGATCGCGGGCACCGCGAGTTGCCCATCCGCGCCGATTACGTCGGCAAAAACCTCCCCACTTCCCACGGCCAGCGCGTGCATGTGCGCTTCGAAGCGACCGACGGCATCGCCGACTCCGTGTGGATGAGTCACGACTAAATCCCCCATGAGCGCCGCAACTCCCCTGCAGCAGCAAAAACCCACGAACCAACCCGCACCGTGGACCCGCAAGGACCTCGTCGGCTTGCAGGAACTCTCCGCCGAAGAGATCACCCTCGTCCTCGACACCGCCGCCGCCTTCAAAGACGTCGGCACCCGCGAGATCAAGAAAGTGCCAGCATTGCGCGGGCAGACGATGGTCAACTTTTTCGTCGAGGCGAGCACACGCACCCGGGTCAGCTTCGAACTTGCCGCGCATCGGCTGAGCGCCGACGTGATCAATATGACCGCGTCGAACTCCAGCCTGACCAAGGGCGAGACGCTCAAGGACACCGCGAAGAATCTCGAAGCCCTGCACGCCGACATCATCGTCCTGCGGCACAGTTCGGCGGGCGCGTCGCAATTTCTCGCCGAACGACTCGAAGCCAGCGTCATCAATGCCGGCGACGGCGCCCACGAGCATCCGACGCAGGCGCTGCTCGATACTTTTACCGTCCGGGAAAAGCTCGGGCGCGTGGCGGGCATTCACGTCGCCATCATCGGCGACATCCTCTTCAGCCGCGTCGCCCGGTCGAATATCCATGCCCTGCTCAAGCTCGGCGCGCGCGTCACCCTCGTGGGGCCGAGCACACTCGTGCCGCGGGAGTTCGAGCGGCTCGGCGTGACCGTGACGCACGATCTCGACTCCGTGCTGCCCGAGGTCGATGTGGTCAATCTCCTGCGCATCCAGCACGAGCGGCAGCGCAAAGAATACTTCCCCAGTCTCGGCGAATACACCGCGCTCTTCGGCCTCACCAAACAGCGTGCCGAACGCCTCAAACCCGGCGCGCTCGTCATGCACCCCGGCCCGATCAATCGCGGGGTCGAGATCGACAGCGACATCGCCGACAGCAGCCGCAGCGTGATCCTTGATCAAGTCACCAACGGCCTCGCCGTCCGCATGGCCGTCCTCTACCTCTGCGCTGGCGTCCGCGCGTTTAAATAAGTTCATGTCTGCCACGCTCCTCAAAAACGGCCGCATCATCGACCCCGCCAATCGCCGCGACGAAATCGGCGATCTCTTGCTCATCGATGGACGCATCGCCGATCCCAAGACCGCGCTTCCGCCTGACGTCGAAACGATCGACGCCACCGGCCTGGTCGTCGCGCCGGGTCTCATCGACCTGCACGTCCACCTCCGCGAACCTGGCCAGTCGGCCAAAGAAACCATGGCCACCGGCACGAAGGCCGCCGCTGCGGGCGGATTCACCAGCGTCGTCTGCATGCCGAATACGGCGCCCTCCGTGGACAACCCGAGTGTCGTCACTTGGATTCTCGAGAAGGCGAAAGCGGAAGCAGTCATCAATGTTTTCCCCACCGGCGCGATCACCAAAGGCATCGCCGGTGAAGAACTCGCGCCCATCGGTTCGATGAAAAAAGCCGGCATCGTCGCGCTCACGGACGACGGCCATTGCATTCAAAATCCCGAAGTCATGCGCCGTGCGCTCGAATACGCCGGCATGTTTGGCCTCACCGTCATGGACCACTGCCAGGACTACGCGCTCGTCGGCAAAGGCGTGATGCACGAAGGCTACTGGAGCACCGTGCTCGGCCTGCCCGGTTGGCCCGCGATCGGCGAAGAGATCATCGTCTCGCGCAACTCCCAGCTCGCCGAACTCACCGGCACCTCCATCCACTGCCAGCACCTGAGCAGCGGCGGCAGCGTGCGCATTCTGCGCGATGCGCGCAGCCGCGGCGTGCCGCTCAGCGGAGAAATCTGCCCGCACCACATCGCGCTCACTGACGAGTCGATCCGCGGTTACGACACGAACTTCAAAATGAACCCGCCGCTGCGCACCCAGCGCGACATCGACCTGCTCATCGAGGGCGTGGCCGACGGCACGATCACTGTGCTGGCCAGCGACCACGCACCGCACTGCAACTACGAAAAGGAAGTCGAGTTCGACCAGGCGCCCTTTGGCATCCTCGGCTTCGAGACCGAGCTCAGCCTTTTCCTCGACATCCTCGTCCACAAAAAGAAAGCCATCGGCCTGCCGCGGCTCATCGAAATGTATACCCTCGAGCCGGCGCGATTACTCGGTCTCGACCGCGGCACGCTCAGCGTCGGAGCCCCGGCGGATGTCACCCTGATCGCTCCCGACCTCGAGTGGACCGTGGACAAAAACCAGAGCTTCTCCCGCAGCCGCAACACGCCTTTTCACGGATGGGAGCTAAAGGGGCGGGCGGTCCGCACCATCGTCGGCGGGCGCACTGTTTGGGAGGTTTAGCGGCGGGCCGAGGGGCTTGTAGAGCCTTTCATCCGCCCCCTTCTCGGGCGACATCCAGCCGCGATTGAAGAAGGCGCGGTCTTCCGGATCGGAGGCACAGCCGGCCAGCAGCACGATCAGCGAGACAGCGAGGGCGTATTTCATACCGCTGCTTAACCGCCCGCAGCGCCGGTGGCAAACTCCGCGCGGCAGACTCGGCGCTTGCGGCTGCGCGCCGGCCTCGCTACCCATCTCGCCATGCAGAAGGTCACCCTCGGCGAAAGCAAACTCCAATCCAGCCGCCTCGCCTACGGGTGCTGGCGACTCGCCCGCACCGGCAATATCCAGGAAGATCTGAAAACCGCGCGCGCGGCGGTTCTGGCGGCGGTGGAAGCGGGCTACACGCTCTTCGATCACGCCGACATCTACTGTCACGGCCGGGCCGAGAGCGCCTTTGGCGAGGTGCTGCGCGAGAACTCCAACCTGCGAAAAAAGATCCTCATCGCCACGAAATGCGGGATCCGCTTTCAGGATGAACCGCCCGGCGCGCCGCACCGCTACGACTTCTCCGCCGAGCACATCATCCGCTCCTGCGAGCAGTCGCTGAAGCGCCTGCATACCGACCGCATCGACCTCTACCAGCTCCACCGCCCCGACTGGCTGATGGACGTGGACGAAGTCGCGATCGCGTTTTCCAGCCTCTTCAAGAACGGCAAGGTCCGCGAATTCGGCGTCAGTAATTTTCGCCCGGCGCAAGTCAGCCTGCTCCAGCGCGCGATTCAGCAGAAGATCGAGAAGCCGCTCATCGTGAACCAGATCGAAGTCAGCCTCGCGCAACTCTCGGCTTTTGAAGACGGTACGCTCGATCAATGCCAGGCGCTGAGCATCACGCCGCTCGCGTGGAGCCCCCTCGGTGGCGGTCTGCTCGGCGACGGCGCGACGGACATTCTCCCCGGCCAAAAAGGCTACAAGCCCGAGCCGATCAACCTCGCCCTCGACGAAATCGCCCAAGCCCGCGGCGCCACGCGCACGGCCATCGCTCTCGCCTGGCTGCTCAAGCATCCGACGAAGATGATCCCGATCATCGGCAGCACCAAACCGGAGCGCATCCGCGAAGCCGCGAAGGCCGCCGAGATCGAGCTGACCCGCGAGGAGTGGTACAAGCTGCTCATCGCCGCGCGCGGCGAACCGTTGCCTTAAGGTGCCGCGCGTCCTCATCGCCGGCTGCGGTTTTGTCGGTCTCGCCACGGCCCGGCTTTTCACGCAACGCGGCTGGGAAGTCATCGGCGGCACGCACTCCGAAGACTCCGCGCAGAAGCTCGCGACGGAACCATTTCGCATCGTCACTTTCGATCTCGCCGAGCAGGAAAGCGTCGCGCGCCACGCCGCGCTCGCGCCCTTCGATGCGATCATCCACTGCGCAAGTTCCGGCAAGGGTGGCGCGGACCAATATCGCCGAGTGTATCTCGATGGTGCTGGGAATCTCGCGGCGGTCTTTCCGGGCGCCCGACTCCTCTTCACCAGCAGCACCTCTGTTTATGCGCAGACCGACGGCAGTTGGGTGACGGAAGAAAGCGCCGCCGAACCGGACCGGGAGACCGGACGATTGCTGCGCGAAACCGAGGAGTTCGTGCTCGCGCGGAATGGCCTCGTGACGCGCCTCGCTGGGATCTACGGACCCGGCCGCTCCGTCCTGCTCCGCAAGTTTTTCGACGGCACCGCGACGATCGAGGGCGATGGCGCGAAATGGCTCAATCAGGGCCACCGCGACGACATCGCTGCCGCGCTCTTCACC
>JBBQYR010000204.1:0-7001 GCA_038208565.1 Chthoniobacterales bacterium
GCTCGAGAGGCACATCTCGAGCGGCACGCGGCGGTCGAGGATGTATTGCGCGAGCGAACCCATCTTCACGACCTTGCCTTCGATGATCGTCATGCCATCGGTGAGCCGCGTGGCGTGCCCGAGTCGATGCGCGCCGCAGATTTGCAGCGCCTGCCAGATCGAGGCGATGCCGAAGCCTTCGCCCGCGTGCAAGGTGCTGTAGAAATTGGCCTGCTGGATCGCGTGGAAGGCCTCAACGTGCCGCTTCGGCGGGAAGCCGGCTTCTTCACCCGCGAGGTCGAAGCCGACCACGCCGCGGTAGCGAAAATCGATCGCCATCTCGGCCCATTCGAGCGAGTCCGTGCGGTCGCGCATCGCGCAGATGATGAGTCCCCAGCGCACGCCGTATTTCTGTTCTCCGCGATGGAAGCCATCGAGCGCGGCCTGCACGACGGCCTCGGGAGTAAGTCCGAGTTTCGTATGAAAACACGGCGCAAAGCGGGCCTCGGCATAGACCACGCCGTCGCGGTGCATGTCCTCGATGAACTCGAACGCTACGCGCTCGATCGCCTCGCGCGTCTGCATGACCGCGATGGTGTGCGCGAAGCCTTCGAGATACTCCGGCAGGCTTCCTTTGTTGGCGCCGCGGTGAAACCACTCGCCGAGTTCCTGCGGGTCGGCGGT
Source organism: Chthoniobacterales bacterium (assembly GCA_038208565.1). Classification (GTDB taxonomy): domain Bacteria; phylum Verrucomicrobiota; class Verrucomicrobiia; order Chthoniobacterales; family Chthoniobacteraceae; genus Chthoniobacter. The sequence continues at coordinate 664 of JBBQYR010000204.1, forward strand.
GGGCAGACCGTCGTAGCGGCAATCTCGCGCGAGCGCGATAATGGTGGCCGGGCGCAAGCCGCCGTCGAGGTGTTCGTGGAGCAGGACTTTGGGGAGGGCGAGGAGATCGAGGGGCATGGGGGAAGCGGTCAGAGTTTGGCGAAGCAGCAGTCGAGGACCGCGAGGACGAAGTCGGCGTCTGCATTGGTGAAGCACATCGGCGGTTTGGTGCGCAGGACGTTGCCGTGGTAGCCGCCTTTGCCGATGAGCAGACCGAGGTCCTTGGCGGTTTCGAAGACCTGCAGCGTTTCTTCCTTCGCGGGTGTCTTCGTCGCGCGATCTTTCACGAGCTCGACGCCGAGCATCAGCCCTTTCCCGCGCACGTCGCCGATGATCGAGTGCTTCTCCGCGAGCTGGCGAAGGCCGGCCTGCAGATACGCGCCGACGCGCAGTGAGTTGGCCTGCAAGCGTTCGCGGTCGATGACTTCGAGCACCGCCTTGCCTTGGGCGCAGACGACGGGATTGCCGCCGAAGGTGTTGAAGTGAATGCGCGAGGCGAGCGCCTGCGCGATCTGCGGCGTGGTCACGACGGCCGCGAGCGGCAAGCCGTTGCCGATCCCCTTGGCCATGGTGACGATGTCCGGGATCACGCCCTGCGTTTCAAATCCCCAGTAGTGTGTGCCCGTGCGCCCGAAGCCCGCCTGCACTTCATCGGCGATACAAAGCCCGCCGGCGGCGCGCACGTATTCGTAGGCCCGCGCAAGATAGCCGTCGGGGAAAACGATCGTGCCGCCGACGCCCTGGATCGACTCCGCGACGAACCCCGCGACGCGGCCCGGCGTGGCGTAATCGATCACGCTCTTCACGTCGTCGGCGTATTTGCGTCCGGCCTCGGGATCACCGGCGAAGACGCCGCGATAGGGATCGGGCGCGAGCGCGTGATGCACGCCGAAGCTGTGCGGGACGTTGAATTTCCACGAGGAGTGCGCGGTCAGTGCCATGCCGGTGGAGTTGCCGCCGTGGTAGGCGTTGCGCAGCGCGATGAGGTCGTAATTGCCGGTGAAGGCACGCGCCATCAGCACGGCGAGGTCATTCGCCTCGGAGCCGGAATTCACGAAGTAGCAGACCTTCAAATCGCCGGGCATCCTCGCGGCGAGAGCCCGTGCATACTCGGCGATGTTCGGGTGCAGGTAGATGGTCGTGGTGTGTTGGAGCAGCGCATTCTGCCGCTGCGTGGCGGCGATCACATGCGGATGACAGTGCCCGACGCTCACCGTGACGATGCCGCCAAACGCATCGAGATAACGCCGCCCTTTTTCATCGAAGAGATACTGCCCCTTGCCCTCCACGATCATGATCGGCCGCTGGTAGTAGGCGAAGATCGCGGGGCTCAGAAACTCCTTCCGCAGTGCGAGCACTTCGTCGGCGCTTGGGCCGCGATACGGCTGCGGCTGATGATCGAAAGGCGGAAGTTCAGGGACGTTCATGGTTTTATTTCAGCGAGAGTTTACGCAGGACGAGGTAGGCGAGAAAGGCGACGGCGAAGCCGATGAACCACGCGTAGTCGTAGGAGCTGACGAGAAGCGCGGGGACGGATTCGCGCGGCATCCATTTCACGTGGAAGAGAAAGCCGGGCAGGTTGAGCAGCCCGGCCAACCCGAGTGCGCGGAGGATGGCGGGGACATTGGCGCCGACGATGCCAAACGCGGCGCGGCAATAGACGGGAAAGGGAATGCCGTAGCGGGTGCCGGCGTGCGCGTTGAGGATCATCGGCACGAGCACGATGGCGTTGCCGAGGAAGATCGTGAGCACGGCCTGCCACCAATTCATGCCGCCGCCGATGAGCGACGACGCGAGCATGTAGGTCGGGATGCAGGCGGCCACCGAGACCCACAGCGCGAGGAAGTCCCACATCCGCCACGGGCGCGAGATCTTCGTTGCTCAGCGCGCTGCGCCGCGCGTCGGCGCTGTGATTCGGAGCAAGAGCTATCATCGCCTACACGCCGATGTCCTCATTCCAAAGCGCGGGGTTTTTCGCGATGAAGTCGCGCATCAGCTCGATGCAGGTGGCGTCCTGCCGCACCTCGACGCGTACGCCTTTCGCCCGCAGGTGGTCTTCATCGCCCATGTAGGTCACGTTTTCGCCGATGACGACGTGCGGGATTTTGTAGAGCAGCGCGGCGCCGCTGCACATCGGGCAGGGCGAAAGCGTGCTGTAGAGCGTGCAACGCTGATAGACAGAAGCTTTCCGGCGCCCGGCGTTTTCGAGGCAATTCATCTCCGCGTGATGAATCACGCTGCCGTGCTGGACGCGCTGGTTGTGTCCTCGACCGATGATCTTACCATCGCAGACAAGCACCGAGCCGATGGGGATGCCGCCTGTCGCGAGGCCCTTGCGGGCTTCGTCGATGGCGGCTTGCAGGAAGGGATCCATGATGGCGGGTGCGTGTCAAAAATGCTGCGGCTGCCGCGCGAGAAATTGCCCGCGCCCGATCGTGCCGACGAACTTCCCGTCGCGCACCGCGACCTCGCTTCGCACCGTGACGACGCTCGGTCTCCCTTCGATTTCCCAGCCTTCGAAGGCGTTGTAGTCCACGTTTTGCGCCTGGGTTTTCACCGAGAGTTTCCCCCGATAATCGGGATCGTAAATGACGAGATCGGCATCGGCTCCGATGGCGATGGTGCCCTTGCGCGGGAAGAGCCCGAAGAGCTTGGCGGCGTTGGTGCTCGCGGCGGCGACGAAGGTCTGCAGATCGAGCCGACCGCGTTTCACGCCGTAGGTGTAGAGCAGGTTCACGCGGTCCTCGAGCGACGGCATGCCGTTGGGGATTTTGGTGAAATCGTCGCGGCCCATCGGCTTCTGCGTTTCGAAATCGAAAGGCGCGTGATCGGTGGCCACGGTGCTCACGAGTCCGCTCGCGAGCGCGTTCCAGAGCACGTCCTGATTGCGCGCGTCGCGCAAGGGCGGCGACATGACAAACTTCGCGCCCTCGAAAGCCGCGCGCTCCGCGTAGGTCTTATCGAGCAGCAGGTATTGGATGAGCGTTTCGACCGAAACATGCGCGCCACGCTGCCGCGCTGCGACCGCGACATCCAGCGCCTCGGCGCAACTTGTGTGGACGCAGTAGACATGCGCGCCCGTGAGTTCGGCGAAGGTGCAGAGATGATGCACGCCTTCCGCCTCGACACGCGGCGGGCGGCTCTCGTGATGCCCTTCCGGCCCGGTGACGCCCGCCGCGAGCAACTCGCGTTGGCGCTCGGCGATGAGCGTTTCGTTTTCGCAATGTGCGGTGACGATGACGCCGAGTTCCCTGGCCAGCTTGAGCGTGCGGTAGAGCTCGGTGTCATCCACGCCGAAGGCGCCCTTGTAGGCGAGGAAGACTTTGAAGGAGCTGATCCCGCGCGCGACGATCTCGCGAAGCTGCGGCGCGGTCTGCTCGTCGAACTTCGTGACGCCCATGTGGAAGGTGAAGTCGCACGCGGACTTCCCGACGGCCTGCGACATCCAGAGCTCGAAGCCGGCGAGCGCTTCCTCCGCGCGCGACGGACAGCACATTTCGATGAGCGTGGTCGTGCCGCCGATCAGCGCGGCGCGACTACCGGTCTCGTAGGTGTCCTTAGAAAACGTGCCCATGAAGGGCAGGTAGATGTGGACGTGCGGATCGATGAAGCCGGGGAAGACCAGCTTGCCGGTCGCGTCGATGACTTCCGTGCCGGGCGGCGCCTCGAGGTCACGACCAAGGCGCGTGATCGTCTCGCCCGCGCAGTAGATGTCGCCAGTGAAATCCGCGTCGGCGGTGACGATGCGGCCGTTTTTGATCAACAGCCCGCTCATCGCGCCAGCGCGTCGGATTGCTTCACGAATTCATCGCCCGTCCACTCGCTGTCAGCGGCGATCATCTTCTTCGCTTCCGCGGCTTTCTGCGCGGTCTTGCGCGCCGCCTGCCGCTGCACGAGATCGGCGTGCGTGGTGAAGTAGTCGAGCGACTTGCCTTTGAAATCCGCGAGCGTCTCAAACCCGTGCTTTCCCATGAAGGCGAGAAGTTGCTCGCACATCGGTTTCACGCACTCGTAGCCAAATTTCATCACGCCTGTGCAGACTTGCACGGTGTCGGCGCCGAGCAGGATAAACTGCGCGGCATCCTCGCCGCTCTCGATTCCGCCGAGCCCCGAAAGCGTGCGCCCGGGGAACTCCGCACGAATCATCTGCGCAAGTTCCATGACCATGCGGAGCGCGATGGGCTTCACGGCTTTCGATGAATAACCGCCCGGCGTCGTGTAGCCCTCCACGCTCGGCTCGGGCCGCAGCGTTTCGAGATTCACACCCATCACGCAGCGGATCGTATTGATCGCGCTGATGCCCTGCACCCCGGCCCGCAGCGCCGCCCGGCTCGGCTCCTCGATGTGCGTCACGTTCGGCGTCATCTTCGCCCACACGGGCTTCTTCGCGGCGCTCATCACCCAGCCACACACTTCATCGAGAATCTCCGGATTCTCGCCCATCGCCGCGCCCATCTTTCGCTCGGGCAAACCGTGCGGGCAGGAGAAATTCAGCTCAAAGCCATCGACGCCCGCATCCTGGCAACGCTCGACGATCTCGACCCACGCGTCTTTCCGATACTCCTCCATGATCGAGGCGATGAGCACGCCGTCGGGGAACTGGTCTTTGCACTTCCGAAACTCGTCGAGCCAGATGGAAAACTTGCGGTCGCTGATCAGCTCGATGTTTTCCCAGCCGATCACCTCCTGGCCATCGGCGGAGTGCAGCTTCGCGTAACGCGGCGTGACGTTCACGACCTTGCTCGCATCGAGGCTCACCGTCTTGGCGATGACCGCGCCCCAGCCTTCGCGAAAGGCGCGCGTGATGACGTTGAGATTCGTGCCCGGCGGCCCGGAGCCGATGATGAAAGGGTTCGGCAGTTTCAAGCCGTCAACGATCGTGGCGAGTGTAGGCATAAGGTTCCGGATTGGCTCCCGGTGGAAGCCGGGCACTAAGGGCGGCCAAGGCGCCACTTAAGGGTGCGCGCGTTTTTCACGCAACCGATTCCTTTTCCGCGCACACCCGCCGCCAGGATCCGGAGTTGCCTGCGCTGTCAGGCGGCTCCGATGCCGACGAGTGCCACGAATTGCGGATGACTGAGGATCGCGCGCTCGAACGCCGCGATGTTTTCCGGCAGAAGATCGGCGGGATGTTTCGCGCCGGAGCGCTGCCACTTGCCGAGCCATTCCGCGCCGAGCAGCGTGTGGGAGGTTTGGCACGCGGCTGGGGGCGTGAACGCGATCGTCGTGTCCGTTTTGTCGATCGCGCCGAGGCCTTTCGCGAGGTGAAAACCGGCAACGAGAAGCGCGGCGCGCACGGGCGTCGAGCAGGAGTAGGTGAAGAGTTCGGCGGGACGTCCGGCGCAGGCGTCGAAGATCTGGCGGAAGACGGCGAGCGTCCATTGCGCCGCCGAGGTCTTGCTCGAAAACATGTCGAAGAAGATCAAGTCGGGCGCAGGTGCGGCGGGCAGGATGGCGGTGAAATCACCCGGCAGTAGCGCCCAGCTCAGCCCGGCTAATTGTTTCGAGCGCCAGTAGCCGCCTTCCAAAATTCCCGCCGGTCCCGGATGGCGCAGGTAGGTGAACTCGCGGTTGTGTTTGTAGGCGAGGCGGAGCGAATCGAGATCGTTCTCAAAGCTCACGATCTGCAACGGTCGCACCGGTCCCGCGGCGGATTGTGCCTCGTAACATTGGATCGCGGCCATCGCGTTGGTCGCCGCGCCGAGGCCGACATCCCAGATGACCAGCGGCGCGGCGGTTTCCGGGCTCTCGTCAGCGGCGAGCCGGACACGCGCGGCGAGATTCGATTGCTCGATGTAGAGCCGTTGCGCTTCCTCCATCGGCGGCGTGCGGGAGTGCATGATCTCGCCGGAAGAAATCTGCCGGATGCTGCAAAAACCTTCCGGCGCGCGATGCACCTCGTAGTCGCCGAGATGAAAGGCCATGCGCTTTCCTGGTTTCTGTTTGTGGATCGGATTCTCCGCGTCCGAGGCGTGGAGGAACTCGCGCTTTTCCCGATACAAGGCGAGGAAGCAATCTTCCAAAATGCTCTGCCGAATCTCGCGCATGAGCTGGTGGTAGAAATAGAGGTTGTGCTGCCCGAGGAGCTGCCAGCCGAGGTGCTCGCCGGTCTTCGTGAGGTGATGCAGGTAGGCGCGCGAATAGCGGGCGCACGTCGGACACGCGCATTCGGGATCGAGCGTTTCGTTGGCGAATTTGTAAACGCCGCGGCGCAGTTGCAAAAAGCCGCGCGAGGTGAAGGCACCGCCGCGCTGAGCGACTTGCGTGGGGATGATGCAGTCGAACATGTCCACGCCGCG
>JBBQYR010000205.1:0-6925 GCA_038208565.1 Chthoniobacterales bacterium
GACGATCGGCTTCCGCAGGATATAGGTCCCGTGCGGGAAGTAGACCGTCGATTTCCCGCTGTCGATGGCCGCCTGCACCGCGTCCGCCGCGTCGTAGCCGGTGTCGTTGTGGTCCGTCGTCCAAAGAGTAATGACCTTCGGCTTATGATCGAGGACGTTGGCCCAATCCTTGTGGTCGTCCCACGGGATGGCTGGCGTTTCCTCGACCGGGAGGTTCAGGGTCTTTTTTGGGGAAGTATGTTGGACCACGGGTGCGCCTGACACGTATTCCGCGACCGTCGTGCCCGGTAGTAGCGTACCCTTGTGACGAACCGCAGCCGCGTAGCCGGTCGTCTTGACATCGCGGAGGAACAGCCCGCCCTCGTTCTCGATGGCGACCGCCTCTTTGCCGCCGCCGTTCAGCTCCGAATCAAGCATCACAAAGTGACCGTTCGCCTTCGAGTTCACGATCGCTGGCACGGCGTTCTCGCTCACCAGCTTCCGCACCACCAGTGGGTGGTCGTGTTTCACCCAACCGGTCTTTTTCTGACCCTTAAGGTGAATGTTCTCGAAAGTGCTGAAATAAGACTGGTGCCACGACTCGATGCCCACATCGAATCCTTGAATACGAACGCGTTGGAACAGGCACGGCCCGTTCCAAGGAGTCCGAAGGTCGAGGCCAATCAGGCCGGCGTCCGTGGAGCGAATCGTCACGTCTTCCAGTCCGCCGCCGTTGTGCGAGATGAATTGCACGCCGATCGCGGCGGGGTTGCCGGTGCCGACATCCAGCGTCAAGTTCATGACGTGGTTGCTGAAGGCCATATTATCGCCACCCGGGCGCTTCTCCGGTAGCATCGGGTCGGTGGTGGCAAGCAGCCAGTTGGGCGTTTTCACATCACCGTAGCCCGGACACTTGTCTTTCAGCTTGATGATCGTCTTGTCGCGGTTCTCACCCTGCACGAACATCCAACCCCGGAAGTGAACCGGTTTGGATACCAGATAGGTGCCAATGGGGAAGTAGACGACCTCCATGTGTTTCTGCTGGCAGGCATCGAAGGCTTTCTGGATGGCAACCGTGTCGTCGGTGGTGCCGTCCCCCTTCGCCCCGAACTCGGATTTGACGTTCCGGATCTTCGCGTCGGCGGGGAACGCGATGTCCGCACCGCGGGCGTGCGGGCAGGCTGTGACCAGGATCGCCATCGCGACGCCAGCAGCCAGACAGGCCCATCGCATCGCGCGTCCTCCTCCGCCTAATTCTGAATTCGGCGAAAGTGAGGGGACGGGGAGAAGTGGTGGAATGAGTCGCATAAATCCGGAGTGGCTTTTACCTGACGAGGAAGCGTTTCGGATAAAATGGGACTTTGGCCAAGGCCAAACTCCCCGGTCCGGGGAGAAGTTTTCGGCGAATCGGGGGCAGAGGCGGTAACCGCCGCGTTACTGCTCCCAGCAATCAGGGCGGCAGATGATTTCGCGCACCACTTCCATGGCTACCACGAGCCGGTTTTCCACGCCGATTTTCCCGATGAGATTGCGCACATGCTTGGAGACGGTGTGGCGGGCGCACTGCACGATCACGGCGATTTCCGAGTCCAGTTTCGCGCACGCGATCCAGCGGAGGACTTTGCATTCGCAGGGGGTGAGGACCGGGAAGACGCGGGCGATCATCATCTCGGGGATATCCTCGGGCAATTGGGGCGCCGGCCCTACAAGCCACTCGCGCTGGGCCACCCAGGCGTGGCCGCGTCAGAACTGGAAGTAGATGAAGTCCTGCGTGGTGTCGCTGCGCAGGAGCAGGATGCCGACGAAGAGGACGAGCGAGAGGAGCGTCGCCACCGGCCACGCGAGGCGCGGCCAGGCGCGCGTGCTTTCGAGTCGGGGGCGGAGGAGCAGGTCCCAGATCATGTGCAGGACGATCGGCAGCGCGAAGAGCGCGGTCATCGTCGTGAGATAAGCGGCGACGCGCCAGTCGGCGGCGGGCGTGGATGCGGGCGAGAGGGTGAGCCCGCGCCAGAGCTGATGGACGTCGTGCTCGCGGAAGATGAACCAGCCGAGATTCGTGAACAGGAACATGAGCGCGATCTGGCCGAGGCGCAGGCCGGGCAGCGTTTGCAGGGTCTTCGGCACGATGGCCGCAGCCGCGCGGTAGATGATGGTGAGCACCGCGTAGTAGAGGCCCCAGAGGACGAAATTCCACGACGCGCCGTGCCACAGGCCCGTGAGCAGGAAGACGATGACGAGGTTGATGATCGTCCGGCTTTCGCTCTGCCGCGAACCGCCGAGCGGGATGAAGATGTAGTCGCGAATCCAGGTGGAGAGCGAGATGTGCCAGCGCCGCCAGAAGTCCGACGGCGAATCGGCGAGATACGGGTGATTGAAGTTCGGCGAGAGGTCGAAGCCGAAGAGCCGCGCGGTGCCGCGGGCGATATCGGTGTAGGCGGAAAAGTCGGCGAAGATCTGGATGCAGAAGGCCAACACGCCGGTCCACAAAATCGCGAACGACGGGTCCTGCATGGCGAAGACTTTGTTTGCGGTGATGGCGACGTTGTCGGCGATGACGAGCTTCTTAAAAAAGCCCCACGCGATGAGCACGAGCGCTTCGCCGACGATCCCGGCATTCACGGTGCGCGGGCTCTGGATCTGCGTGAGCAGATGGCCGGCGCGCTGGATCGGCCCGGCGACGAGCTGCGGGAAAAACGACACGAAGAGCGCGTAGTCGCGGAAGCTGTGGCAGGCGCGGACGTGCCCGCGGGAGACATCGACGACGTAGCCGATGCTCTGGAAGGTGTAGAAGGAAATGCCGGCGGGCAGGACGACATTCAAGACCGGCAGCGAGACGGGGATATGCAACGAGGCGAGCAGCGCGGCGGCGTTTTCGACGAAGAAGTTGTAATACTTGAAGACGCCGAGCAGGCCGAGATTGCTGACCACGCTCACGGTGACGAGCGCGCGTGTGCGATCTGGGTGCGACTCGATCCCGCGGGCGACGAAGTAGTCGATGATCGTGGTGGCCGCGAAAGGCAGCAGGAACCACGGATGCACGAAGCCGTAGAAAACGATGCTCGCGGGCACGAGGAGGAAATTGCGCCAGCGCGCGGGCGAGCCCCAGTAGATCGCGAGGACGACGATCAGGAAGACGACGAAGTGCAGGCTGTGGAAGATCATCGCGCGCCTCCCGTCTCCACGAGCGGCCCGACTTTGCGCCAGAAAAGTTCGGTGTATTCGGGCATCTTCGCGGGCGCCACGTGATCGCCCGAACCGTAGAAATCCACGATCACATCCGCCTCGCGCGTTTCGTCGAAGAGCCGCGCGCCGGCCTTTTCCAGATACGCCCGAAGCGCCGCATCGTAGGCGCCATTGGTCGGGCTTTCCTCACCGGCGCTGCCATCCGGTTTCGGCCGGCGCTTCACCTCGAAGAAGACGAGCTGGATGCCTTTCTCGCGCGCGATCTCCAGCATCGGCGGGAGAAAGGATTTGCCGACTTCCGCGGCGAAGTCGTGCCCATCGGGATCGAGGCTGGTCGCGCCGCCTTCCTTTTGTTCGTCCACGGCGGTGCCGACGCGCAGGTGCTTCGGGCCGAAGACGACCTTGGCGTGATTGTGGATGTGTTCGTATTCGCGGCTGCTGGCGACGAGATCGAGCGACCAGGCCTGTACCTTGTCCTGCGCCTGCTCACGCCGCCGATCCACGGGGTAAAGCGCCTGCACCACGGCATCGAGCACGCCATCGGGCTTGCGCCCGGAGGAACCCGCGAGCTTTTCCACGAGCGGTTCATCCCCGCGCATGTAGGGCTCCATCGATTTGCGGTAGTCGCCTTCCGCGCGATGCGTCGGCAGCGTGAGCTGGCGGCTGCGGAAGAGGATGATCACCGTGCGCGGCGGAGGCGTCTGCTGAGCGACGATGTTTTTCAGCAACAGGAACCACAGCGCCGAGCTGCTGCCTGGTTGCGCGAAGACGGAGCAGCGTTCACTAGAGACGCGGTTGAGCACGCTCTGGTCGATGCGCGTTTCGAGCATGGAATCGCCGATCAGCACCACGCGCGGCTGCTCCTTTTTCAGCAGGCGCAGCGGTTTTTCATCGAAGGGCCGCCGCGGAGTCGGGCCAAATTTCAGGAGCATCGGCAGCCCCAGAACCAGCACGGCCATTGCCCCCACCGCCAGCCAGCTCCAGCGCGCGCTGGGTGAAGGAAGGGTCGGGGAAGTGCTCATGCGAGCCGCAGAAAGTGAGCAAACGCCCTCCTTCTGGCCAGCCCGATGTCGCACGCGCCGCCCGTCTTGCACTCGCGCCCCGCGCACCCTACGTTCGGCGCCATGGCCGAAGAAACCCTCTGGCAAGGCACGTCCTCGCAGCTCAAGAATTTTTGGGCGTTCGTGCTCTGCATCCTCATCATCCCCATCCCGTGGGCGATCTACCGCTGGCTCATGGTCAAGACGACGACGTATCGCCTGACCTCCGAGCGTCTGATCACCGAACGCGGCATCCTCAACAAGACGACCGACACGCTGGAACTCTATCGCGTGCGCGATCAGCAGATCACCGCGCCGCTGATTCAGCGGATGTTCGGCCTGCAAACCATCCATCTTCTGACCACCGACACTTCGACCCCGGAGATCGTCATCGACTTTATCCCGACGGCGGCCGGCATCCCGGACATCTTCCGCAAGCAGGTCGAAGAATCGCGGATGCGCAAACGCGTGCGCACCGTGGATCTCGAAGACGACACGCCGGGCGACGGCTCTACGGATCTGAACTAAACCATGCTCACTCACTTTCTCGACAAGGACGAAGCCGGTGCCGGCGCGATCCCGACCCGCGCCGAGGTCGCCACCACCGACACTTGGGATCTCACGCTGCTGTATCCCACGCCCGCCGACTGGCAGGTGGCGTTTGAAAAACTCCAGCAGGATTACCCGAAGATCGTCGCGTGGAAGGGTCGCGTCGGTGAGTCCGGCGTGACGCTGCTCGAAGTGCTGGAGTTTGAAAAAGCGCTCGGGCTGAACATCGAGCGACTCGCCCACTACGCCTCGCTGCAAACCTCGGGCGACAGCTCGGACAACGCGAACCTCTCCCGCGAAGGGCAGCTCGAAAATCTGTTCACGCTGATCGGCGAATCGCAGTCCTTCGTCGAGCCGGAGATCATGGCGATCGAGGACGCGCGCTTCGAAGAGTTCCTGCAATCTCCCGCGCTCGCGGAATGGATCACCCCGCTGCGCAAACGCCGCCGGCTCAAGCCGCACACGCTCACCACCGCCGAGGAGCGCCTGCTCGCGCTCGGCGGCAGCGCGCTCAGCGGACACGGCGAAACGTTCTCCCAGCTCACGAACGTGGACATGAAATTCGGCACGCTCGTCGATGAAAAGGGCGTCGAGCGCGAACTGTCGCAGTCGAGTTATTCGTCGTTCATGGTCAAGCGCGACCCGGAGCTACGGAAGCGCGCGTGGCATCAGTTTTACGCGGAGTTCGACGCGCACAAATTCACCGTCGCCTCGACGCTGGCCAACTCGGTGAAGGCCGATGTCTTCAAGGCGCGCGCCCGCAATTATCCCAGCGCCCGCGACCGCGCGCTCTTCTACGACGACGTGCCGGCGAGCGTTTACGACAACCTCATCGCCAGCGTCCGCGCCAATCTCGCGCCGCTCTTCCGCTACTTCGCGCTCCGCAAACGCGTCCTCGGGCTGAAGGAAATCCACGCCTACGACACCAATGTGCCGATCGTGCCCAACATCGAGACCGATGTGCCGTGGGATGAAGCGTGCGACCAGGTCCTCGCCGCGCTTTCCCCGCTCGGCGGCGAATACGTGGAGACGCTCGGCAAAGGTTTGCGCGGGCGCTGGTGCGATCGTTACGAAAACAAAGGCAAGCGCAGCGGCGCGTTCAGTTCATCGAGCTACGGCAACCCGCCGTTCATCATGATGAACTACAAGCGCGACGTCTTCAGCGACGTGTACACGCTCGCGCATGAGGCCGGACACTCGATGCACACCTGGTATGCGCAGAAGACGCAGCCCTTCCAGACCTACGACTACCCGATCTTCCTCGCGGAAGTCGCCAGCACTTTCAACGAAGAGCTGCTCACGCATTACCTCCTCGAAAACACCGAGGACAAAGCGATGCGCGCCTACCTCATCAACCGCCAGATCGACGACATCCGCGGCACCGTGATCCGCCAGACGATGTTCGCGGAGTTTGAAAAAATCGCGCACGCCAAGGAGGAAGCCGGCGAACCGCTCACGCTCGACACCTTCCGCGGCATCTACCGAGGCCTGCTCGATGCCTACTTCGGCCCCGAGTTCACCATCGACTCCGAACTCGAAATGGAATGCCTGCGCATCCCGCATTTCTACAGCGCCTTTTACGTCTACAAGTACGCCACCGGCCTGAGCGCCGCGGTCGCGCTCGCGGACCAGGTGCTGAAGACCGGCGACGCCTCGCGCTTTCTCGGTTTCCTGAAATCGGGCGGCGCGGAATTTCCCATCCCGACGCTGCAACGCGCCGGTGTGGACATGTCCAGCCCGGCGCCCGTGGAAGCCACGCTGCAGCTCTTCGCGCGGCGGGTGGAGGAACTCGAAACTCTGCTTGGTTGATGGAGAGTCACGATCGCACCCTGCTCGCCGCTCAAGGCTACTCGGAACTCTCGATGTTCGACGACGCGCTCGCCGAGCTCGATACGCTGTCGCCGGAGATCGCCCGCGAAGCCGTCGCCGTCGAAATCCGCACCGTGATCCTCATGCAGGCCAAGCGCTGGAAACCCGCGCTCGCGGCCAGTCGCGATCTTTGTCAGACCGCCCCGGACAAGACCGTCGGCTTCATCCACGCGGCCTTTTGCCTGCACGAACTCGGCCGCACCGCGGAAGCGCGCGACGTGCTCCTCTCCGGCCCCGCCGTGCTCCACGGCGAGCCCACATTTCACTACAATCTCGCCTGCTACGAGTGCGCGCTCGGCCATCTC
>JBBQYR010000206.1:0-6903 GCA_038208565.1 Chthoniobacterales bacterium
GAGCAGCGCGTGGCCAGCCTCGTGCCAGGCGGTCGAGGTTTTCTCCTTGTCGCTCATCGCCATACTGCGGCGCTCGCGGCCCCACCGGACTTTGTCGCGGGCTTCTTCGAATTCGTGATTGGTGATCGCCTTCAAACCCATACGCGCCGCGATCAGCGCGGCTTCATTGATCACGTTAGCGAGTTCGGCACCAGAGAAACCGGGTGTGCCGCGGGCGACCACGGAAAGATCGACGTTCTCGGCCAGCTTCACCTTCTTGGCGTGAACGCGGAGGATTTCCTCGCGGCCCTTCACGTCGGGTAGCGGAACGGTGACCTGACGATCGAAACGCCCCGGACGCAAGAGCGCGGGGTCGAGCACGTCGGGGCGATTGGTCGCGGCGATGATGATCACGCCTTCCTGAGTGTCGAAGCCATCCATCTCGACGAGGAGCGCGTTCAGCGTCTGCTCGCGCTCGTCGTGACCGCCGCCCATGCCGTGTCCGCGATGGCGACCCACGGCGTCGATTTCGTCGATGAAGATGAGGCACGGCGCAGATTTTTTGCCCTGCTCGAACATGTCGCGCACGCGGCTCGCGCCGACGCCGACGAACATTTCCACGAAATCCGAACCGCTGATCGAGAAGAACGGCACGTCGGCTTCACCGGCAATGGCGCGGGCGAGGAGCGTCTTACCCGTGCCGGGCGAACCAACCATGAGCACACCCTTGGGGATACGTCCGCCGAGCTTTTGAAATTTCTTCGGATCGCGCAGGAACTCGACGATCTCGGTCACTTCTTCCTTTGCCTCTTCGACGCCGGCGACGTCCTTGAAGGTGATCTTGTTTTTGTCGCGAGCGAGCATGCGGGCCTTGGATTTGCCGAAGCTCATCGCGCCCTTGCCGGCCATGCGGATCTGCTGGCGGAAGAAGAAATACAGGATGAGCAGGAAGAGCAGGATCGGCGTCATCCCGAGCAGCGCCGAGGCGAGGTAGTTGTTCTCCGACTTCGGGCTGACTGCGATCTTGTATTTCTCCTCCAGCATCCACTGCAGGTAGGAATTGTACTGGAGATTGACCTGCGTCTTGAAGGCCTCGGGCTGTGTCGCCGGTGGCTCGGGTTTGATGAAACCTTTCACGTAATCCGTGGAACTGCCGGGCTCGGACACCAGCTCGATGCCCTTCTCCTTCACGATTTTGTCCTCGTCGAGGAGCTTTACGAAATCGGGGTATTTCACGTCTCGCACATTGCCCATCGGGCCACCTTTGAAAATGTAAGCGGCACCGAAAAGTCCGATCGCGATGGCGAACAGAACGAGGCCCTTCCAGTTGAAATTGGGTTCGGCTGGGCCACCGCCATTGGGGGGGCGATTGCTTTTGGGTGAGCGAGGTTCGGGCTGGGCCATGATGGGTTTGGATTTTCCTGTGAGAAACGGAGCCGGGCAGCGTAACAGAACGAATGAGCGAGCGCAACGGATGGCACGGGAGCGAAAACCTAGGGCTTATCGACATTTGGTCAACCGGGTTATAGTTTCCCGCCCTCGCTGATCCCGCCCCCGGCGCCCGGCGCCCAATTTTCATGAGCAACAACAACGGTTACACCAAGACGCTGAGCGAACGCTCGCCAGAAGTCCCCTTTCTCCGGCGGGTGCAGCGGATGGTGGAAAATGTCCGCCGCCGCGTGATGCGGCAGCCGCGGACGGTGACAGAGAGCCCGAACTTGTTGCCGCTGCTCATCCAGGTGCTGGCTGCTTTTTCCAAGGCGAATGGCGAGGTGCTGGAGGAGGAAATCGATTCCTCGCTCGGGTTCCTGCGCTACGACTACCCGGAAGCGGTCTACTCGGAACTGCGGAAACTTTTCCGCCAGGCGCTGAACGAAAACCAGGACCTCAGCGCGATGGCCCAGAAGCTCGCCGCAGAACTCAGCACGGAGCGCAAGGTCATGCTCGGCGTGCAGCTCTACGATCTGATCTCCAAAGCTGGCATGGAGCAGCAGGAGGTCGTGACCTTCTACAGCTTCATGACGCAACTCGGCATGGCCGCGCAGGCGATCGACATCGTCTATCAGCTCAACGCCGCCGAGGAATCCGACAAGAACATCTACCAGCAGGGCCAATCGCCCCTCGAGTCGCTGACCTTCGGCGCCAGTGGCTCGGCGGACGTGAAGCTGAAAGGCCTCACCGGCAACGAACGCCTCGTCGCTTTCCGCTACCACGACCTGATCCTGCTCAAAAACCAGAGTTCCAAGGGCATCGTTGTCCGTGGGCGTCCGCTCGGGCCGGGCTCGTTTTGCCGCGTCTATACCGGTCAGCGCATCGTGCTCGGCGAGCAGGTGCTCACGTATCAGGACCTCGCCTATTACTTCAACGCGAAGAAGAACGTCTCCCTCGCGCAAATCTACCTCTCGATCGACAACAACGACGAGGTGCAGCTTGAAAAGGAGCGGTCGCGCGAGTCGTGCCTCGAGGTGCGTTTCGGGCTGAAGGTGCAAGTCCGCGCGCTCAAGGACGTGGATGCGCTGCTCAATGGCGTCGCCCTGCGCGCTGGTGCTTCCGTCGAAGCAAACCTCGATGACAAGCTCGTCTTCCACAACGACTCCGAACTGCCCATCGGCGACCTGCGCCGCCGGGCCCGCGCCCTCGGCGGACGCTTCCAGCTCAAGGCCTACAAGTCCGGCTACCTCGTCTCGAACAATCCTTCGCTGCTCGATACCGACGACATCCTGCTTTCACCCGGCACGAGCGGCGATGTCCTGCTCAAGATCCTCTGCGATTACGAAAATCGCGTGGGCAAACTCGAGGTGCTGCACGCCGACCGCCCGATCCTCGTCGGCGATGTGCCCGTGCGGCAGACCGCCGATCTCAAGGACGGCGACACCATCCGCATCGATACCGGCCAGATCCTGCGCTGCAACTTCGCCGAACGCATCATCGAGGAAGAGCGTAACATCATCTCCTCGATCGAAGTGCGCGACCTCACCCACCGCTTCGGTCGGCGAGATGTCGGGCTCGACGGCCTCTCCTTTAATGTCACGCGCGGCGAAATGGTCTGCGTCATGGGCGCGAGCGGCTCCGGCAAATCGACGCTCATGAAAGCAATCGCCGGCCAACTCCAGCCCAGTCAGGGCGATGTGTTGCTCAACGGCCAGTCGCTTTACTCCGATCTCAACCACCTCAAGCGCTTCGTCAGCTACATCCCGCAGGACGACGCCTTCGACGATCACCTCACGATCCGCGAAAACATCAGCTTCGCCGCCGCCATCCGCGCGCCGCACCTCTCGCGGCGCGATCGCGCGCGGCGCATCGATGGCAAGCTCACCGAACTCGGACTGAGCGAGCGGCGCGACAGCATCGTCGGCACCACGGTGCAAAAGACGCTCTCCGGCGGCGAACGCAAGCGATTGAACATCGGCCTCGATATGGTTTCGAACGCCGACGTTTTTCTCTTCGACGAACCGACGAGCGGCCTGAGTTCCAAGGACAGCGAGCACGTTATCGAGATCATCCGCTCGATGGCGCACAACAAGATCATCCTCGTCACGCTGCACCAGCCGACCTCGAAACTGTTCCAGATGTTTTCGAAGGCGCTGCTCCTCGACAAAGGCGGGCGCATGGTTTTCTACGGCACACCCAGCGAGATGCTCGCCTACTTCGCCGCCGCCGAACACGAGCAGCACTTCGGCACCGAACTCGGCGGCTGTCCCGCGTGCGGCACCACGCGGCCCGAGTTCATCTTCGACGTGCTCGAGACGCCGCTGCGCGACCTGAGCGGCGACATCATCTACGAGGAAAATTCGCAGGGCCAACTCGTGCCCGCGCGCCGCTTCTCGCCCGACTACTGGCGCGATAAATACGAAAGCTTCCGCCTGCTCCAGGACATGAAGCAGGTGAACCTGCGCAAGCAGGCGCCCGCGCCGTCGCCAGCACCCAATCCGCTGCGCCAGCGCGAGCCCGTGCGCTGGCACGATGAGTGGACGCAATTCCGCACCCTCGGTCGCCGCGCCTTCATGTCGAAGGTCCGCAACCGCGGCAACATCTTCATCACCCTGCTCGTCGCGCCGGCGCTCGCCGCGCTCATCGGGTGGGCGCTCTATTTTACCGACGACACCTCGGGCAAATACGACTTCGCCAGCGCCTTTCACATCCCGACCTACATCTTCATCTCGCTGCTCGTCGCCATGTTCCTCGCGCTGACGAACAGCGTGGACGACATCATCCGCGACCGCGTGGTGCTGCATCGAGAGCGCAACCTCGATGTCCGGCTGCCGTACTACATCTTCTCGAAGTTTGCGACGCTCGCCCTTTTCTCCGCCGTGCAGTGCTCGCTCTTCGTGCTCGTCGGGAATTCCGTCCTGCAGATCAAGGGGATGTTTTGGGAATACTTTTTCTACATGTTCATCACCGCCGCGAGCGGCACGAGCCTCGGGTTGCTCATCTCCGCACTCTCGTCGTCGGGCAAGATGGCTTCCAACATTGTCCCACTCGTCCTCATCCCGCAGCTCATCTTTGGCGGCGCGCTCATCAAGTATGAGGAGATGAATCGCGATCTCGATTTGATCTCTGGCTTCAAACACTGGCTGTCGCGCCATCCCGAAGCTGCCGCCGCCGGCAACCGCGACGACTCGTCGCTCCGCGTGCCTGTCATCAGCCGCTTCGTCGCCACCCACTACAGCTACGAAGCGCTCGTCGTCGCCCAGGCCAAGCTCAACCCTCTCGCCAACCGCCAGGACCGACTGCAGAAGCAAATGGACACGCTCGTGGAAAAGCGCGACCGCAGCGAAACTGAAGCCGCGCGGCTGGAGGACTTGAAAGACACGCTCGCGCTGCTCAGCGGCATGGAAGCCGGCAGCCTGCGTGAAATCGAAAAGAAGATGGAACGCGTGGATGACGTGATCGAAGGCAAGCCGCTCGATACGGGCGGTCTGCGGAGCCGCGTGAACGGCCTCACGGCCGAGCGGCTCTTCACCAACCAGAAAGTCTCCGACCTCGTGGCCAAGGCCGAGACCGAGCAGAACGACTATCGCCGCCAGCGCGCCATCAACGTCTTCTTCAGCCCGGAGAAACACTACGACCTGCACTTCTTCGGCTTCCACCGCATGGTGAAAATCAGCGTCCACCTCTACTCCACCGGCATCCTCGCCGGCTCCTCGCTCATCCTTATGGGCCTGCTTCACATCGTCCTCCGCCGACAGTTGCGCCCGAAGGTGACGTAGCCCAGCGCCGGCAGCTTTCCAGGCCATCCGGCCATGTCTTTCGGGAGACCACAGCGTCTCTATAAAACGACGGAGCGCGTCCGTGGACTTGCGCCTCCAATCTCGCAATTGGCGAAACAAAAACCGCTTGCACACCAATGGTGGCTTAGCCACTATGCCTTTCAACAGCCGATGACTTCAACCCCGATCATTCGCGATCCCATCTACCAACAGCTCAACGATCGCCTGCGGGCGCTCGCCACGGGTGGGAAGTTCAAGGCTGGGGAGAAGTTCCTCACCGAGCGCCAAGTCTCGGAGCGGTTTCAAGTCAGCCGGGTGACCGCCAACAAGGCGCTCTCCAATCTCGTCGTCACCGGGTTGCTGGAGTTCCGAAAAGGCGTCGGCACTTTTCTCCGCGGCGAAGCTCTCCAGAACGATCTGCGCTCGCTGGTCAGCTTCACCCGCAAGGCGACACTCTCTGGAATGAAGCCGACGACCAAGGTGCTGAGCTTCAGCAAACTCCGTGCAGCGGTTGCGCCCGAAGGCATCGCCGAAGCTCTCCGGGTCGAAGACGAAGAGCCGCTCCTCTTTCTCGAACGCCTCCGTCTCGCCAACGACGAACCCGTCATCCTCGAACGCCGCCATCTCGTGGCGCGACTCTGCCCGGGACTCACTCGCGAGCGCGTGAAGGGGTCGCTTTACGATGTCCTCGAAAACGATCTCTCCGCCGGTCCGACGGGCGCGGAACAGATCATCCGTGCCGTCTGCCTCTCCACGGCCGAGGCCAAGCTGCTCGGCACCCGGCCAGCCGCCGCCGCGCTTTGGGTCCACGCCGTCGGGTTCACGGGCGATAAACCGCTCTGGGTCGAAGACACCCTCTACCGGGGCGACCGCTATGAGTTTCAAAACGTCCTCGGCGCGAACACCCCAGCTCGCCCCGCCACACCCACGCTCTCCGATGCGCCCCGCCGAACGGTCATCAAAAAATAGTTCCCCTCGCCTCCTCTTATCCCCATGAAACTCGGATTCGTCTCCGCCGTTCTCCCCGAACTCTCACTGGACGAAGTGCTCGCCTTTGCCGCGGCTGAAGACTTTGGCTGCATCGAAGTCGCTTGCTGGCCAGTCGGCAAAGCCGAGCGCAAATACGCAGGCACCACCCACGTCGATGTCACGGACTTCACTCCGGCAAAAGCCGATGAAGTGAACGCGCTCTGCGCCCAGCACGGCATCAGCCTGTCCGCGCTCGGCTACTATCCGAACCCGCTCGATCCCGACGAAACCACGGCTGCAGTTTGCGTTGAGCATATCAGGAAGGTCATCGTCGCGGCGCGGCTGCTCGGACTTTCAACGGTGAACACCTTCGTTGGGCGCGACTGGACAAAAACCGTGGACGACAACTGGCCACGCTTCCTCTCCACTTGGCGTCCGCTGATCGCTTTCGCCGAGGAGAATGGCGTGCGCGTTGGCATCGAAAACTGCCCGATGTTTTTCACCAAGGACGAATGGCCGGGCGGCAAAAACCTCATGACCACACCCGCGATTTGGCGGCGAGCGTTTGCGGATATTCCCTCAGCGCACTTCGGCCTCAACTTCGACCCTTCGCACTTCGCTCTGCAATTCATCGAGCCCACGAGCGCGCTGCACGAATTCAAAGACAAGCTCTTCCATTTTCACGCCAAGGACGTCCGCATCTACCGCGAGCGGCTCAATCAGGTGGGCGTCTTCGCACCGCCGC
>JBBQYR010000207.1:0-6898 GCA_038208565.1 Chthoniobacterales bacterium
AACAATTTCGCCGCCTCGCCACCCGCTACGACAAACTGGCTAAAACCTTCTTCGCCGCGGTCTGTCTTGTCGCCGCTTTCCTCATCGCCAAGAATTCGTGAACACTGCCTAGTGCGTAGCCGCGCCGTGGCGGGGTGGCTCAGTCCAATTTCTTTGGCAAAAGGTCTTTTCGGGTGACCACGTAAATGAAGAAGTTCTCGTTCTTTCGGCTTTCGTCCTTGAGGACGCTGCGAATCGGTCGGGCTCCGCGATAAAGGGGAGTAGAAGCCGCACTCTTCTTCACCAAGTCGACGTACTAAGCTCCACCTCTAGGAGCCGAAGACGCTCCAAATAAACTGTGGCGATCGGATTGATCGCGGCATTTCGTTGTTTTTGCAGGCGGTCAGATTCCGCCCGCCACGCCTGCCGCAGCCGGACGATTTCGGGAGTGACGCCAGACGCGTCTTTTTCTGGGACCGAGTTCTGGCTAGTGAAGCGAGTGAGTTCGTCCTTGATCGCGACCGCTTCATCGAGCTGCCCAGCGCTGGAGACCCGCTTCAAAGCCGTATCCAAAGCGCTCCGATAGGCATCGTCCAGTTTCTGGATACCCGCGCTGTATCCAGCATCGGCCTTTTCGCGCACTTCCTGCGTGTAGGCTGCTTCCAACCGGGGCCAACGGTGAAGCGTTGGCCGAAGAAGGTTCTGCCTGGGCATGGCTGGGCCCGACTGCCAGTGCCAAGATCCACGCAACCGCCAAGCAGGCCATCTTCCCCAACAATCTGGAGGGTTTCATGCTGAGTTTCTCCATCAGAATCCTGGGGATCGGGCAAGGCCCACGGAAGCTAGGGGTTCCGCCCGTTTAGTTATCAGAAAACCGTGCCCTACCCCAGCGTCCGCTTCGCTGAGGCCACGGTATTCGCCATGAGCATGGCGATGGTCATCGGGCCGACGCCGCCGGGGACGGGGGTGATGGCGCGGCACTTCGGCGCGACTTCGGCAAAGGCCACGTCGCCGGCGAGTTTGTAGCCTTTCGGATGCGCGGCGTCTTCCACGCGGTTGATGCCCACGTCGATCACCACGGCGCCGTCTTTCACAAAATCGGCGCGCACAAACTCGGGCTTGCCGATCGCGGCGATGAGGATGTCGGCGCCGCGGCAGACTTCGGCAAGATTCCGGGTGCGGGAGTGCGCGACGGTCACGGTGGCGTCGCCGCCCTGGCCTTTGTTCATCAGGAGGAGCGCCATCGGTTTGCCGACGATCATCGACCGGCCGAGGACGACGACATTTGCCCCGGCCGTCTCGATGCCGCTCTCGATGAGCAGGCGCTGGCAGCCGAGCGGGGTGCAGGGCACGAAGCCATCGGCGTCACCGAGGGCGAGCTTGGCGACGTTGATCGGGTGGAAGCCGTCCACGTCTTTCCGCGGGTCGATGGTCTCGACGATGAAGCGTTCATCGATGTGCGGCGGCGGGGGCGACTGGACGAGGATGCCGTGGATCGCGGGATCGGCATTCAGCTTGCGCACGAGATCGATGACGGTGGCCTGGGTGGTGTCGGCGGGCAGCTCGTGCTTCACGGAATGCATGCCGAGTTCGAGGCACATCTTGTCCTTGGAGCGGACGTAGGCGCGCGACGCGGGATCATCGCCGATGAGCACGACGGCGAGGCCGGGAATGACGCCGCGCGCTTTCAGCTCGGCGATGGCGGCTTTGGATTCCGCGTAGGTTTTCTGCGCAATGGCTTTGCCGTCGATGAGCGAGAACATTTGTTGATTGCTTGAGTGGTTGACTTGTTGACTGCCGGAAATCCCGCGCTGCGGGCCAATCAACAAATCAACAAGTCATCCAATCGACAAGTCCGCCCCCCGGAGCATCTGCTCGAGTTTGGCGCGCTCGGCTTCGAACTCCTCCTCGGTCGCCGTCGGCGGGATCGTGTAGAGCGGGTCGAGGGTGATCTGCACGGTGGCGAAGGGCTTCGGAATCAGAAAGCCGTCCCAGCTCTTGAGCCGCCAGCAGCGGGAGTATTCGATGTGCATCGGGAAGACTGTGCCGCCGGTCAGTTGGGCCAGTTTCACGACGCCGGGATTCACGTGGTAGCACGGGCCGCGGGGGCCATCGGGCGTGATGGCCACGTCGAATCCGTCCTCGAGCGCGCGTTTCATTTCCACGAGGGCCCGGCTGCCGCCGCGCGAGCTGGAGCCGCGGATCGGGCGGAGGCCGAAGCAACTGATGATGGCCGCGATGATCTCGCCGTCGCTGCTTTTGCTGGCCAGGGCGGCGCCGCGCCGAGTCGGGCAAAAGCGCTCCCAAAAATACGGCGAGATGAAGAGCTGGTTGTGCCAGAAAACCCACAGGAGGGGCCGGGGCGGCGTGATCGCGAGCACGCCGGCGCGGTCGTTCACCCGAAAGCGCAACGTGCCAAAAAGCAGCCGCATGAGCCGGGAACCGAGGGCCGCGATGAGCCGTGCTTTTTTCTCCGGCGTCACTCCGCGTTCTCCTGCCAGCGGAAGGTGCCGGTGTTAGGCAGGTCGAGCTGATCGAGGATGCGCGCGACGACGGTGTCGGCGAGTTCTTCGAGCGTGGTCGGGCGACTGTAGAAACCGGGCGAGGCGGGCAGGATGCTGGCGCCGGCTTCCATGAGCGTGACGACGTTGCGCGCGTGGATGAGATTCCACGGCGTCTCGCGCGGGACGAGGATGAGCCGGCGGCGCTCTTTCAAAAAGACATCGGCGGCGCGGAGGATGGTGGAATCGCTGGTGCCCGCGGCGATGCGCCCGAGCGTGCCCATGGAGCAAGGGACGATGACCATGGCGTCGAAGCGCGTGGAGCCGCTGACGAACGGGACGTTCATCGTCTTGTCGCCGTGCTGATGAATGCCGACCGGCACGAACAGTTCGCCGAGTTCTTCGTTGATGACCTGCTTCGCGTAGTTGCTGAGGACGAGATGGATCTCGTGTGTGGTGGGGTCGAGCTGCGCGAGCAGGCGCTGGAGGTAAATCGCGCCGCTGGCGCCGGTGGCGGCGATGACGAGTTTCATGAAGGAAGGTCTGGTAACGAGCGCCGCAAATCCCGACGGCGGCGGGATCTGTGATAGACGCGAAAGATCACCACTGTCTGCGCTTCGATGCGGAAATAAACGGCATAGGGAAACCGTTTCATCATCACGTGACGCACTTCGTGAAACCACACCGTGTAGGCCGTGGGATTGCGGCGCAGGGTCGGGAGAACGGCGGAGAACATCTGGATAAATTCCCCGCCCAAACCGGCGCGCTGCTCCTCATACCACGCGTAGGCTTCGTCGAGGTCGGCGAGAACCGAGGGGCGCAACTCAATCTCAAAGTCCATCCATGATCGGCGCCTCTGGATGCTTTTCGGCCCAGCGGCGCTGGAACTCCGCCAGCGACAGGGAGGAACCGGGATTCGCTTCGTGCTCCGCCAGACGCGCGTCCAGGATGGCCTTTTCTTCGTCACTGATCGGCCACGACACGTCTCCGTGATCGAGCGACTCCCAAAGCTCTTCGATCAACTGAAGCTTCTCGTCGCTGGTGAGAAGCTGGAGCTGCGGAATGTCGGCGATGCTCATGGGGAGTTACCTAGCATCCGGGGAGCGGCCTGCCAAGATCGGCTTGTGGCTCACAAGTAATCCGCGGCGTGCAGGCGGCGGGTGAGGTCGCCCTGGCGCGTAAGCAGCGCGGCGTAGAGTTCCTTGTGATCGGTGTCCGGCTTGGCGCGGGTGCTGTCGTCGAGCTGCACGAATTTCTCGCTGAGCTCGCGGAAGGTCGTGGGTTTCCCGGTCGCGGCGTGGCTCGCGTAAGTCGCCTGGAGCGCGGCGCCGAGCGCGGCGCCTTCCGCGGAGGCGAGGCAGATCGTCGGCACGCCGAAGATATCCGCGGCGAGCTGGCGCCAGATCGCGCTTTTGCTCCCGCCGCCGGTCAGGCGGATTTCCGTGGGTTGGATGCCGAGTTCGCGGAAGCGCCCGAGCCCGTAGGCGAGGCCGAGCGTCACGCCTTCCATGGTGGCGCGGGCGAGGTGGCCGGGCGTCATGTTGTCGATCTTCATTCCGTGCAGGACCCCGGTGCCGTTCGGAAGGTTGGGGGTTCTTTCGCCGTTGAGATACGGGAGGAAAAGGAGGTTGTCGGAGCCGACGGGCGTTTCGCTGACCTGCTTCTCCAGCTCGTCGTGCGACCAGCCGAACATCTTGCGCACCTGCTCGGTGGCCACGGTCACATTCATGGTGCAGACGAGCGGCAGCCAGCGATCGGTGCTGTCGCAGAACCCGGCGAGTTCGCCCTGCGGATCGATGACCGGCTTATCGGCAAAGGCGTAGACGGTGCCCGAGGTGCCGAGGCTCACGGTGACGACGCCCGGCTGGACGTTGCCCGTGCCGATCGCGCCCATCATGTTATCGCCGCCGCCCGCGCTCACGGTGACTTCGCCCTTCGACAGGCCCCACGCTTCGCGCAGGTTTTCGCGGAGCAGCCCGAAGGCGCGGCGCGAGCTGGCCAGCGGCGGCAGCGCTTGCTGGAGATCGGGGTCGATGAATTCGATGAGCGGCTCGCACCATTTGCGTTCGCGGACATCGAGCAGACCGGTGCCCGAGGCGTCGCCGTATTCCATGCCGCGTTCGCCGGTGAGGTAGTAGTTGATGTAGTCGTGCGGCAGCAGGACGGTCGCGAGCGCCTTGTAGTTCTTGGGCTCGTTTTGTTTCAGCCAGAGGATTTTCGGTGCGGTGTAGCCGGGCAGGATCGGATTGCCCGCGAGTTTGATCAGCCCCTCGGCGTCGCCGAATTCCTCTTCGAACTGCGCGCACTGCTCGGTCGTGGACGTGTCGCACCAGAGCTTCGCCGGGCGGATGACCTTCCCCTTTTTGTCGAGCGGCACAAACCCGTGCTGCTGCCCGCTGACACCGATCGCCTTCACCTCTTCCTTCCGCTTGCCGAGCTTTTGCACGACCTCGCGCACGGTGGCCTCCACGGCATCGATCCAGTGCTGCGGCTCCTGCTCGAGATGCCCGGGCGGCAGACCTTCGATGAGCCCGTAGGGTTGCGCGGCGGAGGCGAGGATTTTACCCGTGTCGAGATCGACCGCGATGGTCTTGGTGCTTTGCGTGCCGCTGTCGATGCCGAGTGAGATCATGGATGCAGATTCGTTGGGAAAAGCGCTGGTCGCCAGCGGAGCGCGAGGCTAAAGCTGAATCCTCGAAATCTGAAACCCGAATTTTCCCGATGGTCAAAAAGCTCCTCCATACCCGCTACCGCGTGAGCGACCTCGAAAAGACCGTCGCCTTTTACCGCGACGTGCTCGGCCTGGAACTCGTCCGCGAACACCAGTCGCCCCGCGGCTCGAAGCTCGTCTTCTTCAAGGCGCCCGGCAGCGAGGAGGAAATCGAGATCTGCCAATACGACGCGAGCGGCCCGGTGAACGTGGGCTACGACACCACGCATCTCGCTTTCGAAGTGGACGACATTGAGGCCTTCGCCAAGCACTCGTCGGCCAAGGGTTACCCGCTTTCCGACGGCCCGACGCCCACGGGCTCGGGGAGCATCATCGCTTTCATCGATGCGCCCGAGGGTTACGAGATCGAACTCATCCAGCGCGCCAGCTAACCCGAATGGAATTCGACTGGCTCGACGCCCCATTCGACCTGAAAAAGGTCACGCCGAAGGAGATCGAGGAATCTTTCGAGGATCCGTTCAGCCTGCGCCTGCTGCCCGATGGCGTGGCCGACGATGACAAGGCGCGCTATTTCAACCTCGGCAAATCCGTGGGTGATCGCGGCGTCTTCACGGTCTTCTGGACCGACGGGAAACGCTACCGCGCCATCCTCTCGCGCGAGATGACGCCCGAGGAGGTCACTTTCTACGACCGCAAGAACGCGGAGATCAGCTACTAGCCGCCATGAAAGTCATCACCAACTGGTCCGACGTGCCGCACTTTGAAACCGAGGAGGAAGAGGCCGCCTTCTGGCTCGAGACGCGGCTCGACGTGCGGCTGATGAACGGCTCGCTGCTCAAGGCGGACACGCGTGAATCGACGACGATCACGCTGCGCTTCGATCCGCGGCTTCTCGCGCGCATCAAGCGCATCGCCCGTTCGCGGTATCTGAACTACCAGAGCATGATCAAGCAGTGGCTGAGCGAGCGGCTGGAAAAGGAAATCTAGACCTCCGGCGGTCGGTGGGGAAGGCGGTGGGCGTCGGCAAAACCAAATGTCATCCTGAGCGAAGCGAAGGACCTCTGATCTCTGCCTTGCTTCATTCGCCCCGAAATCAGCCCTGATTTGGCTTTCAGAAAATCCAAGGGGATTGCAGCTCGACTGGCCCGGTCTGAACGGTTCCCCCCGGTCCGTTCAAACGTAACCCTCCAGTCGAGCTGCTCCCCTATTTGGATTTTTTTCCCCGTCCGCAATTGCGAACTCGCATTGCCGTTTAGCACCGGTCGTGCCACGGGCATTTTTGCGCGGCAAAAAGATTTCGTTACAGAGGGATTTGGCCAGTGCGGGGAGGGCTATGGCAATTTCCTGGATGGGAAAACGTGGTGGAAATTAGCCAGCATGGGTGGCCTGCGGCGCAAAAAGAAGCACCGCCAGCGGCGCCGATTAAGACAGGCAGGCCCGCACGTTCCAATCGGCCTTTTCCAGCTTCGCGCGCGCCTCGTCGTAGCTGATGCCCAAGGTGGTGCTGACCAGGCGCACCCCGCGGTCCCGCAGCTTGTCGTTCGAGATATGCAGATCGACCATCGCATTGCCGCGCACCCGCCCGAGACGGATCATCGCGCAGGTCGAGAGGATGTTGAGCACGACTTTGGTCGCCGTTCCGGCCTTGAGCCTGGTCGAGCCGGTGACGATCTCCGGTCCCGTCGGCAGATCGATCTCCACGTCCCAGGCCGTCCCGCGCTGCCGCGCGGGATTGCAGGTGACGAGC
>JBBQYR010000208.1:0-6881 GCA_038208565.1 Chthoniobacterales bacterium
CTTTGAGATGCTGCTCGTCGGCGTTTACGAAAAGAAGCGGCTGATCTATGTCGCCAAGTTGAAGGACGGCTTCGTCCCGCGGACTCGCGACGCCATTTTCCCAGCGCTCAAGAAGCTCCAAATCGACGACTGCCCGTTCACCAATCTGCCAGAAACGAAAGCCTCGCGCTGGGGCGAAGCGCTGACCGCCGCGAAGATGAAGGAATGCCGATGGGTGAAACCCGTGCAGGTCTGTCAGGTCGCCTTCGTCGAGTGGACCGACGGCGGCAAGCTGCGCCACCCCAGTTTTGTCGCGATGCGGGATGACAAAAAGCCGGGCGCGATAATCCGGGAGAGCTGATCAATTCTACACTGCGCGAGAAAGGTGACTGCCAAGCTGTTTCCGCGTCCAAGCCGTGATTGGCGGCATCCATGAGATAATAGACCGAGCCGATTCCGCGAAGGCCGAACCAGCAGAGGAGTCCGCGCTCGGCCGCCGCGCCCTTTCGTCCAAGCAGCCCGGCCCGCACCGCGACGGGGCGAATCACGAGGAAGAGGAGCGCGATGAACCAGACCTCGTCGAGGCGGAGGTAGCTCAGTGACAGCAGCACCGTAGAGGACAATCGACACGGCGATCACGGTGAGGGTGATGGAGGAAAGCGGAATCACGGTCATGCCACTCCTGAAGTGCGCCAGCAGCGACGCTAGCGGAGGGTAACGCACGGATTAGTTCACGCTCGATTGCCGATGCAAAGGCCGAAGCTCGTGACGGAGGCGATTCTTGCGCGTGAAGACTGTTCGTTTCTCCAATGTCGTCCAGAAATCGGGCCAGCCGGAAACCCATTTGATTTTTGTGGAGCCGTCCAAAGATCGGACGCTGCAATCCGCCATCAAAGCCAACCGCGTGATGACGGTGGAGCAAACAGCCGTGGGGACGAAAACGGATCGCGGAGAAATTGGCTTTCAGCCCGGCACCTCGCGGCAATTCCTGGTCTTCCCAAAATCATTGCGCGCCTTCGCTGGCCGCTCCGTGGTCGGTATCAAATACGACCTGCTCGGCTCGACCGAAGTCCCAAAAGGTCAGCGCGCGCCAGCCCCGCGGCCCCCGAAGAAAAAGCCGCGCCCGCCGTCGGTATTCTCGACTCCCGCACCGAAGCCCGCGCGAGCCACCAAGGCTCGCGCGGAGAAAACTCCCGAGCCGGCAAAATCAAAAGTCGTCCCCTTCAAACCCGCTCCGCCGGAAGCTGAAGACGACGGAGACATCGCCGACTTGAAAAAGCAGGTGCGTCACGCGATGGCGGTACTGAAGGAGGGCAAGGCCGTCGCTGCTTTCAATTTACTGAAGCGAATCGTCGAGGATTGAATTTTCCGCGGCCAGCAACGCCGGGAACGGCGATTGAGTCTGCATATGAGAGCACTCTGGAAAGGCGCCATCAGCTTCGGTCTTGTGACCATCCCCGTTTCGTTATTCCCCGCGACGCGCCGGGAGGAATTGAAGTTCCGGCAACTTCGCGCCAGCGACCAAAGCCCGGTGAACTACAAGCGAGTGGCGGAGGCCGATGGCAAGGAAGTGCCGTGGGATCAGATCGTGAAAGGGTACGAGTATGAGAAAGGGAAGTTCGTCATCATCAAGGACGAGGACTTTGCCCGCGTGGATGTCGAGGCCACGCAGACGGTGGACATCATGAATTTTGTCAGCATCGAGGACGTGGACCCGCTGCTCTTCTACAAGCCCTACTACCTCGAAGTCGCGAAAGGGGGCGACAAAGCCTACGTCCTCCTGCGCGACGCTCTCCTCGACACGGGCAAGATCGCGATCGCCAAAGTCGTCATCCGCACCCGGCAGCATCTCGCTGCCGTGAAGCCTCAAGAAAAGGGACTGATGCTGGAGTTGATGCACTTCCCCAAGGAACTGATCGACGTGTCCGAATTCAACGAACCCGCGGAGAAGACGATCGGCAAAGCGGAGATGCAGATGGCCAAGCAACTCATCGAAAGCATGACCACGGATTGGCAGCCGGAGATGTACAATGACGAATATCACGAGGCTTTGGAGAAGCTGATCGAGGAGAAGGTCGAGCACCCGGACAAGAAGGAAGCCGCGCCCGCGAAAAAGAAGAAGGCGACGAACGTCATCGACCTGGTCGCCGTCCTGCAGGAGAGCCTGCAAAAGTCGAAGGGCAAATCTTCCAGCGCGAAAAAGAAGAGTGCGGCACCGGCAGGGAAGGCTCGGAAGACCGCGCCGCGCAAAAAGGCAGCTTAACCGCGCGGATCAGACGGGCGACCGTCCACCCGAACAAATTCTAGGTATCGCGCTGCGAAAAAGCGCGACCGGATCGTGACCGCGCCGGCACACATGGCCGACCCGCGAGCTGGACTTCAAGGAGCAGATGGAGCGCAATTTGGAAGTCACGCTGGTGCTCATCATCGGGGTTTCTCGCCGTCTTAACCGCCGGCCTGGCGCTGCGTGCAGTGGATCGCCGCCTTGCGGCAGCAGTCATGGCCAGGAGGGACGCGCCTGCGCCGCGATCCTCACGGCTCGAAGTCCGGGTCGGCCGCCGCCAGCCGCAGATCACGGTCCGCCTCGTCCGTGCCCTCATAGACCAACTGCTCGGCGATCGACATCTCGTCCTCGGGCAAGACCTTCGGAGCGGCGGTGCCGGACGCGGCGGGCGGTTCATCCCATGCCGTGAGTTCCTTGGTCTGCTCGTTGAGTTCCGGCGCCGTCACGTCGGTCGGGGTCTCGTCAGACGCGGACTGGATTTCCTCCGGGTCGATGTCGTCGTTTTCGTTGGGTTGCGGCGCTTGCGTTTTCATATCCATTGCTTCGCGCCGGGACGGCCGCATGGCTGTCCTGATCGGACGGCGCGCGCGGCGCTCGGGACGGCTTCACGCGCGTCGGTTTCATCGACGCCAAGGGTTCTTGGAATAGCGATAGCGCATTGACTCGGGCGATGTCTCGGAGCGGTTCACGATCGTGTCCGGCTGAATTCGAGGTCTTGTTTCCCTTTGATTTGCAAGCATTTACGAATTTCCCACCGCGGCGCGGCGGGCGAATTCTTCCATGACCTCGTCGGCGTATTCCTGGAGGTGCCGTTGGTCGCGTGCCGTGAAGGGCCGCGGCTTGGTGTCGAGCAGGCAGAGGGTGCCGATGGGCTGGCCGCCTGGCGCGCGCAGCGGGACGCCGGCGTAAAAGCGCAGGCCGCGTTCTTTAAGCCACGGATTGCTGGCGAAGCGCCGGTCGCGCGCGAGGTCTTCGATGATGGTGACTTCGTTCTTCGCCACGACGTGCCCGCACACGGAGACGTCGCGTGGCGCCTGCCGCGATTGCGCGAGGTCTTCGGGCAGGCCGGTGTGGCTTTTGAAAAAGAGCCGGTCGCGATCGACGAGCGAGAGGAGCGCGATAGGCACCTCGAAGACGCGCGCGAGTTTCGCGGTGATGCGGTCGAAGACGGGCTCCGCGTCGGTGTCGAGGAGTTGCAGCGCGTGCAAGGCGGCGAGGCGCTCGTCGTCATTGGCGGGAATCGGCGCGGGCGTCATCGGCTCAAGGCTCAGCGGTGCGAGCTTGGCGATTTGCACGAGGGCGTCGGCGAGCGAGAAGACCACTTCATCCGCGCCGGAATCGCGCAGG
Organism: Chthoniobacterales bacterium; assembly: GCA_038208565.1. Classification (GTDB taxonomy): domain Bacteria; phylum Verrucomicrobiota; class Verrucomicrobiia; order Chthoniobacterales; family Chthoniobacteraceae; genus Chthoniobacter. The sequence goes on from JBBQYR010000208.1 coordinate 3,611, forward strand.
CGTTTGGCGGCTTCCACCGCACCGTCGATGACGCCCCACAAGCCGATCACGATCTTGATGCGGGGAAATTGCGCACGCACTTTCAGGCAGAGATAACGCGCGTGGATGACGGTCGAAGGCTCCACCACCGAGATGCAGACCACGTCCGCGTCGGCCTTTTCCAAAAGACCGATGAGCTCTCCCGCAACCACTTTGCCCGGCGCGCTCCACGCTTCGCTGCCCTGCTGCTGGAGCAAATGCGCGAGCATTGAGGCCGCCAGTTCGTCGCGCTCCGCGCGCGCGGGCAGACAACAGACGCGGCACGGCGGCATCGGCGCTGCGTCGGCTTCAGTCTTGGATTCAGGCGGGCGCGTGACGAGATCCTCGATGATGTCGCGCAGGCTCTGCTCGATCCCGAGCAGATGATCCTGATCGAGCGAATCGTGTCGGGCATCGACCTCCGCCGCGGTGATCACCGGGATGAAGACGGCGTCGTAGAGCGCGGGGAGTGAGTTCTCTTTGAGATAGCTTTCCACAAACTCGACCTCGTCATGCCCACCGACCGTGAGCAGCCGGTGGTAGCAGTCTTCGGCGGGCGTGAGCGCGTCCTCATCGCTGAGCAGCACGCTCAAGAAGGAGAGCCGCGGCACATGCCGACCCATGACCACGAGACAGACCGTGAGCGGCGTCGCGAGCACCAGCCCGACTGGCCCCCAAAGCCACGTCCAAAGCATCGCCGCGACAATCAGTGCGATGGCGGAAACACCGGTACTCGATCCGTAGAGCCATGGTTCCATGACGTTGTTGCTGAGCAGCTCGATCACGACGAAGAGGCCGATCGTGAGCAGCGGCATCAGCCAGCTCGACGACACCGCCAGCGAGAGGAGAATCGGAATGGATGCGCCGATCCACGGCCCCACATACGGGATGAAGCGCAGCACCGCTGTGAAGCCGCCCCAGAGGATCGCATTCGGCACGCCGATGAAATAGAGACCGATCGAGACAGCGATGCCATAAGTGACATTCACCACGAGCAGCATGAGCAGATAGCGCGAGACGCGCTGACTGGCGTCGTCCATCGCGCGGGTCGTGGCGCTGATGCGCCCTTGGCCGATGAGCCGGATCAGCCGGTTCCGCAAATCTTCCCGCTGGAAGAGCATGAAGATGACGAGGAGCACGACGAGCGCCGACGTGCCGAGCGGCCCGAGCACCGGCGCGATCATCGACTGTACCAGGTCCATCGGGTTGCCCTTGGACATCTCGACCATTTGGACAGGAAGCGCCGCTGGCGGCGCCGCCGGTGGCGCTGTGACGGCCGTTGTCGGTTTCCCGAGTTCCTGTGTCACCGTCGGAGCGGGCTCCGCGGCGGTCCCTCCAGGTAGCTCCTTCTTTATTTCCTCGACCGTCTTGGAGAACGCCGAAAACGCGCCACCCTTGGGGATCTGAAAGGTGCGCAGCTTGGCAGTGATGTTCTCTTTGTAACTAGGCAGCTTGGTCGCGAGATCGATGATCTGCCGCGTGAGCACCCAGCCCACCGCGCCGGTCCCTGCGAAGATCATCGTGACGACCAGCAGCACGGCGACGACCCGCCCGAGCCAGCGCTCCAGACGCGTGACCAAAGGAGCGAGCAGGAAGGTGATCAGCGCGGCCAGCGCGAGCGGAATGAGGAGGTCGCGCGCGAGATAGAGTAACGCGCCCACCAGGGAAGTCAGCGCAACCGTTGAGAGGACGACGAGCGCATCGGCGGCGGTCGTTTTGTTTTTCGGTGCGAGCATGGGGAGATGGGCGATGACGTTAGATTGGGCGGCTCCTCGCTACATTATCGCTCGCACCCTGCCTCTTGGCTCCTGCGAAATGCGGTGATCGCAGTCGTCTTTGGGGGGATGATCGAGTGACAGTTTGCGTAGCCAGCGCGGCGGCTCGGGATGGTAAATCTCCGCCGTATCCCAGCGCCCTAAATCCTGCTTCGCGCTGCTCAAGAAATTCTTCGTCCCAGCCATATTTGCGTCGTGAAGCGCGTTTCCGGCCTCTTTCCGGGCGTCAAAAAGTGTAAAGCGCGATAAACAGACCCTCAGGGAATTGGAGTGAAGGTCGCTCATCCCAAGTGACTATCACATCGTCGCAACAGATCACTCAGTGCGGGCTGCGTCACTCGGCCACGACCGGGACTCGGGCGAACTGACGCAAGGCGCGGCGCAGGTCGTTCATGTCCACCGGCTTCACCAAATGCGCGACGAAGCCCGCCTCGCGGGAGCGGCGTAGATCCTCGTCCATGCCGTAACCGCTCAGCACAATGCCGCGCAGGCCGTGGGTGGTGCGCAGTTCCTTCATCAGTTCGATCCCGGTGCCGTCGGGCAGGCCGAGATCGGAAATGACGGCATCAAAGCGCTGTGTGGTGGCGGCCGCGCGGGCGGCGGCGAGGCTGGCGACTGCGACGACGTCATGGCCGTCCCGCGTGAGCAGACGCGTCAGCACTTGCCGCGTCGCTTCGTGGTCCTCGACGACGAGCAGGCGCATGGGCGCCGCAGCTTGCGGAGGGGCGTGGCTGGTACCCGCGGTCGGGGAGGCGGTCGTCGTGGGGTCGCTGGCCGAGGCGGCGGTGACAGGGAGTTCGACGGTGAAGGTTGAGCCGAGCCCGAGGCCGGCGCTCGCCGCGCGCATGGTCCCATGATGTCGGGCGACGATGGCGCGAGCGATGGCGAGCCCGAGGCCGAGGCCGCCGAAGAGGTGCTTCTGGTCGGGCGAAACCTGCTCGAATGGCTCGAAAATGCGTTCCATGGCCGCCGCATCCAAGCCGATGCCGTCGTCGCGTGGAATCACCCGTCAAGCTGCTGGACTGGGCGGCGAGTTCGAGTTCGATACTGATGGCCTTTTCCCGCGCGTCTCCGCGGACGATCTCGACCACGAGCGCGGTGAGGGAGTGGATGTCGCACGGCTCAGTGCGTAGGACGAGTTTGCCGCGCGATATGCGGGTCACATCCAGCAGGTCGTCGATGAGCCGCGCTTCGAGGACGACATTGCGCACGATCATCGTGAGCTGCTCGCGGATGTACGGCGCCAGCGACTCGTCTTCGCGCAGCGCGGAAGCAGTCATGAGCACTGGGGTGAGCGGCGTGCGCAACTCGTGCGAAAGAGCGGCGAGAAAGTCGTCCTTGGCGCGCGAGCCGCGCTCGATTTCCGCCATCGCCACTCGCAGCGCCTTCTCGGTGCGGTTGCGCTCGGTCACGTCGCGAACCGCGGCGATGATCAGCAATCCATCCGGAGTTTCCAACGGGCTTAGGCTGATCTCCGC
>JBBQYR010000209.1:0-6845 GCA_038208565.1 Chthoniobacterales bacterium
CGTGGCGCCGTAGGCGGCGGGGAGCGGGGAGCTGATCCTCGCGCTGCGGCGGTGAGGTGGGATTGGTGAACCGCGGATTCGAGCGGAGCGAGACTGCCGCAGGCAGGTCGAGGCGGAAACATGGCGACAAAGCCGGCTGAAGGCCGCCCGCAGGGAGGTCGCGGAGGCGACCAGCAACCGCGGAGACGGGGAGGGAGGGGGGAAGAGCAGGGACCAGAAGAGATAGCCGTGGGCTCGTCGGGTGTGCTCTTTTTTCCTTTCCCCTCTGCGCCTCCGCGGTTTCTCCGGGAGGGGCTCCGTTTGGCGGGGCCGGCGGGGCGAGCCATGAGCGGGATTCTGCGGCGGCATGAAAAAGTGGCGGGAGAATCGCCATTGCCTTGCGCGCTTCCTTGTCGCTAGGCTCCCGCCCCTTTCGAACGCAACCAAACTGACCATTCCAACACTCATGAGCACCTGTGATATCGGCCTGATCGGCCTCGCCGTGATGGGCGAAAACCTCGTCCTGAACATGGAAAGCCGCGGCTTTCACGTCGCCGTTTTCAACCGTACGACCAGCGTCGTGGACGCCTTCGAAGCCGCGCGCGGGAAGGGCAAAAATTTCGTCTTTGCCAAGACGCTGCCCGATTTCGTGAAAGCGCTGAAGCGTCCGCGGCGGGCGCAGATCATGGTGAAAGCCGGCGCGCCGGTGGACGCGGTGATCGGGCAACTCATCCCGCTGCTCGAGCCCGGCGACGTGATCATCGATGGCGGCAATTCGCTCTGGACCGACACGCAGCGTCGCGAAAAATATCTCAAGGAAAAGGGTCTGCATTTCTTCGGCGTGGGAGTGAGCGGCGGGGAAGAAGGCGCGCTGAAGGGCCCGTCGATCATGCCTGGTGGCTCGAAGGAGGGCTGGGAGGCGCTCGCGCCGATCTACACCGCGATCGCTGCGGTGGTGGATGGCGAGCCGTGCTGCCGCCACATGGGGCCGGACGGGGCGGGCCATTACGTGAAGATGGCGCACAATGGGATCGAGTACGGCGACATGCAGCTCATCTGCGAAGCTTACGCGATTTTGAAGGCGGCGCTGAACCCGACGGCGGAGGAGTTTCACCAGATCTTCGGCGACTGGAACAAGGGCGAGCTCGACAGTTTCCTCATCGAGATCACCACGAATATTTTCACCAAGAAGGACCCGGAAACCGGCCAGCCAATCGTCGATCTCATCCTCGACAAAGCCGGCCAGAAGGGCACGGGCAAATGGACCGTGGGCCACGCCGTGGAAATGGGCGTGCCGCTATCGGTCATCGGCAGCGCGGTCGAGGCGCGCATCCTTTCCTCGCTGAAAGACGAGCGCGTGGCCGCCAGCGCGGTGCTCCAGGGGCCCGAGCAGAAGCCCTTCACCGGCGATCGGGCGCAGCTCATCGCCGCGGTGCGCGACGCGCTCTACGCGAGCAAGATCATGAGCTACGCGCAGGGCATGGTGCAGCTCGGCAAGGCCAGCGAACTCTACAATTGGAACCTGAACTTTGAGGACATCGCCACGATCTGGCGCGGCGGCTGCATCATCCGCGCGCGTTTCCTCAACCGCATCACCGAGGCCTACCAAAAGAATCCCGAGTTGAAGAACCTGATGCTCGATCCGTTCTTCTCGGAGGTGCTGGCCCGCACCCAACCGAACTGGCGCAAGGCCGTGCAGACGGCGATCGAATACGGCATCGCGGTGCCGGCGTTCAGCTCGGCGCTGAGCTACTTCGATAGCTACCGCTCGGCGAATCTGCCGGCGAATCTGCTGCAGGCGCAGCGCGATTACTTCGGCGCGCACACCTACGAGCGCATCGACAAGCCGCGCGGCGAGTTCTTCCATACGGAGTGGTTCGCGTAAGGGCGATCCCAGCCAGTTTCAAAGGCGCGCTGTCTCCCGACGGCGCGCCTTTTTCTTGGGCACCGCTGGCCGGTTGGCCTCGCCGGCTTGGGCAGGCGAAATGCTAAGCTCTGTCCTCCGATGCCCGCCCGCACACCTGCTCCGTCCGATCTTTCCAGCCGCCCAAGGCGTTGGACGATCGTGGGCATCTGCGCTACGCTCGCGATATTGACGCTGCTGATTTTTGCGCAAGCCGCGCGCTACGAATTCATCGCGTGGGACGACGACCGTTACGTCGATGGCAATCCCGCACTCACCGCCGGGCTCAGCGCGAAAGGATTGGCGTGGGCTTTTACGACCAACCTGACGCGGCTCAGTGAAAGCGCGGAATACTGGCAGCCGCTCACGCTGCTGACGCGCCTCGCCGACCATGAACTCTACGGCTTTCAGCCGGGAGGGCATCACGCGACCAGCGTGCTCATCCATCTCGCCACTGGTTGTGCGCTCTTCGGAGCGCTGCTGCGCCTTACCGGTGCTTGCTGGCGGAGCGCTCTGGTGGCTGCGCTTTTTCTCGTGCACCCCATGCACGTGGAGCCCGTGTTGTGGCTCTCGGCGCGGAAGGATTTGGTGAACGGCTTTTTCTTTGTGCTCACGCTGTGGATCTACGGCTGGTATGTCGAGCGCGTGGGTTGGCGCCGCTATCTGGGGCTTTTCGCCGCTGTGCTGGCGGCGAATATGGGCAAGCCGATGGCCGTTTCGCTGCCGTTCGTGCTGCTCCTGCTCGATGTGTGGCCGCTCCGGCGCCTCGATTTTTCCTCAGCAGATTGGTTCCCCCTGCTGAGGCGTCTGGTCTTGGAAAAGGCGCCGCTTTTTTTGCTGAGTGTGGGCGTCGCGGGGCTCGCGTATTTTGTCCAAAAGGACATCGGAGCACTGGCGGGCGCAGACACGCTTCCGCTGGCGTGGAGGTTCGCGAATGCGGCGGTAGCGGTCATGACGTATGTCGCCAAGGCATTCGTGCCCGTGGATCTCGCGTTCTTTTACCCGCACCCAGGGCGTGGCCTGAGCCTGCTGCTGGCCGGGGCGAGTGTTGTTGGGATCGCTTTTTTCTCGTGGGTGGCGTGCCGGCAGTGGCGCTCACGGCCATGGCTGCTCGTGGGGTGGTTTTGGTTTCTCGTCGTGCTCGCGCCGGTGCTCGGCGTGATCCAGATCGGCGAGCAAGCCCTTGCGGATCGGTATTCGTATCTTTCGTTCGTCGGGCTTTTCGTCGCCGTGGTTTGGCAGATCGGAGAATGGGGGGGCGCGGAGTTGGGCGTTGTTGGTTCACGCAATCGTCGGCGACTGGGCCTTGTCGCTGGAGGTATCGTGAGTGTTTTTTCGGCCTCGGCCTTTCTCCAAGTGCGGACTTGGCGCGATAGCGAATCCGTCTTTTCGCATGCTCTCGAAGTGACGCGGGAGAATTACGTGGCGCACTACAGCCTCGGTGCGGTCCTGTGGGAGAAAGGCCGCCGATCGGACGCGATGCATCACTTCCAGGAAGCAGCCCGGATCCGCGAACCATTCCTGCGTTATCAACTCGCGACTGCAGAGGCCGCCGCCGAGCGGGGTGCCTATGGCGAAGCAACGACCCGCCTTGCCCGCGTCCTGTTGCTGGTGCCGTGGAATACCGACCTGCGCTTCCGGTTGGGCACTTGGCTCGCGCTCGACAGGCGGCCCGGCAAGGCACTCGTGCAGTTTGGTGAAGTGCTGAAGTATCGCCCGGAATGGACCCAACCGCGTCTCAGCATTGCCGCGGTGCTGCTGGCGGAAGGTCACGCCGCCAAGGCGGAAAGAATCGTTCGCGAAGTGTTGTTGCTGGAGCCCGAAAATGAGGAAGGGCGGGGGCTGCTCCGCATGATCGAGGCGCGTCACCCGGCGCGTCACCCGGCGCGTCACCCGGCGCGTTGAGAAGCGATTGAGCAAGCCATGTGCAGACTCGACCAAAATCCGTGTTTTCGGATGCGCGGAATCGGGTTATTCAAGTGCGTCTCATTGCCCTAATCGCCTTTATTTTTCCCTTATGGATATCTCCCGCACAGCTTACGGAACTTGGTCTGGTGGTCGTTTCATGCACTTCGGCGAACCGCTCAGCGACGAGCGATTCCTTGCCGTTATCCGGCACGCTTACGACCGCGGGATCCGCACGTTCATGACTTCCGATGTCTACGGCAACGGTGCCGCTGATGAAATGCTCGGGCGGGCGCTCGCCGGTGTGCCGCGCGACAGTTACGCGCTGGTCGGCATGATCGGGCATGATTTTTACAGCGGGCAGCGCGATGGATCGAAAGGCTTCCCGCGCTTCACTCATCCGCAACTGCGCAGTTCGGGCGATTACGCGAGCTACGTGCGCATGGCTACGGAGAAGTCGCTCGAGCGCTGCCGCGTCGATCGTTTCGACTGCCTGATGCTGCACAACCCCGATTCGATCGGATACACGAGCGATGCGGTTTGGAACGCGATGAGCAAGGTGAAGGAAGCGGGCCTCACCGATCGCCTGGGCGTCGCGCCTGGGCCGGCCAATGGCTTTTCACTCGATGTCATCCTGAACTTCGAGCGCTTCGGCCCGCTGCTGGATTGGGCGATGATCATCCTCAATCCGCTCGAACCATGGCCAGGCACTCTTTGTCTCGATGCAGCCCAGCAGAACGAGGTGAAGATCATCACGCGAGTGGTGGATTACGGCGGCATTTTCCACGGCGACGTGAAGCCCGGGCATCAGTTCGGCGAGCGCGATCACCGCACTTTCCGGCCCGCCGGCTGGGTCGAAGCAGGGAACAAGAAGCTCGACGCCATCCGCTCCTTTGCTGAGGCTCACGGGCTGACCATGCTGCAATTGGCGAGCATCTGGAACCTCAGCCAAAAGCCGATCGAAAGTGTCGTTCCGACGATCATCCAGGAGGTCGGGGAAGGGGCTCGCCCCATCGAGGACAAGATCGATGATCTTGCGGCGCTCCCTTCACTCCGCCTCAGCGCCGACGAAGTGGCAGAGATCCGCCGCATCGGCGACAACACGGGATGCATGGAACTCAAAGGCGGCAATCCCGGGCACATCGGTGAGCCGTTACCCGATCGCTGGAGCTTGAATGCGGATCTGGCGAGTGTCGCGGTCCGCTGGAGCATTCAGCCCGCGCGGGACTTGGTCTGTACGCACTCGAAAGCTGCCTGAATGTAGGAAACCAAGGTCAGCGGCGTTCGCGAAAGACTTGGCTGCGGAGGCAGCTTGCGAGAGCAAATTTTGCCTCGTCGTAAAGCGCTCTTTTGCCTACGCTCTCGGCATGTGGATGCCAATGGCACGAAGAGCCTTTCTCCGCGCATGCGTGCATGTGGTCGTGCTGTCGTCTGCGCTGCCCAGCTTGGCAGAAAGCACAACTGCGGCCGGAGAGCATTGGCTTGAGGTCGCGGTAAAGCGGCAGAGGGTCGTATCGAGCAATCTCGCAACCGTCGGTTACAATCATCGCGCGAAGGTGCTGGAGATCGAATTCCACACAGGCTCAATCTATCGATACCGCGGCGTGCCTGACGAAACTCACGCCGCTTTGTTGAGTGCGGAGTCGAAAGGCCAGTACTTCGCGCGGCAAATTCGCGGACGTTACGAGTTCCGCCGCATGAATTGAGCGCCATGATGAGACTCACCGGTCACGAAATCATGCTCATCGCCGTGCTCGTGGCGGCACTGACCATCGGAGCACTCACCAAGTGCTACCGGAATAGCCATGTGCCTGGGAATCCTCTGCCAGCGGGCGTCCCGGGTCAATCGAGCGGCGAGCCGTAGCGCCGATGGCCAGGCTTTTGACGACAAAGCAAAACGGAGAAAAGCAAGGCGCCGCAACTTTTCACGCAATTTCTCTTGCCGCCCGGAAACGCTTTGCTAGTTTCCGCGCCCCGCCACGAGGAGGGGCCGCAAAAAGCGACACCGCTAAACTGCAGGCGACGAGAAAAGTTGAAGAAATTCAAAATTCTCGTTGACCAGCAAAGGCGAATGTCTAGATTGCGCGCCCCGCTACGAAAGTGGGGCTGCATAAGCGGTAGCGCGAAACGCAGGCGACGAGAAAAGTTGAAGAAATTCAAAATTCTCGTTGACCAGCAGAAGCGAATACCTAAAGTGCTCCTCCCGCAGCGTAAGCGGGGCCGCTTGAAAAGGCGGTTAGTTCTTCGAACTTCTGGGACTTCAGATTGAACTCAATCTTGTCCCGACAATGAGCAAGCGTCGTGAGACGCGAGACCAAAGTCGGCACCGAGATTGAGTTTTTTGTTGCCTGGAAGTTTGTGAGAGCGGCGATCTTTGAAAGTTTGATTCTGGAGTTTGTCACACGACTTCGCGAGCGCCGGTGAAAGCCAAAGCGACGCGAAATGAGCAAGCTCAGAACGGTCAAAAGCACCTCGAGACAACTCGGGGTGTAGTAAGCAAAAATTGAATTGTGCGTTATACGTCAGATCTTTGATTTCAACAATTATAAGACTGTACAAACCCTGCTCGGCCGACAGCGCTTTGCGCTGAGGCTTGAGTAGGTAATGAACAGCCTGATTTAGTGAGTGCCTTAGCAGCACTCACGCAAACTTTGAGGCGCAAGTCTCATCCGTTTTTTACGGAGAGTTTGATTCTGGCTCAGAACGAACGCTGGCGGCGTGGATAAGACATGCAAGTCGAACGGGATTTTATTTGTAGCAATACACGTAAAGTCTAGTGGCGTAAGGGTGCGTAACACGTGGGCAATCTACCGAGAAGTGGGGGATAGCTCGCCGAAAGGCGAATTAATACCGCATGTGGTTAGTGGAGACATCTTCGCGATACCAAAGCCGGGGCAACCTGGCGCTTCTTGATGAGCCCGCGGCCTATCAGCTAGTTGGTGAGGTAACGGCTCACCAAGGCTATGACGGGTAGCTGGTCTGAGAGGACGACCAGTCACACTGGAACTGAGACACGGTCCAGACACCTACGGGTGGCAGCAGTCGAGAATTTTTCTCA
>JBBQYR010000210.1:0-6743 GCA_038208565.1 Chthoniobacterales bacterium
ATGGATGCCGCGCGTTATGCCGACAGCGACGGCTACGAAAAAGACCTGCCGCGCCAGCAGTGGGCGTGGCGCGATTGGGTCATCGCGGCGTTCAACGCGGACAAGCCTTATGACCAGTTCATCACCGAGCAAATCGCCGGCGATTTGATCCCGAACGCCACGCAGGACCAGCGCGTGGCCACCGGTTTTCTGCGCAATGGGATGGTGAACGAGGAGGGCGCGGTCATCGCCGAGCAGTGGCGCATCGAGGGCGTCATCGATCGCGTGGACGCCATCGGTAAGAGCGTGCTCGGCCTTTCGCTGAACTGCACGCAGTGCCACGACCACAAATTCGATCCCATCGCGCAGCGGGAATATTTCGGCATCTTCGCGTTTTTGAACAACGACTACGAAGCGGTGCAGCGCGTCCATTCGCCCGCCGAGGAGAAGGAGAAGACGCGTGTCCTCGCCGAGACGGAGAAGAAGATGCAGGTGCTGCGCAACACGTCGCCGGGCTGGGAGGAGTGGCTCGCGACTTGGGAAAAGGTGATCGCGGGCAAGCGCGGCACGAGTGCTTGGACGACGCTGAAGCCGGACAGCGCGGAGGCGATCGGCGGCCTGGCACACCCGACTATTTTGCCGGACGGCTCGGTGCTTTCGCTCGGGCACAAAATCAACGACGGCACCGTGGTGACGATCGCCGACACATCGGCGCAGGCGCTCACCGGGCTGCGGCTCGACGCGCTCACGCACGGCGATCTGCCGTTCGAGGGGCCGGGGCGCGGGCCGCGCGGGGAGTTCGCGATTTCGGAGCTGGTCGTCGAGGCGGCGTCACTCGCGGAGCCGGAAAAATATCAGCCGGTCGCGCTGAAGAATGCGACGGCGGACGTGGCGCAGCGCGAGGGCTTGATGCCGGCGCAGTTCCGGAAAGACGGCGACGACCGCCGGCTGCTCGGCGGCGCGGGCTTTCTCATCGATGGACGCGACGAGACGGCGTGGGGCACCGATCGGCACGCGCGCTGGCGCAATCAGCCGAGCCACGCGGTGGTGCAATTCGCCGCGCCGCTCGGCTACCCGGCGGGCACGCGGTTCAAGGTCAGCTTCAAGTTCAAGCACGGCGGCAAAAGCCCCTACGGCGACCAGGCGCCTTACCTCGGTCGCTGGAAGTTGAGCGTGACGAGCGAGGCTGCGCCGCGCGCCGAGCCGGTGCCGCCGGAAATGCTCGCCGCCTTGCAAAAACCCGCCGCCGAACGCTCGCCAGATGATAAGGCGGCAGCCTTCGATTTCTGGCGCGCGACGCTCGGCGGCTGGAAAAAGCAGAACGAGGAGATCGACAAACTTTGGGCTGCATGGCCGGAAGGGACGAGCGTGCTGAATGTCGCCGATCGCACGCCGGAGCATCGCCGCGAGACGCATCTGCTGCTGCGCGGCGACTGGCAATCGCCGGGCGCAAAAGTCGAGCCCATCGTCCCCGCCGCGCTGCATCCCCTGCCAGCCGACGGCCCGCGCAACCGCCTCACCCTCGCGCGCTGGCTCGTGGACAAGCGCTCGCCCACCACCGCGCGCGTGCTCGCGAACCGCACCTGGCAGGCGCTCTTCGGCGCGGGCTTCGTCGAAAGTCCGGAGGATTTTGGCACCCGCTCCAACCTGCCCACGCATCCCGAGTTGCTCGACTGGCTCGCGTGCGAGCTGATGGAACCCGGAGACAAGGCGACCGCGTGGAGCTTCAAACACCTGCTCCGCACCATCGTCGCGAGCGCCACGTATCGCCAAAGCTCCAAGCTTACGCCCGAGCTGGCGAAGCGCGACCCGCTGAACAAACTACTCGCGCGCGGCACGCGTCACCGCGTCGAGGCCGAGCAGATTCGCGACATCGCGCTCGCCGCGTCCGGCCTGCTCGACACGAAGAAGCTCGGCGGCCCAAGCATCTTCCCGCCAGTGCCCGACGGCGTCTTCGCGCTGAGCTACGCCGACGTGAATTTTTGGGACACCGCCACCGGCCCCGAGCGCTATTGCCGCTCGCTTTACGTCTTCCGCCGCCGCTCGTTGCCGGAGCCTTCACTATCAAATTTCGACGCGCCGAATGCCGACGCCGCCTGCTCCCGCCGGATGCGCTCGAACACCCCGCTCGCCGCGCTCGCGTCGCTGAACGAAACCGTCTTCACCGAAGCCGCGCAGGCCCTCGCCCGCCGCATCCTGCGCGAAGGCGGCGCGACCGACGCGGATCGCGTGCGCTACGCCTTTCGCCTCTGCGCGAGCCGCGCGCCGCGACCGGCGGAGGAAAAGGAGATGCTCGACCTGCTCGCCACGCGCCGCGCGCGCCTCGCGAAAGGCGAACTCAAAGCCAGCGACATCGCGTTCTCCGATCTCGCAAAACCCGCCGACCTCCCCGCCGACGCGACCCCGAACGACGCCGCGGCGTGGACCATCCTCGCGCGCGTGCTGCTCAACCTCGATGCGACGCTGAACAAAGGATGAGCGGACTGCCTTCAATATACTCCGTCGTGGGTGCCGACCGCTTCCAGCAAGATGGCCTCGCCGCCCTCGTGCTTCACGAGTTGAAAGAGGATGCGCAGATCATATCCGGCGGAGCAGGCCCACGATTTAGCAAACTTTCCCTTGAGCTTGTGCGTGCGGAGCGCGGGGTGAAAGGCATCCTCAGCGAGAAGCTCCAGTGCGGCCTGCAAGTCATCCGCCCCGCCGGCGTGACGCCTGGCGAACCGGCGCGCCATGCGCTCAAATCGAGCGCTGGGAAGCAACGCGCGCTTCACGCGCGGATTCGCTTCATGATCGCCGAGACACTCGCAGGCTTGATCTTTCCGGCAGCGTGCTCCGCCCGCGCCTCTTTCACTGCTTGGAACAGTTCTTCCCGCCGACGTTCCGCGATGCGCCGCTGGAGCGTGGCTGCGAGTTGTTCCTGTTCGTCAAGCGTGAGCTTGTCGGCCGATTCCAAGGCGCTCGCAAATGTCGTCATGCGGCGATCATCCGCCCAAATGTAATCCTGTTCAAGAGCACGCCCTTCCCAATCCCACAAATCCATGAAGCATCCCTCCGTCCCCGCCTCCTCGATCACCCGCCGCTGGTTTCTCCGCGACTGCGGCGTTGGCCTCGGCTCCATCGCCCTCGGCTCGCTGCTCGGGAATCAACTCGCCACCGCGGCCACGACCAATCCGCTCGCGCCGCGGCAGCCGCACTTTGCGCCGAAGGCGAAGCGCGTCATCTACCTCTTCCAGGCCGGTGCGCCGAGCCACCTCGACCTTTTCGACCACAAGCCGGAGCTCTCGAAATGGGACGGCAAACAGGCGCCGGCGGAATTGCTCAAGGGCTACCGCGCGGCGTTCATCAATCCCACGTCGGCGCTCATGGCGTCGCGGTTCAAGTTTGCGCAGCACGGGCAGGCGGGGATGACGCTCAGCGAGTTGCTGCCGCACACCGCGAGCATCGCGGATGATGTGACTTTCATCCGCTCGATGCAGACCGATGCGGTGAACCACGCCCCCGCGCAAATCCTGATGAATACAGGCTCGCAGCAGTTTGGCCGGCCGAGTTTCGGCGCGTGGACGCTCTACGGGCTGGGTAGCGAGGCGGAGGATTTGCCGGGCTATGTCGTGCTCTCTTCGGCGAAAGGGACGAGCGGCGGCGCGGGCAACTGGGGCTGTGGATTTTTGCCGACGGTGTATGCCGGCGTGCCCTTCCGCTCGACGGGCGACCCGGTGCTTTATCTGTCGAATCCGAAGGGCATCGACGCCGAGACACAGCGCGCCTCGCTCGATGCATTGCGCCGGATGAACGAGGGCGAACTGGCCGAAACCGGCGACCCGGAAATCCTCACGCGCATCAATTCCTACGAGCTCGCCTACAAGATGCAGACGAGCGCGCCCGACCTCATGGACTTGAAAGACGAGAGCAAGGAAACGCTCGAAATGTATGGCCTCGACCCGGCGAATCCGCAGCCCGGCTTTGCCAAGAACTGCCTGCTCGCGCGGCGGCTCATCGAGCGCGGCGGTCGCTTCGTGCAGCTCTTCCACGAGGCGTGGGATCAGCACGCGGGAATCAAGGATTTGCTGCCGAAAAACTGCAAGGACACCGACCAGGCCAGTGCTGCGCTGGTCAAGGATCTCAAGCAGCGCGGGCTGCTTGACGATACGATCGTGATTTGGGGCGGCGAATTTGGCCGCACTCCGATGGTGCAAGGCGCGGCCGACGACAAAGCCGGGCGCGATCATCACAACCGCTGCTTTACCATGTGGGTCGCCGGTGGCGGCTTTAAACGCGGGGCCGTCCACGGCGAGACCGACGAACTCGGCTTCAACGTCGCGCGCGACCCGGTGCATGTGCATGACCTCCACGCCACGTTGCTGCACCTGCTCGGCTTCGAGCATACGCGCCTCATTTTCCGCAGCCAGGGCCGCGACTACCGGCTCACGGATGTGCATGGGAAAATCGTGAAAGAGCTTCTCGCCTGAGCGCAGAAGCCGATGTGTCATTCGAGGTGGATGGCTCCGACTTCGACTTCTCCAAAGTAACTTCCATCAAGACAAGGTTCGCCGGAGGCTCGTTTGCCCTGCGCGATTCCATGACCCAGATGTTCACGCCGCCACGCCGCGCGTTAGCGGCAGGCTTTCTCAGGAAGATGAAAAAGGCTTACCTCAGCATCGATCTCGGCGGGACCAATCTCGCGTGCGCCGTCGCGGACGAGGCGATGCAATTGCTCGGCCAGTCGAGTGTGCCGACGGAATCGCATCTTGGCCCGAGCGGTGTCATCGCGCGGGTCGGGGAGTTGATCGAAACCGCGCTCCGCGAGCACGGAGTGGAACCGCTCGGTGTGGGCGTCGGCGTGCCGGGTTTGGTCGATGTCCGCTCGGGCACGACGTTGTTTCTGCCCAATCTGCCGGGCGAATGGCGCGGTGTCCCGGTCGCGGAACCGCTGACCCGGCGGTTCGGCTGCCCGGTGTCGGTGCTGAACGACGCGCGTCTCGCGACGCTGGGTGAATTGCATTTCGGCGCGGGCCGCACGGGCGCGTCCACCTTCGCTTTCTTCACGCTGGGCACGGGCGTCGGCGGGGGCGTGGTCGTGGATGGTCGGCTGCGTCTCGGGCCGCTCGGCGCGGCCGGCGAACTCGGCCACCAGACGATCGTCCCCGATGGCCCGCTCTGCGGCTGCGGCAATCGCGGCTGCCTGGAGACGCTGATCAGCGGGCCGGTGCTGATCGGGAAAGGCGCGTGGCTCGTGCGCTGCGGGCGCGCGCCGATTCTGCGCGAGCGGATCGACGGCCGTCTCGATCGGCTCACTCCGATGGACATGGTCGCTGCTGCCGAGGCCGGCGACGAAGCCGTGCGCGAGGTGCTCGTCGAGGCTGCGCGGTTTCTCGGGATTGGCGTCGCGAACATTGTCTCCGTGCTGCACCCCGATGCCGTCATCCTCGGTGGCGGACTGGCGCGCCTCGGCGGCCTTCTCCTCGAGACCGTCCGCGCGACGGTGAAGCAGCGCGTCGGTATGTTTCCGCCCGATGACGTGCGCATCGAGTTCTCCGTCCTCGGCGACGCCGCCGGAGTCTGGGGCGGACTGGCGCTGGCGCGCGATCCCGGACCACGAATGGACACGAAGGGACACGAATGAAGGGTGTCCAGGCGGGCGGATGTGGGCCAACAGCGAGCTTCTTGAACCAATGGCCGCACTCCATTTCACATTCCGTTGCACGTCTTCATTCGTGTCCATTCGTGGTTCTCATCCCTTCGTATAATCGCCGTCACCCGCCCAAACTCCTACCCTCCGCTCCATGCCCCCATTCTCCTCCTCCCTCACTGCTGTAGTTCTCTTTGCGATGTCCTTCCCAATCCTCGCGCCTGCCGCGGAGACGTGGGACTTCGTCGCCCCGAAAGACGATGCCTTCACCGCCGATGCGCTGCTCGATCTGCGCTCGCTGAATGAGAAGCAGTCGGGCGAAAGTGGATTCGTGAAGCTTTCGCCGGACGGCAATTCGTTCGCGCGCGGGGATGGGCAGCCGATTCGCTTTTGGGCGGTGGGTGCGGATGGCTGGACGATGAAGCCGGAGGAGATGGATCGCCAGTGCCGCTGGCTGGCGAAGCTCGGCGTGAATCTCGTGCGGCTGCATTTCATCGTGGCGAGCAAGGATGACAAGGAGCCGATCACTGCGCTGAACGAGAAGATCGTCGCGGGCTTGCATCGCTACATCAAGGCGGCGAAGGACTGCGGCATCTACGTCTGCCTCTCGCCGTGGTGGGCGCATCACGAGATGCCGGCTTCATGGGAGATCGAGGGTTTCGCGCCGAAACAACAGCTCTGGGGCGCGCTCTTTCTCGACGAGAAATTGCGGGACGCCTATCGAACCTGGACGCGTGAGCTTTTCACCCGCGTGAACCCGCACACCGGGCTGGCGATCAAGGAAGATCCGACCGTCGCGTTCCTCCAGGTGCAGAATGAGGACAGCTTGTTCTTTTGGACCGAGGGGAAATTTCCAGAGCCGCTGAAGATCAAGTTTGGCCGCCACTTTCACGCTTGGTGCGTGAAAAAATACGGCAGTGCCGCGGCCGCGCTCGCGGCGTGGGATGGCGCGAAGCACAAGCACGACGACGCAACCGGCGGCGTGATCGGCGTGCATGACATCTTCCTGCTCACGAAGCCCGCGGAGGGCGCGATGGCGAAGCGGTTGCGCGATCAGACGCAGTTCATGGCCGAGTATCAGCGCGGGTTTTACGCCGCGATGGGCGCGCACTTTCGCAGCCTCGGCTGCAAACAACTT